>JAOAFY010000009.1 GCA_026416035.1 Coriobacteriia bacterium | reverse complement strand
GGCCTGTACTGCGTGATCGCGAAGAACAACCTGATCAAGAAGTTCATGGGCCTCAACATCATGGAGACCTCGGTCTTCGCGTTCATCGTCGCTCTCGGGGTCGTCGATGGCGGCAGCGCACCGATCATGGGTGCCGACGCGCACCCACCGTTCGTGAACCCGATACCTCAGGCGCTGATCCTCACCGGGATCGTGGTGGCGGTGAGCACCACTGCGCTTGCGTTGAGCCTCATCGTGCGGGTGTGGCGCCAGTGCGGGACTATCGAGGCCGACGAGTTGAGGGAGCTGGAGTAGATGTGGTGGCAGTGGCCGCATTGGCTCCCTCTCGTCGTGCTGGTGCCGCTCGGCGCCGGCGTGGTGACCCCGGCGATCTCTCGCAAGAGCACCAAGGCGGCATGGGTCTGGGCCGCCACGGCGGTCGCGGCCACGGTCGGAGCGTCGCTTCCTCTCGTCATCCGCGTGGCCCAAGAAGGCCCGTTCTCGTACACCTTCGGGGGCTGGACGCCTCCGTACGGCATCGAGTTCCGGTTCGACGAGGTGAGCGCGTTCGCGTTCGTGGTCGCGTTCCTCGGAGCGCTTGCAATCGTGTTCTCACTGAGGTACGCGCCCCATGCCCTCGACGAGGCCCGCATCCCGTACTACTACGCGCTGCTGCTGCTCAACCTTGCGGGGCTGATCGGATTCTCGGTCACGGGAGACATGTTCAACCTCTACGTCTTCATGGAGATCATCTCGCTGTCCGGCTACGCGCTGGTGGCGATAAGCGGCGAGCGCATCGCGGAGATGGCCGCGTTCAAGTACCTCGTGCTCGGCGCCGTGTCCTCGCTTTTCGTGCTGTTCGGGATCGGGATGTTGTACGGCGTGACCGGCACGCTGAACATCGCGGATGCCACCCAGCGTTTGAGCGTCGTGGCCGATACCGTTCCTGTCGCGGTGGCGGTCGGGTCGATCGTGCTGGGATTCATGGTCAAAGCCGCGCTGTTCCCGCTGCACGTATGGCTTCCAGACGCGCACGCGATCGCTCCGAGCCCGGTCAGCGCGGTTCTGTCGGGGCTCGTGGTGAAGGTGGGCCTCGTCGGGATGCTGCGGTTGTACCAGGTTGTCTACGCATCGCGAGCCGTGGACCTTGTGACGCTCAACCGGCTCCTGACGTGGCTCGGGGCGGCATCGATCGTGATGGGCGCGTTCTTCGCGATGTTCCAAGACGACATCAAGATGATGCTCGCGTACTCCACCATCTCCAACGTCGGCTACATCGTCATGGGGTTCGGCCTGGCGTCACGGTACGCTCTGGTAGGCGCGGCCGTGCACATCTTCAACCACGCGCTCATCAAGTCCGCGCTGTTTCTCAGCGCCGGAGCGATCATCTACCAGACGGGGTACCGGCGCTTGAGCGACCTGCGTGGGGTCGGCCGCGGCATGCCGCTGACGGGAGCGGCGCTTGCGGTAGGGGCGGTGTCGATCGTCGGCATACCGCCCACCGCCGGGTTCCTGTGCAAGTGGTACATCGCACTCGGGGCGTTCGAGGCGAAGAACGCCGCCTTCGGCTTCGCGCTCGTCTTCGGTGCCCTGTTCATCTTCGTGTACTACATCCGGATGCTCAATGCGTTCTACTTCCAGGAGCCGGTACGCGCAGAAGTCACGCACGTTGGAGACCCTCCGCTTTCAATGCTGGTGCCCATGTGGGTTCTCGCTGCGCTCTGCCTCGCCATGGGGCTTGCGGGGAAGGTGCCCCTGACCTTCATAGAGCCCGTGGTGACCCGGATGCTTGCTCCGACGGGAGGCTGACGTGGAAACGGCGGACGTGAGGGTATTGCTCGCCCCAGCCATCTCGTTCGCCTGCTCGGGGCTAGTGTTCCTGACGGGCAGGAGCGTGTTCTGGCGACGGTTCTGGAGTCTCGGGGCAGCTGCGCTGAAGTTCGTGGTCGTGCTCTCGATGCTGCCGGCGGCGCTTACTGGCAAGACGTTCGTGTGGAACCTCATCGAGTTCACGCCAGGCATCGGCATCACGTTCAGGGCGGACGCGCTCGGCATGTTCTTCGCCCTGGTCTCATCGGCGCTGTGGCTGATCACCACGGTGTACGCCATCGGCTACATGGAGCCAGAGCACGCGAAGGTCAGGTTCTTCGGCTTCTTTGCGCTGTGCGTCTCGACGACCGTCGGCGTCGCGTTCGCAGAAAACCTGCTCACGCTGTTCGTCTTCTACGAGACGCTGACTATATGCACCTACCCTCTCGTGATTCACGAGGAGACGCCCGAGGCGCTGCGCGCCGGCAGGAAGTACCTGGCGTACACGCTTGTGGGAGGCGCATGCATACTGCTTGGCTCGGCGCTGACGTACCAGATTGCTGGGACGCTCACCCTGTCCAGACCCGGCGTGCTGCCCGCCGCTGCAGATCCGCGCTCGCTTGCTGTCCTCTTCGTGACGCTCGTTGCGGGATTCGGGGTGAAGGCGGCGGTCATGCCGCTTCACGGATGGCTGCCGAGCGCGATGGTCGCCCCGACTCCGGTGAGCGCACTGCTGCACGCGGTGGCGGTCGTGAAGGTGGGCGCGTTCGGCGTCTTGCGCGTCGTGTACAACGTGTTCGGGATCGAGCTGCTCAAGCGCCTCGGGTACACGGTGCCCCTCGCGTACCTGGCCGCCTTCACGATCATCGCCGGGTCGGTGGCTGCGATGTTCCAGGACAACCTCAAGCGTCGGCTCGCCTACTCGACGGTAAGCCAGCTCTCCTACATCGTGCTCGGCGCCGCATTGCTGACGCCGGCCGCCGCGAGCGCGGCCGTGGCGCACATCGCGAACCAGGCGTTCGCCAAGATCACGATGTTCTTCGCCGCTGGCGCGATCCAGAGGACTACCGGCAAGACTCAGGTGCACGAACTCGGCGGTGTCGGGCACCAGATGCCGTGGACCATGGCCGCTTTCACCGTCGCATCGCTGTCATTCGTCGGCGTCCCGCTGTTCGCGGGGTTCATCACCAAGTGGTACCTGTCCGTCGGCGCCTTTGAGGCAGGTATGTGGTGGTTCGCGCTCGTCATGGTCGCCAGCTCGCTTCTGAACGCTGCGTACTGGTTGCCGATCGTGTACCTCGCCTTCTTCAAGGGCCCCGAGGGGCAGGAGGTGCAACGGAGGGAGGCAAAGCCGGTCCTGTTGGTGCCCACGATCGCGTGTGCGGCGTGGGTCGTGGTGCTCGGCACGACGAGCGACGTCCCGGGGATGCCGTTCGCGCTCGCGCGTGCCGCGGTGGAGTTCGTGTTCAAGATGTGATCGGAGGACGCGATGGAAGCAGGAGCGCAGGCGAGCTGGATCGTCCCTGCTGCGGTCTTCACGCCGCTGCTGGGCGGCGTCGTCGCGGGCCTCTCGGGGGCGTGGCCCGAGACCCGGCGACGCCTCGTCCTTGCGGCCGCAAGCATCCTGACGGTCGTGCTCGCGGGCTCAGTCCTCGTGCGCGCCTCGAGTGGGGCGACGCAGTCCGTGCGGTTGGTGAAGATGACTCCCCAGGTGTGGATACACCTTCGCGTCGACCGGCTCGGTGCCCTGTATGGCATGGCAGCAGCCGTCTTGTGGCTGCTCGCGCTGGTGTACTCATTCGGCTATATGGCCGACGAGCACCGGCTCGGACGCTACTACGCGTTCTTCATGCTGAGCCTGGCGTGGACCGTGGGTGTGGCGTACTCCGGCAACCTGCTGACGTTCCTCGTGTTCTACGAGCTCTTCAGCATCCTGACCTACCCGCTCGTGGTCCACGAGCAGACGCCCGAAGCCCTGGCTGCCGGGACGAAGTACATCGTGTACATCCTCATCGGAGGCAGTCTCGTCCTGCTCGCCATCGTCTACGCGTACTTCCTGGCAGGCGCTCAGGACATCGGTTCGCCGTTGCTGGATCTCGGGATGGGGCGCGGCCAGCTGCTCGTGGTGTTCTGGTGCTTCATCGCGGGGTTCGGCGTGAAAGCAGCCCTGGTCCCCCTTCACGGCTGGGTGCCCGACGCCCATCCGGCAGCCCCTGCGCCGTTCTCGGCTGTGCTGTCCGGCATGATGGTGGCCACCGGCTCCTTCGGGATCATGCGCGTGGTCTACAACGTCTTCGGAGTCGGCCTTGTGCGTGAGCTCGCGGTGATGAAGCAGGTGGCGGCCCTGGCGGCGTTCACCGTGGTGTTCGCAGCCGTGCTCGCGATGCACCAAGACGACATCAAGCGTCGTCTCGCATACTCGACTATCTCGCAGATGGGATACGTCGCTCTCGGGGTCGCGCTCGTAGACGCGCAGGCTGCGACGGGCGCGATCGTGCATGTGGCGAACCACGCGTTCATGAAGGGCGCCCTGTTCTTCTGTGCTGGGCTGATCATCAAGCGGCTGGGAGTGCGCTCGGTGCGCGAGATGGACGGCGTCGCGAAGCGAATGCCGGTTACGGCAGCCGCGTTCGCGGCGACTTCCCTTGCGATGATCGGCACGCCGCCGCTCGCCGGCTTCGTCAGCAAGTGGTACCTCGGTCTGGGCATCCTGGACTCCGGCCAAGTGGCGTACCTGGGGGTGCTGGTCGGCGGCGCCCTGCTCGCAGGCGTGTACCTGCTGCCGATCGTGTACCGGATGTACTTCAACGAACCGGCCCCTGTCGTTGAGGGATCGCCGTTGGCGCAGGCGGGTGCGCCAGAAGCGCCTGCGACGATGTTGGCTCCACTGGCAGCGGCGGTGCTGCTGGTGGTCGTGCTCGGGCTGTGCACCACGCCGGCGTGGTCTCCGCTCCAGCTGGCGAAAGCGGCGGCCGAGGGGTTCTTCCGGTGAGGGATCGCGAGGATGCACGGTGAGGCAGGAACGTTCGTAAGCCTGCTGCCGGCGGCGGCGGTCGCGCTGCCACTGGCCTCAGCGACTGCCGTTCCGCTCCTGGGTCGGATCCGGCCGACGGTGCGCGATGCGTTCGTCGTAGCCGTCGTCGCGGCCGACCTCGCCGTCGTGGCTGCGATGGTGCCGCAGGTAGCGGAGCATCATCGCATCGTCGCCAGCGTCCCTGCCGTCGTGGGTGGCCTTGCATTTGCGGTCGATCCGTTCTCGCTTCTGTTCGCCCTGTTCGCAGCGTTCGTCTGGTTCGCTTCGACCCTGTACGCGCTGGACTACCTCGCCCACGAGCGGCACCACGACCGCTACCACGTGACGAACCTCGTGGCGTTGGCCTCGATGCTCGGCGTCGTGACGGCAGCCGACCTCGTGACGCTGTACCTGTTCTTCGAAGCGCTCGGGCTGGTGGCGTTCCTCTTCGTCGTGCACGCGCAGACCGACGAGGCCAAGAAGGCCGGCATCAAGTACTTCTGGATGACGGTCATCGGCGGGTTCGCGCTGTTCGCCGGGATCATGCTCACGTTCTATCTGGGGGGCCACGGCGAGCTTGCGCCGTTGCCAGCAGGCGGTCCTGCGGCGCTGCGCTGGACGGCTGCGGCGTTGCTCGTCCTTGGGTTTGGCGTGAAGGCCGGCATGCAGCCGGTGCACGTCTGGCTGCCCGATGCCCACCCCGTGGCGCCGTCTCCCGCGAGTGCGCTGCTCTCGGGGGTGATGATCAAGGCCGGTGCCTACGGCATCTTCCGCACGGTCACCGCGCTGTTCCGGCCTGAAGTCGCTGAGCACCTTGAAGAGCGCGCCTGGGCGTTCAGCGAGCACCTCGGTCTTGCCGTGTTGTGGATCGGCGTGTTCACGATGTTCACCGGCGTGTGCATGGCGCTTCTGCAGAGCAACGCAAAACGCATGCTGGCGTACCACTCAGTCTCGCAGATGGGCTTCATCCTGGCAGGCATCGGGGCCGCCGGCTACCTCGGTGCGCATGGCGCGATGGGCATCGCGGGGAGCCTTTTCCACGTCCTGAACCACGCGCTGTTCAAGGCATGCCTCTTCCTCGGGGTCGGCGCAGTGTACCTGCGGACACGCTCGCTGGACATGTACCACCTGGGCGGGCTATGGAAGCGGATGCCGATGACGTTCGCCTTCATGGTGGTGGCGGCGGCGGGCATCACCGGCGTGCCGCTGTTCAACGGCTTCGTGAGCAAGTGCATCATCCACCACGCGATCGTGGAGGCCGCAGACCTGCATCACATCGCATCCCTCGGCTTGGCTGAGAAGGTGTACGTCGTGACCTGCGGCGGAACGGCGTGCTCGTTCATCAAGCTGATCGGGCTGGTGTTCCTCGGTCGTGAGAAGGTCGAGACAGGCCCTGAAGTGCGCGAAGCCTCTCCGAGGATGCTCGCTGCGATGGGGCTGCTGGCAGCGGCGATCGTGGTCTTGGGAGTCCGCCCGCAGATGGTGATCCGCGGCATCTTCGAGCCGGGGCTGCACCTGTGGGGGCTGCATCCTGACATCCTCGAAGAGTACCTGTCGGAGTACTTCTTGAGCTGGGGCGACATCTCCTCGGTCCTCGTCGCGTTCGCCATCGGTGCGACGGTGTTCGTGATCGGGATGAGGACGGGTCTGTTCCACGCCCACCTGCCGCACTGGCTGTCCATCGACTGGTGGTACCAGCGCGCCGTACGCGGGCTGTGGTGTGCCAGCGGCTGGGTCGCAGACGGGTACGCCGCCTACCTGCGAAGCATTTCGGAGGCGCTGCACGACCTGCAGAACTGGTACGAGCGTGCCCGTGTACGCATCGAGCGGGCGTACCGTCGCGCCATCGCGCTTGTGACGACGGGAGTCGCCGACTCAGAGGCGCGTAGGGCGCTGGCGCGGGCTGAGCTGGTGCTAGAGGTGGAGCGTCAGGACGAGGTTCGGACCGCGGTAGACAGGACCATCCGCCTGCTGGCGTCCGCAGGCGTCACCGACGAGGCCGAGTGGCGCGACGCGATCGAGGCCGTGCGCGATTCGGCCAGCTACATCGCACATCGGTTGTTCGCTGTGCGACTGGCAGCCGTTCAGGACGCCGTGAGGCAGGGCCATGCGGAGGCGGTGCTCGAGCGCATAGACGGTCTGGTCGCCGATGCCGTGAGCACCCGAGAGCGCATCGCGGCGGCTGCGTTCGCCGCAGCGTCAGACCGGCGTGCTGGACGCGACGTGGTGCGCCAGCTTGCGGCAGCGGCGAACGCAGCGGCGAGCGAAGAGCGCTTCGATCTGAAGGTCCGGGCTGCGACGAGACGTCGGCCAGTCGTCGCCGACCGTCTTGCGTCCCAGGCGGAGACGGCGCCTTCGCACCTTGCAGGGAGGCTCGGGTGGGCCTCTCGCGCGAGAGGCGGTCCTGCTGCGGCGACGTCGTGGCGATGCTCGCGCTGGATGCTGGACATGCTCCGCCTCGCAGCGGATGCGCTCACGCGCGAGCGAGCGGGCAGGGTGTTCGATACCTCGAGCAGCGAGGAAAGCATCGTCTTGACGCGCCAGGCCATCACACGGTACGCGCGCGACATGAGCTTCAACGTCGCTGTGATCGCGGTCGTGCTGCTCGTGTTCGTGTGGTCGGTGGTGCGGTGGTAGGAGGTCTCAGCGAACTGGCGATATCGGTTCGTCCGACGCCAGCAGCGGCTGGATCTCGACGACGGCTGCACCGCGCGGCACAGCCCTGTCGATGGCCCGCGCCTCGAGCATGCCGAGCGACGCCGCGAGGGCGGTGAACATGCCGCCTGCGATGAGCGTCTGCTGCACGCCGAGGGTCGCCGCGAGTGCGGGCGCGAAGGCCAGAGGGACGAGTTCGCCTGCCTGCTTGTGCACCTGCGCAGTCCCCGTGACCCGCCCGACGAGCTCGTGCGGTGTGTCTCGGTGGACGAGCGTCCTGAGCAGCGGCTCGAGCGACCCCACGACGGTCCCCCACGCGAAGGCGCCGAAGGCGATGATGCGCAGGTCGGAGGTCCCGACGTACAGGACGCTGCCTGCTCCCGTCAGGGCAACGGCGGCTGCGAGGCCTTGCGCGGACACGACGCGGCGGGGCAGCCGTCTAAGGAGCGTCGCACCCAGCAGGATGCCGGCTCCGAAGACGGCGTTCATGTACCCGATCGCCTCGACGCCGGCCCGGACGACGTCGCGGTAGAACAACGGTTCGAGTGCTCCGAACGCACCGAACCCCAGCCAAGTCACCGTCCCCGCGAGCACGTAGAACCGAAGCGAGCGCATGCCGTATGCGGTCTTGATCCCGGCAGCGAGCTCCGTGAGCGGATGCGTCCGGCGCGCCGCGGGCCGGGGACCAGCGATCCGCGTCGAAGCGAACAGGGCGACAGCCACGAGCGAGGTGAGGGCGTCGAAGACGAAGACCGCGTCCACGCCGAGCGTGCGAGACACGAGGGCTCCGACCACGGGCCCGGTGATGAACGCCAGCGATCCTGCGGATTCCAAGAGCGAGTTCATCCGGGCCAACGACGAGCGCTCCGAGACGAGGTACGGCGCAAGGGATGCGCCAGCCGTCTGGATGGGTGAACCGGCGAGGCCCCACAGCGCGACCAGCGGTACCAAGGTGCCGAACGAGCCCGCGAGGGCTACGGCGAGGGCCACGGGCACGAACAGCGCCTCAGCGCCCATGATGACCCGCCTCGGGCCGTAGCGGTCGACGAGGATGCCGCCGAGCATGCTGCCGGCGATGGAGGAAGCGCTCAGGCAGAACATCACCAGCGCGATCTGGTGCGGCGTGGCGTGCAGCGAATACGCGGCCTTGCCCCACACTCCGATGAAGAACGCGGCCTCGCTACCTGCCCTCGATATGAAGCGTGCCCCAAGCGCACGTCGCACGTCTCGGTCGATCGTCATCGCCCTTCGTCGTGATATGCAGACAAGCGCCAATGGTATACGAAACAGCGGCGGTGCGTGCGGTCCGGCGACCCATCCTTCTGGTCTCTGGAAGCCTCTGGGTGTACGCTCGTGACCAGGAAGAAGGAGGCGATCGCGTGGCGGGCATCATCGAGTGCGTCGGGCTCACCAAGTACTACGGCAAGACGCGGGGCGTCGAGGGGCTGTCGCTGGAAGTGCCCGAGGGTTCGGTCTACGGGTTCCTCGGTCCGAACGGCGCCGGCAAGACCACGACGATCCGCTGCCTGCTCGGGGTGCTGCGGCCCACGGCCGGGGAGGCCCGTCTGTTCGGACAGCGCGTCACGCTCGACGGGTCCACGCTGCGGCGGCGCGTCGGCTACGTGCCCGGAGAGATCCGCCTCTTCGAGAAGGAGACCGGCAGGTGGCACATCGACTACGTCGCCGGGCTGCGCGGCGCTCGACCGGTGGCATCCGACGACCTGATCGCCCGGCTCGACTTCGACCCGTCCCGCAGGGTCAAGGAGCTTTCGAAGGGCAACAAGCAGAAGCTGGCGCTCATCCTCGGACTCATGCACGCGCCGGAGGTGCTCATCTTGGACGAGCCGACCTCCGGGCTCGACCCCCTGAACCAGGAAACGGTCTTCAGCATCATCGAGGAGCGCGTTAGGGATGGTGCCACGGTGTTTCTGTCGAGCCACGTGCTGTCAGAAGTCGAGAGGATATGCGACCGCGTCGGCATCATCCGGCAGGGGCGGCTCGCGGCGGAGGAGAGCGTCCGTGACCTGCTGGACAAGCGGCTCCGGGAGCTGGTGGTCAGCTTCGCGGAGCCAGTCGACGCCGCGTTCTTCGATGGCGTCCCAGGTCTTGCGAACCTCGAGCAGCGCTCGCCGAGCACGTTCGTTGCCCGAGTGAAGGGCGATCACCTCGATGACGTGGTCAAGCGGCTCGCCACGAAGCGGGTCGTGGACTTGAGCATCCAGCACGCCAGCCTCGAAGAGGTGTTCATGGAGTTCTATCGGAGCGAGGATTCCGTGGAGGTCACCGGTGGCGAGGCGGCGACGCCGGGTTCGGAGGGAGGCGAGCCGCGATGAGCTGGACGGTGCTTCGCGCGTCGCTGTGGCAGCGAAGGACCTCGCTCGCCTGGTACGTGAGCGGCCTGCTGTTCTACTCGTGGATCATGGTCTGGTACTGGCCGAACATCGGTGGCGAGGAGTATCAGAAGCTCGTGGAGAGCCTTCCTCCGGAGATGCTCAAGATGCTCGGCGGGACCCAGGTCTCGTTCGGCACCATCGGCGGCTTCTTCCAGATCGAGTACCTGGGGCTGATGTGGATGCTCATCGTGTTCTCTGCGGTCTTCATCTACGCTTCGCGAGCGTTCGCGGGCGAGATCGCCGACGGCACGATGGAGCTCACTCTGGCGCAGCCAGTCTCGCGGGTACGGGTGGGCGCAAGCCGCGTCGTCGGGCTCGTGGCGATCTCGGCGTTGCTCGCGCTGGCTACGTTCGGGTCGATCCAGGCGTTCGGACCCGCCTATGGCGTGAAGCTGGGAGCGGAGGCGCTGTGGACGCTGACGGCGCTTGGGACGCTGTTCATGCTCGCCGCAGGCGGCATCTGCATGCTGATCAGCGCAGCGGTCCGGGGCGGCGGAAAGGCGGGAGGCATCGCCGCCGGCATCGTCGCGCTGATGTGGGTGAGCGACTTCGTTGCCAACGTCTCGGACGTCGCGGACTTCTTCGGTCCGGTGAACCTCGTGAGCGCGTGGCAGCCAGGCGTCGTCATGGACGGCGGTCAGGTCAAACCCGAGGCATGGTGGCTGTACGGGCTGGTCGCTCTGCTCACGCTCGCGGGGAGCGTGGCGGTGTTCTCGCGCCGGGACGCTGCCTGACGGCGTCGCGGCCCGTGCACTGGCTCGCGAACGGGTGCAGGAGTGGCGCCTGAAGAACGGGTTCGGGTACCGTTGTCCATACGCACGAGGAGGTGGGCATGGGCGGACCCGCAACGCCAGGCGTGCTTCTCACGGACCTCTACCAGATCACGATGGCCTACGCGTACTGGCGTAGCGGCGCAGCGCGCCTGGACGCGTGCTTCCACATGGTGTTCCGTTCGCACCCGTTCGGCGGAGGATATGCGGTCGCGTGCGGGCTCGCGCAGGCCATCGAGTACCTCGAGCAGCTGCGGTTCGAGGAAGACGACATCGCGTACCTCGCCACGCTCTCGGGTGCAGACGGCAAGCCGCTGTTCAGCCCCGAGTTCCTCGAGTGGCTGGCCGCGACGCGCTTCGCCTGCGACGTCGATGCAGCCCCTGAAGGAACCGTGGTCTTCCCGAACGAGCCGATCGTACGAGTCACAGGACCGATAGCGCAGGCGCAGCTCGTCGAGACGGCGCTCCTGAACATCATCGGATTCCAGACCCTGGTGGCGACGAAGGCCGCGCGGGTGTGCCATGCCGCCAAGGGCGCTCCGGTCGTGGAGTTCGGCCTGCGACGCGCCCAAGGGCCGGACGGTGGCCTTTCGGCGAGCAGAGCGGCGTACGTCGGCGGATGCGTGGCGACCTCCAACGTGCTCGCTGGGAAGCGATACGGCATCCCGGTCGGCGGCACGCATGCGCACAGCTGGGTCATGGCGTTCGAGCGAGAGGCGGATGCCTTCGCCGCATACGCTGAGGCGATGCCGAACAACTGCATCCTCTTGGTGGACACCTACGACACCCTCGAAGGGGTTCGCAACGCCATCGAAGTCGGCAGGCGGCTTGCCGAGCGCGGGCAGGCGCTCGTCGGCATCCGGATCGACTCGGGCGACCTCGCCTGGTTCGCGGCGCGTGCGCGCGAGATGCTCGACGCGGCCGGGATGCGGCACGTCAAGATCTACGCGTCGAACGAGCTCGACGAGCAGACGATCGAGGCGCTCAAGGACCAGGGCGCCCCCATCGACGTGTGGGGAGTGGGGACCAAGCTCGCGACGGCTGACGGACAGCCCGCGCTCGGAGCGGTCTACAAGCTGTCGGCGGTGCGTGAGCCGGGCGGTCAGTGGGAGCCCAGGATCAAGGTCTCCGAGCAGAGCGCGAAGACCACCGTACCCGGAGTGCTGCAGGTGCGTAGGTTCGTCGCCGGTGACACCTTCGACGGAGACATGGTCTACGACGAGACGAAGCCGCTTCCCGGACGCTGCGAGATGGTCGACCCGGGCGACCCGATCCGGCGCAAGCGGATGTGCGGCGACTCCCACGAGGACCTGCTCGTGCCCGTCTTCAGGCGAGGGGAGCGCGTCTACGATGTGCCGGACGCCGCTGCTGCTCGAGCGCGGGCGGCGGCTCAGCTCGCCCGGCTCGATTCGAGCGTGAAGCGCCTGGTGGCGCCGTACATCTACCCGGTCGGCATCGAGAAGGGGCTGCACGAGCTGAGGTCAGCGTTGATAGCGCGGGCCCGGCGGCTTGGGTGAAGGGAAGGAGGAGCCGTGAAGGCGCTCGTGCTGGTGGACTTGCAGAACGACTTCATGCCGTGGGGAGCTCTGCCCGTCCCTGACGGAGATGCGGTGGTGCCGGTCGCCAACGCGCTCTCGCCGCTGTTCTCGCTCGTTGTCGCCACGCAGGACTGGCACCCTGCGGGGCATGCGTCGTTCGCCTCCTCGCATCCGGGGAGGTCTCCCGGCGACGTGGTGATGCTTGGCGGCACGCAGCAGGTCCTGTGGCCCGACCACTGCGTGCAGCACACGCCTGGTGCGTCGTTCCACTCGGGTCTCGACGTCGTGCCGATCGGCCACGTCGTGCGCAAGGGCTCCGACCCTCTCGTGGACAGCTACAGCGCGTTCTTCGACAACGATCACGTCACCAGCACGGGCCTCGATGCCTTCCTGCGCACGCACGGCGCGAGCGAGCTGGTGGTGATGGGTCTGGCTACCGACTACTGCGTGAAGGCGACCGTGCTCGATGCGCTCGGCTTAGGGTTCGGTGTGACGGTTGTGAGGGACGGATGCCGCGCGGTGGACGTGGCGCCAGGCGACGGGGAGCGCGCCCTCGCGGCGATGGCGGCCGGAGGCGCTCGGATCGTCGAGTCGGCCGAGGTGCCGCGACTGTGAGAGGGGCCGAGGAGGGCAGATGAAGGTCGTCGCGTTCAACTGCAGCCCGCGCAAGGAGGGCAACACTGCTCGGCTCATCGAGCGGGTGCTCGTCGAGCTGAGGGCCGAGGGCATCGAGACGGAGACGTACTCGCTCGCCGGCAAGCGGATCCACGGGTGCACCGCATGCATGAAGTGCCGCGAGACCCTGAACCGTCGCTGCACGGGGATCCACGACTTCATCAGCGAGTGCATCGAAGCCGTGGATGCGGCTGACGGGATCGTGATCGGCTCGCCGGTGTACTTCGCCGACGTCACGCCAGAAGCCAAGGCGCTGATCGACAGGGTCGGGTACGTCGCGCGCGGCAATCCTGAACTGCTGCGACGCAAGGTCGGGGCCGCCGTGATCGCCGTGCGGCGCGGTGGCGCGATCCACGCGTTCGACAGCGTCAACCACCTCTTCCTGATCAGCGAGATGATCGTGCCTGGTTCGACCTACTGGAACATCGGTGTGGGCGGCCCGCCCGGTGCGGTGGAGCAGGACGAAGAGGGGTTGCAGACCATGGCTCGCCTCGGCCAGAACATGGCGTGGCTGCTCAAGCGGGTGCGTGGCGACTGAGCGTCGTCGACTAGAAGAACAGCGCCTGGAAGTCCTCGAGGACCTCGTCGACGCGATCGAACCCCCAGTCTTCCAACGACAGGTAGAAGCGCGGGTTGAAGACGAGCCCCATGTCTTGGACCAGCCCGATCACGTCGCCCAGCACCGGAGGATGCTTCACGAGAAGCGACAGCACCTCCGGGTTCACGATGTCCGCAGAGCCGGAGGGCGGCGCCCACATCAGCGTCTTGCCCCGGTGGACGACGAACAGGTCGAAGCAGAAGTTGCCCGCCGTGGTCACAGCGGTCCAGACTCCACGGACGCCGTCCACACGACGCTTCAGCAGCGACTTGTCCTTCGTCAGCCCGGCCACCTTGGCCAGCGTCTCGTCGTCTACTGCCATGCTGCACGGGAACGTCGGCAATGCCTGGAGGATCTCCCGCATGTTTATCGCCTTGACCAAGGTCCGCTCAGGGACGGCTTCGCGCAGCACATCGAGGGCAAGGCCCGCCTCTGCATGCGAGCGGGCGTTCACGAGCACGGAGAATACCTCGGGCGCCGTGCGATAGGCATCCTGCAGGTCGGCGATACGGGCGAGCGCTTCGATCATCGGGCGGGTCCTTGCGGGCGAGTCGTTCGTACGCGCACGGTATCGGCGCCGAGGTGCTCGGATGTTTGTGGCGCGGGTCACCGGGGAGGCCGTTTCCCGACGAACGGAAAGCCCCTAGCGTCGTGCTGCACGCGTGCGTGGGTGCCACCGCCCGACGAGGTAGGTCGCTGCTGGGCCGACGATAGCGGCTCCGGCGAGGGCCGTCACCTGCAGCAGGTCGACGTCGTACTTGAAGCCCCAACGCAAGTCGGGCAGCCGCCAGACGCACGAGGCGCCCCACCGCCACAAGAACCACGCGATCTGCAGCCCCAGCACGGCCTGGATCGCCAAGACGGTCGCTGCACCGAGCGCGAGCCACCCCGCGGCGTGTCCGTCCTGAGGTCCCTTTGGCCGTGGTCGCAAGGCTGCGTAGACGAGCGCCGAGACGACGCAGGCGACCGTCGCCGCTGCGATGGCCTCGAGCATCCGGGCATTGAAGAAGGACTGGATCTGCGACTCCTCGTTGAACGCCGAAAGCGACCAGCGATAGCCGTGCACGAGGAAGTACAGCGACAGGAAGGCCGCGTTGTACACGGCGACGCCCGAGACGGCAGCCACGAGCGCTCGCCACGAGGCAAGCCCGATCACGGCGAGCACGCCGAGCGCTACTACCCCGAGCGCGAGCGCCTGAGGCACCCGGTCGCGGCGATCGGCGTGAAGGCGGGTCGAGTCGGCTCGCGCCATGACGCGCTCGAGGTCGGAGCGGGATTTGAGCGAGCCGAGGTTCGCGACTGCTTGCGGTCCGGCCACCTCACGCGCATAGGCGAGGGCGAAGCCGCAGGCGCGCACGAAGTCGGCGTCTCGCGCACGACCGTTGCCGTCTGCCAGGACCGTCTCGATGGCCATGCCACGGGCCAGGCGCGGTGACTGCAGACCCGCAAGCACGGCCACGGTCGGGGCCACGTCTTCGAGCCGGGCATCGGCGGACGCATGGCGCACGCCAGGTCCCGAGAACACCGCGAACGTACGCACCACCGGCTCTTCCCAGCCGCCGTGGCCGCCGTCGGGCAGGTGGCCGTGGTCTGGGAAGATCGCGAAGACGGTCTTGCCGTCGTCGAGGGCCGCGACGAGGCGCGACAGGTCCGCATCCACGCGGGCGACGGTCTTCCGGTACCGTTCGGATGCGGCTCCGGCGGCATGCCCGGCGTCGTCGACGTCTGGCAGCAAGACCACCAGGAAGTCTGCGCCACGACGGGCGAACGAGATCGCGGAGTCCACGATGCGCCCGGAACGGTGCTCGCCCTCTTCCCAGGGCACGAGCGCGGTGGCCGACGTCAGCTGGCTCACGCCGAAGAGGACATCAAGGTCGTCCGGACCTGCGACCGCGAGGCGCCGGCCTGAACCGTGAGCGACGTCGAACAGTGTCTCCACCTTCACCCGTTCCTCGTACCAGTTGGTGGTGACGCCGCTGATCTGCGGGGGCGCTCCGGAGAACGCAGTCGTCCAGCAGGGATACGAGAGGCTTGGCTCGGGAGCGGTCAGGCGCACGTCCGCCCCTGTCGCCCGCATGCGCTGCAGCGTCGGCATGGTGCGCGAAGCGGCGTCTGTCAATCCGTCGATCAGCACGACCACCGTTCGAGGCCGGTTCGCTCCGGGGACGGGCGAATCCAGCGGGGGACGGGCTCCCGTGAATCGTTCCGGGTCCAGGTCCGCGAACGGGCCGCGGTATCCGACGACCTGGTTCCAGGAGTAGGTCGCCAGACGCATGGCTCCGAACGCCGCGATGCCGGAGCACGCGATGCCGATGGCAAGCAGGATCCAGCGCTTCACAGAAGACCTCCTTCGGGCTCGACGCGAGTGTCGCGTACCGCTGCGGGTCGCGCAACCTCGACCCCTGGACGCGCGGGCGCAGGAGGAGCATCATTGCGCGGGGTCGCCGGGACGGTCGGAAGGAGAGGCGGGCGGCATGGCGGTTCGGGTCGTGACGGACAGCACCTCGTACCTGCCCGAGAGCGACGTGGAGCGGCACGGCATACGCATCGTCCCGCTGTCAGTGACGCTCGACGGGGTGACGTACGTGGAGCGAGTCGCCGACGCGGCGTTCTACGAGGCGCTGCGGAGAAGCTCGAGCTTTCCCACGAGCTCCCAGCCGTCGGCTGCGACGATCGCCGACTCCTTCCAGGCGGCCGTGCGTGACGGCCACGAGGTGGTCGGTGTGTTCCTGCCCTCGGAGATCAGCGGGGCCTTCTCGACTGCGCTGCTTGCGCGGGACATGGTGCTCCAGGAGCATCCGGACGCCAGGATCGAGATCGTGGATTCGCGGTCGAACTGCATGGAGCTCGGTTTCGCAGTCCTGGCCGCCGCTCGGGCGGCCGACGAGGGAGCAAGCTACGCCGAGGCGGCGCAGGCGGCCAGGGAGATGACGCTGCACACGAGGTTCCTGTTCGTCCCCGACACGCTCGAGTACCTCCGTCGAGGCGGTCGTATCGGGAGCGCTTCGGCGCTCATCGGCACCGTCCTGCAGATCCGGCCGATCCTGACCGTGGTCGATGGCAAGACCGACGTGTTCGCCAAGGTGCGGACGAAGCGGAAGGCCATGGCTGAGATCGTGGCGGCGTTCGCGCGTGACGCGGACGACAAGGGCCTCGTCGATGTCGTCGCACACCACATCGACGACGAGGACGAAGGCCGCGAGCTGGCAGCGATGGCGGGCGAGGCGGTCGGCCGCGAGGTCCCTGTGGTCCCGGTGGGCCCGACGATCGGCACGCACGTCGGACCAGGGTCTGTGGGGCTCGTGTACGCGACAGAAGAGCCGATGGAGAAGGGCGCCCGGTGAGGTGGCGCCGTCACGCGATGGACGACAGGAGATCGTGATGAAGGCGAACGAGCGGCCCGTGCTCGTGATCGATTCGTGTTCCGACCTTACGCCTTCGATCGTCGAGGGTTTCGAGGTCGAGGAGCTCCACTTCCCGTTCACCCTCGATGGGCAAGAGCGGCTGGACGACTTCGGCAGGAGCATGCCGCACGCGGACTTCTACTCCGCGATGCGCGCCGGAGCGACGCCGACGACGGCGCAGATTCCTCCAGCCGCGTTCGAGCGCGTGTTCCGGGCGGCAGCGGAGGCCGGGCGCACCCTCGTCTACCTGGGGTTCTCGTCGGGGCTCTCCGGCACCTTCGACACTGCGCAGATGGTCAGGCAGGCGGTGCTGAGCGATCACCCGGACGCCGACATCCGGCTCGTGGACACGCTCAGCGCGTCCGCGGCAGAAGGCTTCCTCGCGTACCACGTCATGCGCATGCACGCAGACGGCGCCAGTGCGGACGACATCGTCGGGTTCGTCGAGGACGCCAAGCTTTCTGTCAACGGGTACTTCACCCTCGAGAGCTTGGAGGCGCTCCGGCGGGGCGGGCGCATCTCGGACGCCGCGGCTGCCGCCGGTGCGGTGCTCGACATCAAGCCGATCCTCACGATAAACCGAAGCGGCAAGCTCGTGCTGCGGAAGAGCGTGCGCGGGCGGAAGAAGTCGATGAGCGCGCTGCTCGACATCATGGAGGAGCGTCGAGATGCATCGCGTGGGGACGTGGTCGCCGTCGCACACGCCGATGCTCCTGAGGAAGCCGCTGCTCTCAAGCGCATGGTGGAGGAGCGGTTCTCTCCGACAGAGGTGCTGGAGCTGCCCGTCGGTCCGGTGATCGGGTCCCACGTGGGACCTGGCATGCTCGCGGTCGTGTTTTGGGGAGCGGAGCGCGACCGCTAGCGCAGCGCGGCGGTGATGCGGGTGCCCGCCTGGCCGGCGAGCGCGTCGTGGATGTGCTCCGCCGAGCAGATGACCGCGTCTCGCCCGGTCGTGCGCACGAAGTGCGCGCAGGCCGCTACCTTCGGTCCTACGCTGCCCGGATCGAGGCGCGGCAAGAGCTGCTCGGCGTCGGCTACCGTCAGGACGTCGAGGGGACGGGCGTCCGGGGTCCCGAAGCTCTCGTAGACCCGGTCGGCCTCCATGAGCACGACGAGGTTGTCGGCTCCGACCGCTTCGCCGAGGACCGCTGACGCCCAGTCTTTGTCGATGACGGCGTCCACGCCAGCAAGCGTCCCGTCTTGTCTCCTGACCACGGGCACCCCGCCGCCGCCGGCAGCGATGACCACGTCGCCTGCCGCCGCGAGCTGGAAGATGGTGGGTGCCTCGATGACCTCGATCGGAAGCGGAGAAGCCACGACGCGGCGCATCCCAGCCCCCGGCACCTCCGTGAAGACCCACCCCTCGGTCCTGGCGAGACGTTCTGCCTCCTGTGGCGTGAAGTAGGGGCCTATGGGTTTCGTCGGGCGGGAGAAGGCAGGATCTTTGTCGTCGACGACGCACCGTGTCACGACCGTCACGACGCGACGATCGATCCCGGCGGCGGACAGGGCGTTCGTCAGGCTCGTCTCGAGCATGAACCCGATGCCGCCCTCGCTGTCGGCATCGGCGATGTACAGCGGCATCGGCGGAATGAGGTCGCGTGCCGCCTCGTTGCGGATCACGATGTTCCCGACGATAGGGCCGTTGCCGTGCGTCAGGATGATGCGGTCGCCGCGGGCGATGAGCGGGACGAGGGCGCGCATCGACTCGTCGGCTCGTTGGAACTGGGTCCCGATCGTGCCGTCGTCGCCTCGCCGGAGGATGGCGTTCCCGCCCAGGGCGATGACCAACAGCCGAGTATCCGGTGCCGGTGCCACGCCGACCCCTAGCCGATGCCGTGTTGCTGCAAGAAGGCCGAGAGCACGTCGTCGAGCGTGGGCGACGACGCGTCGACGACCTCGTAGGCTGCACGGACCACCAGGTGCGGGATGTCGATCAGCCGCGCGAGGTCGATGGGTGTCGCGATGACGACGACGTCGCACTCGGCTGCGCGGATCGTCGCCTCGAGTTCCTCGAGCTGTCGACGCGAGTACCCCATGGCTGGCAGCACCTCGGTGAGGTGCGGGTACTGAGCGAAGGTCGTGGCGATGGAGCCAGCGGCGTAGGGCCGTGGATCCACGAGCTTCGCCGCTCCAGCGGTGCGGGCCGCGAGCGCGCCCGCCCCGTAGGCCATGCCGCCGTGGGTGACGGTGGGGCCGTCTTCGATGACGAGCGCTCGTCTCCCCGCGACGGCAGAGGGATCATCGAGGGTGATCTCGGAGGCGGTCTCGATGACGATGGCGTTATGGTTGAGCTCGGCTGCCGTGCGGCGCAAAGCGTCGATGGCTGCGGCGTCGGCGGTGTTCACCTTGTTGATGACGAGCACGTCGGCGCGCAGCAGGTTCGCCTCGCCGGGGTGGTACAAGCGCTCATGCCCGGCCCTGTGCGGATCCAGCAGGACGATCTCGAGGTCGGGCTCGAAGAACGGAAGGTCGTTGTTGCCGCCGTCCCAGATCACGACGTCGGCCTCGGCCTCTGCGGCGCGGAGCACGGCCTCGTAGTCGACCCCTGCGTACACGACGATCCCGTCGCGGACGAGGTGCTCGTACTCCTCGCGCTCTTCGATGGTGACGCCGTATCGGTCGAGGTCGTCGAGCGACGCGTACCGTTCGACCCGCATGGACAGCAGGTCTCGATAGGGCATCGGGTGGCGGACGTCGACGGCCGTGAGCCCACGAGCTCGCAGCGTGCGGATCACCCGCTTGGAGATGCCGCTCTTCCCGACGCCGGTCCGCACGGCGCAGATGGAGATCACCGGCTTGCGCGAAGCGAGCATGGTCGGCGTCGAACCCATGAGCACGAAGTCCGCACCTTCGGCGACGACGAGGGACGCCTTGTGCATCAGGTCGACGTGGGAGATGTCGCTGTAGGCGAACACGACGCGCTCGACGCGTTCGTCACGGATCAGGCGGCGAAGCTCTGACTCAGGCACGATGGGGATGCCGTCCGGGTACAGCGGACCCGCGAGGTCGGGAGGGAAGGTGCGCCCGTCGATCCCAGGGATCTGCGTCGCGGTGAACGCCACGACTTCGGTGCTCTCGTCGTCTCTGAACCGGGTCAGGAAGTCGTGGAAGTCGCGGCCTGCGGCGCCCATGATGACCGTGCGCGTGCGCTTCATGCGCGACACCTCCGGTTGTATGCAGTCGCCACCCGCGACTGAGCATGGCTCTACACAGCAAGCATACCCTCTTATGCGAACCAGGTGAACCGGGAACCAGACAGTCTCACGCCAGAGGCTTCCGGCCGACGACCACGTCGTGGTAGCGGAGCACCGGCACGGCACGGACTTCCGCGAACCCGGCTTGCGCCAGGTCTTCCGCGATGCGTTCGGCGCCAGCGCGATGCTCCACCGGCGGCCCCTTCGGCGTCGGCTCCTTCTTCCAGTCGACGACGCCGATCGGCGCGCCTGGCCGCAGGATCCGAAGCGCTTCGGCCAGCGCGCGTACCGGGTCGTCGAGCTCGTGGTGCAGGTTGACGGTGTAGACGAGGTCAGCTGTCTCGTCGGCGAACGGAAGCGCCTCCGCGCGTGCGTCGACGACCTCGATCCGGGCGCCGCCGCCCTCCGAGAGGTGCTCCCGCATCCATGCCGTCATCGTCGGCTCCGCGTCGACCGCGTACAGCACGCCGCTCGGATCCATGCGTGAGGCGAACTCGCGCGCGAACATGCCGGTGCCGGCTCCGACCTCGACGACCGTCCGCGCGTCCGGTGCATCGAAGGCGTCCCACATCAGGTCCGGCACGAGGTCGTCCAGCCGGGCCAGGTCGTTGAGCTTGTCCAGCTTCTTCGGGTCGAAGCGATACGCAGCCACAGTCACTCCGTCCACGCGTTCACGGCACCTGTGTCTCAGGTTCACTCCGTCTTCACCACGCACAGGCATCATCGGATCCATAGGGAGGGCGCGGGTCCTCCCGGACGCGACGCAGGAGGTGTCAGGTATGAAGCATAGCAAGTCCCTCGTGCTCGTGACCGCCGGACTGGTGGCAGGGCTGGTGCTCGGTGGCATGGGCCTCGCCGCGGCTTCGCCGTCGACTGTCGGCGGCGGCGCGGCGGGCAAGACCGGCGCCGTCGGCGCTTGCGTACGTATGGGACAGGCGATCCGCGGTTCGGGCGCCCGGCTGGTCGATGTGCTCGCGGGACTCACAGGGCTCAGTGCGGCCGACATCCGGTCGAAGCGCACCGCGGGCGAGTCGATCGCCGACATCGCAAGGGCCGAGGGCGTCGATCCAGGCGACATCGTCGACAAGGCGCTTGAGCTTCGTGCCTCGGTGCTGGAGCAGAAGGTCAAGGACGAGACGATCACCCAGGCGCAGGCCGATGCCGCCTACGCGCAGATGAAGGAGCGTCTGGCCGAGCGCATCGAGTCGACGGCCACCGCCGGTCCCTCGTGGGGCGGCCGGGGTGCGGGCCGGTGCACCCGCCGTGGCGCGTCGGGCGGCGGTGCTGCGTACTGCGGTCCGTGCCCGAACGCGGCCCAGGTCCAGTAGCGTTCGAGCGGCATCTTCTCCGTGCTGCGGGCGGCCGCGTGAGCGGCTGCCCGCAGCGTTTGCCGCGTCGCGCTGCACCCGTCGTGCTGGTGCCGCTTACGGGTGCGCGCGGCGTGTGGCATGATGTGGCGGGGGCCACGGGAAGGAAGGTCGTCATGGCTGAGGAAGCGCACTCGCTTGCGGTGCTCATCGACTTCGAGAACCTCGCGCTCGGCTTCGAGCGGAGCGGTCAGGCGCGCGGGCGGAAGGGCCAGAGCTCGACGCCTGGCTCGTTCGACATCAAGTCGGTGCTCGAGCGCCTCGTCGAGAAGGGCAAGCTGATCGTCAAGCGGGCGTACGCCGACTGGGGCCGCTTCGCTCAGTACCGCGAGGTGATGCACGACGCTGGCATCCAGATGATGGAGATTCCAGAGCGTGGCATGACCGGCAAGAACTACGCCGACATCCAGCTCGCGGTCGACGCGCTCGACTTGTGCTACTCGAAGATGCACATCGACACCTTCGTCATCGTCTCTGGCGATTCAGACTTCACGCCGCTCGTCTCCAAGCTCAAAGAGAACGGCAAGTCCGTCATCGGGCTCGGGATGAAGGACTCGACGAGCGACCTGCTCGCCGCGAACTGCGACGAGTTCATCTACTACGAGGACATCGTGCGGCCCCCGGCAGGACCGGCCGTGCCGCTGACCTCCATCCCGAAGGCGAAGCGGCCCGCGATCAAACTCCTGATTGAAGCGGTCGAAGCGCTGCAGCGTGAGAACAAAGACGTGATGTACTCGTCGATGGTGAAGGACACGATGAAGCGCAAGCAGCCGCAGTTCTCGGAGTCATCCTACGGGTATCGCTCGTTCTCGGACCTGTTGCAGGACGCCGAGAAGATGGGAGTCATAACGCTCAGGACCGACCAGCGCTCCGGGACCTGGGTGGTCGTAGGCTTCGCGAACGGGAAGTAGCGCCGTGCGGATCGCAATCGTCACGGACACCTACGTCCCCGAGGTGAACGGGGTAGTGACTGCAATTGCCACGCATACCCGGCTGCTCGCGGAGCGTGGCCACGAAGTCCTGATCATCGCGCCGCGGTATGGGGACTTCGCAGATGAGCCTCGGCCGAACGTGCGGGTCGAGCGCTATCCGGCGTTCAGCTTCGTGACGAACAAGGCGACGCGCGTCGCCCTGCCGGCGATTGCGTCTGTGACCAGGAAGATCAGAGCGTTCGATCCAGACCTGGTCCACGTGCATACGCCGCTTTCACTTGGCGTCGTCGGACTGCTGGCGGCGAAGGCGCTGCGGCTGCCGATCGTGCAGACGTACCATACCTACATCCCTGACTTCATGCAGTACCTCGAGATCTCCCGGATCCTCGGCATCGACACGCTTCAGGAACGCGTCGTGAACTCGCTGGTGTTCGAGCGGGTGCTCGCGTCCGGACTGTGGCAGCGGATCGTGAGGTCGCGCGCCCTGTTCGAGACCGGTCTCGATGAGTTCGCGGACGCGTGGCTCGGCATCACCAGCGACGTCGCGCGGGGTCAGCCGGAACTCACGGCGCGTCTGGCCTGGCGGTACACGCGGCTTCTGTACAACCGTTCGGACCTCGTATTGACGCCGTCGCTGACTCTGAAGCGCGAGCTGTTGCGGCACGGCGTCACGGCGCCCGTCGACTACCTGAGCAACGGGATCGACCTCGCCCTCGTGCGCGTCAAAGACTCGTACCGCCCGACCGGGAGGATCGTGCACGCTGGACGTCTCGGGTACGAGAAGAACGTGGACGTCGTGATCAAGGCCTTTTCCCGTGCGCTCATGCACGGGGCCGACGCCGTGCTCGACGTCGTGGGTGACGGTCCTGCCAGAGAGTCGCTCGAACGGCTGGCGAACCGGCTCGGCATCGCGAAGCGAGTGCGGTTCACGGGATTCGTCGCGCGTGATGAGCTGGTGCAACGCTATCACGAGTACGATTGCTTCATAACCGCGAGCACAATCGAGACGCAGGGCATCGTACTGCTGGAAGCGATGGCTGCGGGGCTTCCCGTGATAGGAGTCCGCGCCTTGGCCATACCCGAGATCGTCCGTACGGGGCGCAGCGGCATCGTGGTCGCTCCGGGCGACGAACAGTCGCTTGCTCGCGCAATCGAGCGGCTGTCAGGAGACGACGCGCTTCGCGAGCGGATGGGTCGTGCGGCGTGGGCCGACGTGCAGCGTCACGAGATCGGGGCCGTCGTCAGCGAACTCGAGGGGCTGTACGGGCACGTGGTGGCTGCCGCGGGTGCGCCAGCGCTTGCGGAGTCCTGAGCCCTCAGGTCGCGAGGATGCCGATGGCGTTAGTCGGGCAGATCTCCGCAGCCGCCTTGACGTCGCCGTACAGTTCGTGCGGCGGGTCGCTCCGCAAGACGTAGGCCAGACCCTCCTCGTCGATGCGGAACACGTCCGGGCAGGTGTCCTCGCACAGCCTGCATCCGATGCAGAGCGCGCGGTCGACTGTCGGTTTCATGGCAGTCCTCCTGTCCGTCGGCGGCTCCTACTGAGGATACCCAACAAGCGCGATGCGCCTGTCGTGATTGCTTACCGCGCACGGCCGTGTGACCGATGCCCGGCTCGTCCGTTCGTCGGAAAACGGTGCATCGCCCGCCCGTGCGCGCCGATGAGTGGGTACGACGAGAGGTGTGTGCGAGCAAGGAGGTCGGCGTGAAGCGGCTGACGATCGTGTCGCTGGCAGTCGTGCTCATCGCCGCGCTCGCGGTGCCGGGCGTGGCGGTCGCCAAGAAGGGCGGTATGCCTGCATCCATGCGCAGCCGTGGGCACGGAGCGCGCGCGTCGAGCGATGTGGGGGCCGCCGGCACGGAGGCGCCGGAGAAGGGCCACGGGAAGCGCAAGGGTGCGGCCTTCGGCACGGAGCAGGAAGGTGCGCGGAAGGGTCTCGGCGCCGGGAAGGCTTCCCCAGCGCCCGGTGCGTCTGAGGACGGGACGTCTGCTGCAGGACCGGGCGGCACGAAGCGCACTGGCATCGCGAACGCGCTTGACAGGCTTCAGCGGAACCTCGCACGGATGCAGGCTCAGATGGAGGCCGGGCAGAGGAAGGGGCTTCCGCCGGGACTGCAGCGGGTGATCGCGAAGTTCCTCGGATGGCTCGGGCTGTCTGAGCAGCCACAAGAGCAGCCCGGAGCCGGTGACGAGGCGCCGAGCGAGGAGCCCACCGGTACCGTCGAGCCCACCGGCACCGCGGAGCCGCCTGGGCCCGAGCCGATGGAGCCGGTCCCGATAGGTCAGGCGGGGCGCTGATCGAGGCTCCGCGCCACAGGGACGCCCGAGCGGGCAGGGTCGCATGGGTCTTGTACGACCTGGCGAACACCGTGTTCGCCATGGGCGTGGCGGGGCGGTACTTCGCACCCTACGCAGTCTCGCGGGGTAGCACGGACGCCCACATCGGAGCGGTCGCCATCGTCTCCGGCGCGCTCGTCGCGGCGGCTGCGCCGTGGTTCGGCTCTCTCGGAGACCGGACGGGGAAGCGGCGGCGGCTTCTCGCGGCAACGACGCTCGTGACTGTGGCGGCGACGGCACTGCTCGGAGCGGTTCCGCTTGGGGCAGCGCTCGTCCTGTATGGCATTGCGAGCGCGGGGTTTCACTTGGGCAGCATCGTGTACGATGCGCTGCTTCCCGCCGTCAGCACCGAGGCGGATCGCGGCCGGGTCTCAGGCATCGGTGTCGCCGTTGGATACCTAGGATCTGCTCTCGCGCTCGGGATCGGGGCGTTCGTGCTGCCGCGGTTCGGCCACCGGGTGCTGTTCGCGGCCTTGGCCGGGGCGTTCTTGGCCTTCGCGCTCCCGGCCTTCGTAGCGATCCGTGAGCCCGGGCCCCTTCCTGCGGCTTCTCGCCCGCGCGGGGTGGTTTCGACTCTGGCCGATGTGTGGCGGCACGCAGCGCGCGAACCGCGCATCATCAGGTTCTTGGTGGGGCGGTTCATGTACGTGGATGCCGCCAACACTTTCTTCCTGTTCAGCGCGGTGTACGTGCGTCACCAGGTCGGCTTGGACGACAAGGCGACGGACGTCGTCGCCTTCGTGGGGGTGCTTTCCGCTCTCGCCGGTGCTGCACTGGCCGGGTCCGCCGTCGACAGGGCAGGTCCGGCACGGGTGCTGCGAGCGGCGGTCTCGGGGCTGCTCGCAGCGGTCCTGCTCGGAGTGGCCGCTGGCACTGGCGGGCCGCGTGCCGCCGCGTACCTCGCCGCCATTGCAGGAGGGGCCGCCGTCGGAGCGGCCTGGACGTCGGACCGGGTGCTGCTGACGAGGTTGGCTCCCCAGGAGCGCCTTGGAGAGATGTTCGGGCTCTCTGCGACCGTCGGCAGGTTCTCAGTGCTGGCTGGACCCGCCTTGTGGGCGCTGGCAAGCGGTGTGTCCTGGCTCGGGAGGCCCGGTGCGCTCGGAGCGCTCGGCGTCCTGCTCGTCGTCTCGTTGCTGGCGTTGCGGCGGGTCGACGACGCTCAGGTCGATCAGCCCGCGTCCGCGCCCGACTCCCCTGCACCGACGATGAGCTCGTAGACTGCAACGTCGAGCCACCGGCCGAACTTGCGGCCGACCTCGCGTTGGACGCCGCAGAGTTCGAATCCGAGCCCCTCGACCAGCGCGATGCTCGGTCTGTTCTCAGTGCAGATGCGTGCAAGCACGGCGTGGACCCCGAGGGCGGGAGCGTTCCCGAGCAGGTGTTGGGCGAGCGCACGGCCGATGCCGCGGCGCACGTGCCTTCGGTCGACGTAGACCGAAAGCTCGACGCTGGTGCGGTACGCGCAGCGGTCAGACCACGGCGACAGCGCAGCCCAACCCACCACGGCCCCGTGCTCCTCTGCGACGATGACTGGGTGGTCGGCTCCGTGGCTGGCGAGCCACGCGCGTCTGCTCTCGGGGGTCACTGGCTCGGTGTCGAAGGTCGCCGTGGTGTTGAGCACGGCGTCGTTGTAAATCGATGCGATGGCGTCTGCGTCTTCGGGCGTGGCCGGCCTGATTTCCATCTCGGCTCCTTGGGTGGCATCGCGGCTCCGGACGGTGCGCGGGAAGCGCCGCGGCGGCCGTCGTTGTCCCGTCAGGCACCCTAGCGTACACTATCAACTCCGCACGGCGGCCACGCCGTCGCGCGTCGTCTGACTGAGGAGGGTGGTAGCGATTCCCGGCAAGACCATCGCCGAGAAGATCCTCTCGGCTCACGCGGGCGCCGATGCGCGCGCAGGCGACATCGTCGTCGCAGACGTGGACTTCGTCATGGGGCAGGACGGCACCTCGCCGCTGGCGATACGCGCGCTCGAGCGCATGGGAGTCGAAGGCGTGTTCGACCCGAAGAAGGTCGCTCTCGTGATCGATCACTCAGCACCGAGCCCGCTCGAAGGCGTGAGCGCGCTGCACACGGTGATGCGCGAGTTTGGGAAGCGCACCGGCGCGATCGTCTACGACATCGGGTGCGGCGTCTGCCACCAGCTCATCCCCGAGAACGGGCACGTCGTGCCGGGAGACCTGATGGTCGGGTGCGACAGCCACACCTGCACCTATGGGGCCCTCAACGTCTTCTCGACCGGGGTGGGGTCCACGGACGGTGCGGCTGCGATGGCTTCCGGGAAGCTGTGGTTCAAGGTGCCTGAGACGATGCGGGTGACCTACACCGGCGAACTCAGCCCGGGCGTTTACAGCAAGGACCTCGTCCTGTACCTCGCCGGGCTGATCGGAGCCGACGGTGCCACCTACATGGCGATCGAGTTCGACGGGCCGGTAATCGAGGCGCTGTCCGTAGACGCGCGCATGACCATCTCGAACATGGCGATCGAGGTCGGCGCAAAGGCGGGGCTCATGCGTGCCGACGCCAAGACGCTGGCATGGCACGAAGGCCGAAGCGAACGGCGACCGAACCCAGTGGACCCCGATCCGGACGCGCGCTACGCACGCGAGATCGAGATAGACGCCAAGCGCGTCGGCCCCCAGGTCGCAAAGCCGCACTCCGTGGACAACGTCTCGCCGATCGAAGAGGTGGAAGGGACGCCGATCCAGCAGGGAGTCCTCGGCACCTGCACGAACGGCCGTCTGGAAGACCTCGCGATAGCGGCGAGCATCCTCGCTGGCCGGCGCGTGCATCCGGACGTCCGGTTCATCGTGGCGCCCGCTTCGCGGCGCGTGCTGCTCGACGCGATCGAAGCCGGGTACATCCAGACGCTCGTGGAGGCCGGCGCTGCGCTCGTGACGCCCGGCTGCGGACCGTGCGTCGGCACCCACAACGGCGTGCCGTCCGACGGGGAGAACGTGATTTCCACTGCAAACCGCAACTTCAAGGGCCGCATGGGGAACAGCAACGCGTTCATCTACCTTGGCAGCCCAGCCACGGTGGCTGCCTCTGTCATCGAGGGGAAGATCACCGACCCGCGGAAGTACCTGGGTTAGGAGGCGGCAGGCACATGATCCGCGCCCGCGCGTTCAAGTACGGCGACGACATCAACACCGACTACATCATCTCTGGGAAGTACAAGTTCAAGTCGGCGGACATGGAAGCCATGGCGGTTCACGCCATGGAGGACCTCGACCCTGAGTACTACGCGAAGGTCAAGCCGGCAGGGGGCATCCTCGTGGCTGGCAAGAACTTCGGTATGGGCTCCTCCCGCGAGCAGGCGCCGCTCGTGCTCATCCACAGCAACACCAAGGCCGTGCTCGCGAAGAGCTTTGCGCGCATCTTCTTCCGCAACGCGATCAACACGGGACTTCCGGTGGTGGAGTGTGATACCGATCGTATAGACGACGGCGACGAGCTCGAGATCGATCTCGAAGGCGGAGTCGTGCGAAACCTCACCAAGGGCACGGAGATCCCCTTCGCGCCGCTTCCGCCCGTGATGGCGCAGCTTCTCGCAGACGGCGGGCTGGTCGAGCACTTCAAGAAGCACGGCGGCTTTGCGGTGTAGCAGCCGTCGTCGCGGCTCGCCGCTTCGACATCCGAGCGCCTGACCACACTGCATCTCGCGCCCGCGCGCATCCAGACGGCGGGATGGTTGCACGGATGTTTCAGGGTCACATCGAATACACATTCTTTGAAGACCGCTGAAACCAACGCCGCGGTCGCCGCACCTACCCTCGTCTCGGACGTGGCTATGGCACAGGGCTATAGCCCAGAGTCGAGGAGGTGTGTGGATGGGAGTTTCCGTGAAGCGGTCGTTCCGCAGGAGGCTCGCGGCTGCGGTCGTCGTCATGGTCACGGCCGTCGGTCTTCTCCCGGCAGCGGGCGCATCCGCTTCGAACACGCGAGCGGTGACTGCCGATGATCTGACGTCCCGCGGGCCCGCTGCGATCAAGACGCTCATCGAGCCGGCCGCAGAGGCGAGCGAGACTATCAGCGGCGTGGTGACCAAGCCTGGTGTGTACGCCGACGATGCTGAAGTCTCCGCGGTGGCCTTCGCCTACGACGGCACCACGTGGGCCGCTGCTGCCGGGGCAGATGTGCAGTCCGACGGCAGCTACTGCATCGCGCTGCCGGGTCCGGGCACCTACCGGATCGGCTTCTTCGACGCGGCGCTGGTCTACAAGGACATCTACTACCTGAATGCGTCTTCCGTGACATCGGCGACAGACGTCGTGGTCGCTGCGAATGAGAAGAAGACCGGGATCAACCAGACTTTGGCTGAGAATCCGGTCAACGTCGTCGAAGGCCGCGTCTCGTTCGTCGGCGCGTCTCCCGCTCCCATCACTGTCGAGCTTCTCAAGTGGGAGATCATCGACGGCGAGGGCATGTGGACGCCGGTTGCGATCCGCTCCAGCAAGGCAGACGGCACCTACCGCGTCCATTGCCCTGCGGCAGGCGTGTACCGTCTCGGGTTCGTCGATCTTGATGACGTCTTCGGCACGGTCTACTACCCGAACGCTGCGACGGTTCAAGCGGCAAAGGACGTCACCGTGACCGTCGGCGTGCCGGTGGCAGGGATCGACGTCACGATGACGGCTCTTCCGTCTAATCGTGTGCAGGGCGCGAATCGGTTCGAGACGGCGGTGGAGCTCTCCAAGAGCGCGTACGAGGACGGCTTCGGCGGCGTGGCTGTGCTCGTGAACGGGATGAACTTCCCGGACTCTCTGGCTGCTGGCCCGTTGGCCTACGGCCTCGAGGGACCGATGCTGCTCACCTCGCCGTCTGGGATGCCGGAGGCCACGCGTGCCGAGATCGAGCGTCTCATGCCGATCGAAGTCGTCATCGTCGGCGGGCCCGCAGCGGTGCCATATGACCAGGAGATCGAGCTCCGCGACATGGGCGTTCCCGTCGTGCGGCGGGTCATGGGCCGCGATCGCTACGAGACGGCGGCGCAGGTCGCCCAGGAGCTGGTGAACCGCGGGCTCGCCTTCTCTGCGGGCACCGGTGCCTTCATCGCCAACGGCCAGAACTACCCTGACGCGCTGGCAGCCGCTCCTGTGGCGTCCGCTGCAGGATGGCCGATCCTGTTCGTGCGTCCGGACGGGGTTCCGGCTTCTACCCAGAAGTTCTTCGACAAGAACGGCATCGACACCCTGTACGTCGCCGGCGGCACGGGTGCGGTGAGCGACCAGTCCCTGCCTGACTTCTCGGGCGACGTGGAGCGCTTCGCGGGCCAGAACCGGTACGACACGGCAGCAAGGATCGCAGCGTTCGCCATCGACGAGTTCGGGTTCAACCGCCGGATCGTCGGCCTGTGCTCTGGCCGCGGCTTCGCGGACGCCATGGCAGCCGGTCCGATCTACGGCAGCCGCCGTCGCGCGATCCTGCTCACGGAGCCCTCGGCGCTGTCCCTGCACACCCAGTCGTTCCTCGCGGGTCGCAAGGGCGTGCTCGCGCGGATCGTGACGATCGGCGGCCCGGGTGCGGTCTCCGACGCGGCGTTCAATGCTGCGGTCCAGGCCATCCAGTAACGACTCCGTGAGAAAGGAAGGAGGCAGATGAGGATGCGCAAGATGATGACACCGAAAAGGCGAGCGCTCGCGGTGTTCGCCGCTGCGGTCGCCCTTGCCGTAGGCTTCGCCGCACCGGCGAGCGCCCTGTCGGGCTCGATCAAGATCTCGGGCTCGACGACAGTTCAGCCGGCTGCTCAAGCGGTCGCGACCTCGTTCATGAAGAAGTACCCTGCGGTCCGGATCACGGTCGTGGGCGGCGGCTCGAGCGTCGGCATCAACGACGTTCTGGCGGGCCGTGTCGCGATCGGCATGAGCTCCCGCGACCTGCGCACGACCGAGCTGCAGAGGGGCGCCTATCCGACGGCCATCGCCCGCGACGCACTCACCATCATCGTGAACCCTGCGAACCCGGTGAAGAACCTCACGGCGGCGCAGATCACCGGCATCTACACCGGCAGAATCACGAACTGGAGGCAGGTCGGCGGCCCGAACGCCTCGATCGTTCCGGTGGGTCGTGCTGCGACCTCTGGTACGGGTGAGTTCTTCAAGTCGCGGTTCCTCGTCGGCGTGACGCAGTCCAGCCGGGTCAAGACGTACGAGTCCAACGGCCTCGTGCGGCAGGCGGTGGCGAGCAACAAGTATGCGATCGGATACGTGTCGATGGCGTTCGTCAATTCGACCGTCAAGCCGATCTCCATCGGCGGGGTCTATCCGTCGCGCACCAACGCTCTGAACGGCACGTACAAGTACGTGCGGAAGCTCTATCTCGTCACGAAGGGTCGGCCCGCAGGTCTTGCCAAGTACTACATCGACTACTGCCTCAGCTCCACAGGCCAGTCGATCATCTCGAGGTACTACCTGCCCATCCGCTAGGGCGTGTACACGGCGGGGCGCTGGCGTCGCCGGGGATTCCTCGGCGGCGCCAGCAGCCGTCCGCGTACATGTCATACGACCGCATGGAAGGGACAGACATGTCGTCTTCGCAGGAGGCAGCGATCAGACTGAGGTTCTCTCGCGCAGACGGGTCGCTCGGGAGGCTCGGCACCGAGAAGCTCGTGGAGCGCGCACTGGCGTTCTCGGCTGCATCGTCCGGTGCGGCGATCCTGTTCGTCATCGCGTTCGTCTTCATGAAGGCCTACCCCCTGCTCGCACGCGACGGCCTCGCCTGGCTGGCGAGGGCCGACTGGGACGGGGCGGTCATGGAGGCGTGGTGGAATCCGGACTTCTGGCGCTTCGGAGCGCTGCCGTTGCTCGTAGGGACGTTCGCGACGACGACCGGAGCGCTGATGGTGGCGGTACCCCTGGGAGTGGGGTGCGCCATCATCCTGTCGGAAGTCGCGCCTCCTGGTCTGGGCAGGATCTTGGCGACCGCGGTGCGTCTGCTGTCTGGCGTGCCTTCCGTCATCTTCGGTCTCGTCGGGCTCACGGTCGTCGTCCCGTTCGTTCAGAAGACGTTCATCACGGAGGAACTCGGGCTTCGCTACGTCGACGTGCCTCTTGATGGTCAATCGCTGTTGGCGGGTTCTCTGGTGCTCGCCTTCATGATCATCCCGTTTGTCGTGGCCGTGTCCGCCGACGCGATGCGCTCAGTCCCTGAGTCGTACCGGTTCGGCGGCTTGGCGCTCGGCATGACGAAGTGGCGCACCATCGCGAAGCTGGTCATCCCACCAGCCCTGCCTGGCATCGTCGCAGGCATCGTCCTCGCCACCGCTCGCGGCATCGGTGAAGCGATCGCGATGGCGATGGTGGCCGGCGGTCTCGCGAACATCCCGCACCTCGATAGGGGGTTCGTCGCCTTCCTCGAACCGGTGCGCACGCTCGCTTCGGCCATCGTCGAGAACGGCGAGGGGATGAGCGTGCTGCAGGTCGAATCGGCGCTGTTCAGCCTTGGAGCGACGCTTCTCGTCGTGAGCGTGGTGACCTCGATCCTCGCTCGAGCTGCGTTCTCGCGCTTGCGCACCAAGACCGGGCTCGCGACGGAAAGGGCGATCTGACATGGCTCGACTGTCGTTTGCGCATGTCCGTTCGCGGTTCTGGATGGCTGCATGCTGGGTCAGCGCTGCAGTGGTGCTCGCCGTCTGTGCAGGCATCGTGCTCGCCATGGCCGCGCGGGGCATCGGTGCTTTGGAGCCCTCGTTCTTCACGACGGATCCGCAACCAAGCTTCGAGGAATCCCTGGCCGGCGGTATCCGCGCCCCGCTTGCCGGCAGCGTCATCCTCGCAGTCTCAGGGATCCTCGCCGTCTTCCTCCCGTCGCTCGGCGCTGCGATCTACTTGGCCGAGTACATGGACGAGCAGAAGCTCGGCACCCGTGCCATCCGGCTCGGACTGGAGGTGCTAGCCGGCGTTCCGAGCGTGGTGTTCGGCTTCTGGGGTCTGGCCGTGTTCTCGCAGCCGATCTTCGCGTTCTTGTCCGATTCTGCTGGAGGCGATGCGACCTCGGCGTTTGGGCGAAGCTTCCTCGTCGGCGCGCTGGTGATGGCCGTGCACATCCTGCCGTTCGTCGTGAAGGTCATGGAGGAGGCCATCAGAGCTGTTCCTCGTGCCCTGCGGGAGGCGGGGTATGCGCTCGGGTTGACCAAGTGGCGGATGATCAAGCGCGTCGTGCTGCCAAGCGCAGCTCCAGGCATCGTGACAGCGATCGTGCTCGGTCTCGGTCTGATCGTGGGTGACACAGCGATTGTGTGGTTGACGGTCGGCGGAACCATGACGATGTCGGGAGCAGACGCGTGGTGGCTTCCCCACAATTGGCTCCCTGTATTGAAGGGCACGGGTTCGACGCTGACGACCTTCATCTTCTACTCCTCCCCAGCAGGGGAGGGAAATGCGCCCGGCAAGGCATACGGGGCTGCATTCGTGCTGCTCGCCCTTGTCGTGGCACTGAACGCATTTGTTGCTTGGATCGGCCGGCAACGGAGCATCAAGGCCCAGTAGCGATGGTCTATGGAGAGTGGAGGATGATCGCGTGAACGACGTCGCTGAGGTCGTCTTGCCTGCGGTGCCGACTGCAGGCACGGCGAGCGTGGATGTGGCATGCGAACCGTGGGCTGTGCAGGCTGCAGGTGTGTCTTCATGGTACGGGTCGAACCAGGTGTTGAAAGACGTCGACATCTGCATCCCTCAGCGGCGCATCACTGCCCTGATCGGTCCCTCGGGATGCGGCAAGTCGACGTTCCTGAGGTGCGTGAACCGGATGAACGACCTGATCCGCGGGTTCAGGATGCAAGGCACGGTGTCCGTGCACGGCGAGGACATCAATGGGCCGCAGGTAGACGTGACGCTTCTGCGCCGGACCGTCGGGATGGTGTTCCAGCACCCGAATCCGTTCCCGATGTCGGTGTACGACAACATCGCGCTGGCCGTTCGTGAGCACAAGCCGTCCATCAATCGCGACGAGCTCGATGGCATCGTCGAGCAGAGCCTGAAAGACGCGCACCTGTGGGATGAGGTCAAGGACCGGTTGAGCGGGTCAGCGTTGGGCCTGTCGGGCGGCCAACAGCAACGTTTGTGCATAGCCCGGGCTTTGGCCGTGAAGCCCGAGGTCCTGATGCTCGACGAGCCCTGCGCATCGCTCGACCCGATCGCCACGGGCAAGATCGAGGAGCTGCTGCTTCAGCTTCGCGAGCGGTACACGATCATCATCGTAACCCACAACCTGGCCCAAGCGCGCCGCATCTCGGACGAGATGGCGTTCTTCCTCATGGGAGAGATGCTGGAGCAGGGTCCGACCCAGCAGGTGCTCGCTGCACCGCAGCGGGAGGAGACGGCAGCATACCTGGACGGGTCGTACGGCTGACGCTTCGCGCTCATCTGCTGACGGCGACCCTTCGGCGCATGTTGCTCAAGGGCATCGCATGCCCTTCCGATACTCGCCGTGTCGGTCGCCGGAGGGAACATGCCGTTCGACGTTTCACGTTCAGAAGATGCATCGGTGATAGCGGTGCATGGCTCAGCCACCGTTCGGGAGGCTGGCGAGTTTCGTGAGGCCCTGCTTTCGTGCATCGCGGATGGGTCTTCGGTCACCGTGGACCTGACCGGAGCTGCCTCGATCGACGCGGCCTTCGCCCAGATGCTCCTCTCTGCCCGGCTCAGTTCTTCGCGAGCCGGTGTGCAGATCGTCGTTGAGGACCCGTCGGGATTGGTCGCCGCCGCGTTTCCTACGAGCGACGATCGTCCGGCTGTGATCCGCATGGTTGAGTGAACGGCGTTGCTCTAGAGAAGAGGTGCACGGTGTCCGGCAAGACGATCCTGCTCGTCGACGACTCGATGGCCGTTCGCAGGGCGGTCGCCCTGATGCTCGGCGCAGACTACGAGTGTCTGCAGGCGGCGGATGGCCGCCAGGCCCTGGGTTTGCTGCAGGAGAACGAAGTCGACTTGGTCATCGCCGACTTGCACATGCCGGTGATGGACGGGTTCGAGCTCATCCGCGAGATGCGCAAAGACCGCACGTACCGGTTCACGCCGGTCCTCGTGCTCACGACTGAGGGTCGCGAGGAAGTCATCGCGGACCTGAAACGAGTGGGCGTGACCGGGGTGCTGCAGAAGCCTGTCGAGCGTGACTCGCTGCTGGCCGCGGTGCGCAGGGCGCTCGGGTAGGAGCCCCGATGGCCGCAAGCGGCGAAGAGCACGAACTCCTGGAGGTCTTCCATGACGAGGCCGAGGACCTGCTCGGCCGCCTCGAGTCCTGTTTGCTCGAGTTGGAATCCGATCCGTCATGCGGATCGCTGCTCGACGAAGGGTTCCGTCTGCTCCACACCCTCAAGGGCACCTGTGCGATGTACGGGTTCAGCGACGCCGCCGGCCTTGCTCACGAAGTGGAGACGCTGCTCGACCGCGCACGTCACGGGAAGATGCCGATCACATCGGACCTGATCGAGCTCGCTCTGTCTGCCCGCGATGCGTTGTCGGCGCTGGTCTCGGGAACCGAGGAGGAAGCTGCACGAGCTCGGATGGCCACGCAGGTGCTGATGGATGGCATGCAAGGCCTGTTGGCGTCTGAAGGAGGCGACGTCGCGTCCTTCGATGCCGAGCAGCCGGTCGCCGAACCCGAGGGCCAGGAGGAGGAGACGTACCACGTCGTCATCCGTCCGCGAGGAGACCTGTTCGTGCGCGGCGTGAGCCTTACCGGCATCCTCGCGGAGCTCGCTCGCCTCGGCAGGACCTCCGTCGAAGTCGACGCCAGCAAGGTGCCGCCCCTGGACTCTTTGGACCCGGAGCAGTGCTACCTCGAGATTGGCGTGGAGCTGAGGACGTCTGCGCCTGAGCGCGCGATACGTGACGCGATGATGTTCCTCGACGAAGGCGAGTTCGTCTGCCAGTCGTCGCGTGAGCAGGCCGCTCAGGCCGGGCGTGCCAGCAGGGCGGCGCTGGCGCGAGCGAAGCAGCGCGGAGGCGGCGTACGGGTGTCGACCGAGCGGCTGGACGACCTCGTCGACCTTGTTGGGGAGCTCGTGACGACGCAAATGCTTCTCCGCGACGCCGCCGCAGAATCGAACGACGAGCGCGTGCAGCGGGTTGCCGAAGTCATCGAGCGGCTGACGCACGACATGCGCGAGACCGTGCTCGACATGCGCATGGTGCCGATCGGCAGCGCGTTCGGCCGCTTCGCTCGCTACGTACGAGACCTGAGCAAGGAGCTCGGTAAGGACGTCGTGCTCAAGACGCACGGTGCCACCACGGAGCTCGACCGGATGGTCATCGAACGCATCGAGGAGCCGATCCTGCACATCATCCGCAACTGCATCGACCACGGCATCGAACCGCCGGTCGAACGACGGCTCGCGGGCAAGCCCGAGCACGGCACGATCTCGCTTTCCGCATATCACGCGAGCGGCAGCATGTACGTGCGGATCTCTGACGACGGACGCGGTCTTGATCTGGCAGCTGTGCGCGAGAAGGCCCGCGCAGCGGGCCTGATCCAGGCGGACGCCGAACCCGACGATCGATTGCTTGCCCAGCTCGTGTTCGAACCAGGGTTCTCGACGGCATCCCGCGTCACAGCCGTGTCTGGGCGCGGCGTGGGCCTTGATGTCGTGAAGAAGACGGTGACCGACCTTCAGGGTTCGGTAGAGCTCATCTCAGAGCCGGGTCGGGGCATGACGGTCCTCATCCGTCTTCCGCTGACGCTCGCGATAATCGACGGCCTGCTCGTAGCGGTCGGAGACGAGCGCTACGTGCTGCCCGCTTCGATGATCGAAGAGTGCGTGACCTTTGAGCAGCCTGAGGGATGGGCCGCGCACGGCCGCGATCTGCTCGATATCCGCGGTGAGACCGTACCGTTCGTGCGCTTGAGGACATTCTTCGGCGTGTCGGATGCGCCGGGACAGGACGAGATCGCCTGCGTCGCATCAGCAGACGGCGAGCGCTTCGCGCTTGTCGTCGACAAGGTGGAAGACCGGTTGCCCGTAGTCATCAAGTCGCTGGGGCGCGCGCTTCGGCGAACGGAAGGAGTGCTGGGGGCATCGGTGCTTGGCGACGGCTCCGTCGCACTCATAG
>JAOAFY010000100.1 GCA_026416035.1 Coriobacteriia bacterium | reverse complement strand
TCTTCAGGCACAACGAAACCGGCAGCCCGAGCCGTGCTTGCACTGAGCATCCCGTGGGCGGAGGGCCCCATGCCAAGGTACTCGCGGGCGGTCCAATACGCACGGTTGTGCCTGCACTCGTGTCCAGGGACCGCGTAGTTGGCCACCTCGTAGCGCTGAAGCCCGGCAGACTCAAGCACGTCGCGAGCTGCCAGCATCATGTCTGCTACGACATCGTCGTCGAGCGCACGGTACCGGCCGAGCATCACCTCGGCAGCGAGCGGCGTCCCGCTCTCGAGCGAGAGCGGATACACCGACACGTGCCTGGCGCCGGCCTCGATGGCGTACTCCAGGCTCGCTCGCCACATTCCCACCGTTTGCCCGGGTATGCCGCAGATCAGATCGACCGCGAGGTCCAGACCGGCGGCGACGACGGACTCGGCTGCCCGAAGCGCACGCGTTGCATCGTGCGGGCGGCCCAGCACTGCGAGCAGGGCGTCGGGGAACGCCTGCACTCCCAGGCTCACCCTCGTCGCCCCTGCCGCCGCGAGCGCGTCCGCGACGCGGCGGTCGAGCGATTCGGGGTTGGCCTCCACCGTCAGCTCGCCATCGGGAGCCAGACATGTCTGGCCAGCAACGTCGGCAACGAACGCCGCGAGCAGGTCGATCGGGAGCGCCGTCGGAGTTCCTCCACCTACGTACACCGTCCGTGCGGGACGGATCCCCAGCCGCACCACCCATTCAGTCCACTGCTCGTACAGGGCTTCGAACACGGTGGATGCCGATGCGCGGGCCTGCGCCAGCTCGACGGAGAAGAAGTCGCAGTATGAGCACTTCGAGACGCAGAAGGGCACGTGGAAGTAGAGGTGCTCGGGCATCAGACCGGCCGCGACCATATCGGACACGGACGGCACGGCTCACCCCTCGTCGACCTTGAGGATCGCCATGAAGGCCTCTTGCGGCACTTCGACGGTGCCGAGGTTCTTCATGCGCTTCTTGCCTTCGCGCTGCTTCTCGAGCAGCTTCCGTTTCCGGGTGATGTCGCCGCCGTAGCACTTCGCCAGCACGTCCTTGCGCTTGGCCTTCACGGTCTCGCGGCTGATCACCCGTCCACCGATCGCTGCCTGGATCGGCACTTCGAACATCTGCCGAGGGATGATGTCCTTCAGCTTCTCCGTCAGCGCCTTGGCCCGCGGATACGCCTTGTCTTTGTGCACGATGAACGACAGCGCGTCCACGGGCTTGCCCGCAAGCAACACGTCGAGCTTCACGAGGTCGCTCCGACGGTAGCCGATGAACTCGTAGTCGAGGCTCGCGTACCCCTTCGTCCGACTCTTGAGCTGGTCGAAGAAGTCCATGATCAGCTCAGAAAGCGGGATCTCGTAGTGCATCTCGACGGTCGTGGCAGACAGGTACTGCATGTCCCGGAACGACGCTCGACGGCTGTCAGCCAACTCCATGACGGGTCCCACGTAGTCCGGCGGCACGAGGATGGTCGCCTTGAGGTACGGCTCTTCGATGTGGTCGAGCCGGCTCGGGTCGGGCATGTCCTGCGGAGAGTGCACTTCGAGCACCTGGCCGTTCGTCAGATACGCGTGGTACTCGACGCTCGGTGCCGTCGCGAGCAAGTCGAGTCCGAACTCCCGTTCAAGACGCTCCTTGACGACCTCCATGTGCAAGAGCCCGAGGAACCCGACGCGGAAGCCGAACCCTAGCGCGTGGGAAGTCTCTGGCTCGTAGACGAGCGCGGGATCGTTCAGCTTGAGCTTGTCCAGCGCGTCGCGGAGGTCCGGGTACTGGTCGCCATCGATCGGATACAGGCCCGTGTAGACCATCGGCTTCACATCACGGTACCCGGGAAGCGGCTCCACCGCTCCGTGCTTCGCAACGGTGATGGTGTCGCCCACCTTCACGAGCGCGGGGTCCTTCAGTCCGGTGATGACGTACCCGACCTCCCCGACGCCCAGCTCATCGACGGGGGTGTTGGCCGGCCGGCGGACACCGACTTCCTGGACATCGGTCACCGTGTCCGTAGCCATCATGCGGACGAGGTCGCCCTTGCGGACCCGCCCGTCGACGATGCGTACCAGCGCAACGACTCCGCGGTAGGTGTCGAAGTACGAGTCGAAGATGAGCGCCTTCAGAGGCGCATGGGAATCGCCCGTCGGAGCAGGCACGCGGCGCACCACGGCTTCGAGCGCATCACGCACGCCCTGGCCGGTCTTGCCGCTCGTCAAGACTGCATCGTCGGCCGGTATCGCGAGCGCCTCCTCGATCTCGTGGCGCACGCGCTCTGGATCGGCGGCAGGCAGGTCGATCTTGTTGATGACCGGGATGATCTCCAGGTCCGCGTTCATGGCCATCAGCGCATTCGCGACCGTCTGGGCCTCCACGCCCTGGGCTGCGTCTACCACGAGAAGCACTCCCTCGCACGCAGCGAGCGACCGTGAAACCTCGTAGGTGAAGTCGACGTGTCCCGGGGTGTCGATCAAGTTGAGCTGATACGTGCGCCCGTCGTCGGCGTCGTACATGACCCGGACGGCCTGAGCCTTGATGGTGATGCCCCGCTCACGCTCGATGTCCATCGAGTCGAGAACCTGGTCCATCATCTCCCGCTCGTCTATGGTGTGCGTCAGCTCGAGCACCCGGTCGGCGAGCGTGGACTTGCCGTGGTCGATGTGCGCGGTGATGGAGAAGTTGCGTATGAGGGACGGGTCGGTCATCGGAGCGTAAGGATAGCAGGCACGCCCCTCTCCAGATAGGCAGAGTGAGGAGCAGACTTCTCATCCCGCCCTGCATCTGGGCCTCTTGCCACCGGCAGGCAAGACAGTGCTCGCGTCGACACGGCGTCGCTCACTTCGCGCGACAACGACACGCCTCTGCCCCATCACCAGGAGCACGTGAGTTCACTGCGAATGCGCCCGGGCCATCTCCTCGTGGCAGTCGAGACACCGCGTTACGTACGGGCCAGGGGTCGAGCGTACGAAGAAGCAATCCACCAGCATCATGTTATCCGTGGCTGCCGGGTGCCGTAGACCTGTGTGGACGACGGTGAGCGAGTGCACGCCTTGCGCAAGCGTCGGCGAAGTCCACACTACCACCGCGCCCTGGTCTGTCGGCGAGTACGCTGTGAAGCTGCCTGCCTTCGTGCCGTCGATGTAGACGTCGCAGTAGGCGCCATACCCGGGAGCCCTTACGCCCCGTATCTCCACCAAGTCGCCTGTGAACGTCGAGGAGATGCTGTCGCCTGCTCCCCTCGTCCAGTCAGCACTAC
>JAOAFY010000099.1 GCA_026416035.1 Coriobacteriia bacterium | reverse complement strand
GGCGTGGCTGTTGCAGCAACAACGCACGATGCCCGAGGTGCTCGGGCCGCTTGCCGACCTGATCGCCGTCGAGCCTGGGTACGAACGGCTCGTCGAGCATGCGCTCGGAGGCGACCTGTTCGCGGTCGCGCTGTCCAGCGCCGACGTGGTGGGCTCCCTCGTAGCCCGTCTCGTCGAGGACGGCATCGGCGAGTACTCGCTCGTCCCCGTGAACGGACGCTCCGCTCCCTGTCCCGACGGCCCCGGTATCCCGCTTCTCGATGTCATCCGCTTCGTAGACGACCGTGCGGCGGGG
>JAOAFY010000098.1 GCA_026416035.1 Coriobacteriia bacterium | reverse complement strand
AGATGTGTATAAGAGACAGGCGCTGATCGGCGATATCCGCGTCGTGGACGCACGCGACCTGGCGATCGAGGCCGCAGCCACCTACCAGTGCCGCTTCGCCACCAGAGACGGATTCATCGCGTGGCCGTCAGGCAAGGTCGCGGCCGGCCCGCAGTCCACAGGCGACGCACAGGTGCTCGCCCGCAAGCGCCGCATCGCCGAACTAGCAGACGAGGTCGCTGCGGCGGACGCGGCGGTAGGGGAGGCCGAGGCCGACCTCGTCGCCGCCGAAGAGGCGCTCGCCGCCGCGCAGCAGGACCTCCTTGAGCTCACGCAGACGCTCGCCGGGCTTGCCGCAGACGCCGCCGCTGCGCGCGAGGAGATCGGCCGCCTGGAGCAGAGCATCGCCGACATCGACGCAGAAGGGGCCCGCATCGACCTCAGGCTCCGGCAGATCGAGGAGCGCACTGCCAAGGACCAGCCGGCCGTGCGCCAGATGGAGGCCGCCATCGAGCGGGGTCTTGCCCGCATAGAGGAGCTGGAGGAACTCGCTGCCGTCCGCCGCGACGAGCGGGATGCGCGCTTCCGGGACGAATCCGAGCTCGCGGCTCGGCTCTCTGAGTGCCAGGTGGAGATCGCCGCCGTCTCAGAGCGTCAGGTCCACCTGAAACGGAGGCACGGCGGCACGATCGCAGAGCTCGAGGAGCTCCAGCGCCTGCTCGACCAGTCACGCCAGACCGAAGCCGCCCTCGAGGTCCTCCGCGGCCGGGTGCAGCCGCTGCACGAGCTCTACACCATGCTCCTCGAACGGGCTGAGCACTGGGCTGCCCGCCTCCGGGACCGCGCACGCTTCGAGCAGGCCGACTCGGAGTCGCTCAGAACCACCATCCACGAGGCGCAGCAGGCAGTCCGCGACGCACAGGCCACCGTCGATGAGCTTGCCGAGCGGACCGCCGAGGTGCGCGTGCGCAAGGCGCAGCTCGAGCTGCAGGTCAAGAGCGCAGCAGCCCGGATCGTCGAAGAGCTCGGCGTACCGCTTGAGACGGCTCTAAAGACTCCACCCGTGGAGGACCGGGCCACCGCGGCCGCAGCTGCCGCCCGGCTGAAACGGCGCATGGCAGACCTCGGTCCCGTGAATCCGGTCGCCGTCGAGGAGTACGAATCACTCAAGCGCCGTCGCGAGTTCCTGGCAGGGCAGCTCGACGACCTGCTGGCATCCCGCAAGGCCTTGCAGAAGGTCGTCTCTGCGATCGATCGCAAGATGCGCGACCGGTTCCTCGAGACCTTCGAGCTGGTCGACAAGCACTTCCAGGACGTCTTCGCCGTGCTGTTCCCCGGCGGCTCGGCGTCGCTGTCGCTCACCGACCCGGACGACCCGGAGAACACCGGCGTGGAAGTCGTGGCGCAGCCGAAGGGCAAGCGGCTGCAGAAGATGTCGTTGCTCTCAGGCGGGGAGAAGTCCCTCACGGCGCTTGCGCTGCTGTTCGCCCTGTACCGGACTCGCCCGTGCCCCTTCTATGTCCTCGACGAGGTCGAAGCCGCGCTTGACGACACCAACCTGCGCAGGTTCATCTCGTTCATCGACAGCATGCGCTCGCACACGCAGTTCATCATCGTCACCCACCAACGACGGACGATGGAGATGGCCGACGTGCTCTACGGCGTCTCGATGCAGGCGGACGGCGTCAGCAAGGTCGTAAGCCAGAAGCTGGAGCAGGCGGTGCGCTCGGCACGAGCGGAGGCGCTGGCGTGAGCGCTGCGTGGTGGGACCGCCTCTCGGACGGCCTGTCGAAGACGCGTGACGCCATCCAGTCCCGCGTGGCCTCCGTCACGGGACGCACACCCGCGCTCGATGATGCGTTTTTCGAGGGGTTGGAAGAGGCGCTCATCCTCGCTGACGCCGGAGCCTCCGCGGCTGCAGATCTCGTCGAGCACCTCCGGGACCTCGTGCGCCGCGAACGGCTCCGCGAACCCGCAGAGGCCCTGGAACGCCTCGTCGGGGTGATCGCCGACGCGTTCCCGCCCGAGTCCCGGGATCCGCTGTCCGACCTTCCCGCCGTCATCCTGCTGGTCGGCGTGAACGGCAGCGGCAAGACCACGACCGCAGGCAAGCTCGCCTACGAGGCTCGCGGCGCTGGCAGACGAGTCGTCATCGGCTCCGCCGACACCTACCGGGCGGCTGCGATCGAGCAGCTGCGCGTCTGGGCCGACCGAGCAGGTGCGACCGTCGTGGAGCGCCAACGGGGAGCCGATCCCGCTTCAGTGGCCTTCGAAGCGGTCGCCGCCGGCCAGCAGACCGGAGCCGACCTCGTGCTCATCGACACCGCGGGACGGCTGCATACCTCGCCTGACCTCATGGAGGAGCTTAAGAAGGTGGACCGCGTGGTACGCAAGCGAAGCGAGGCGCCCGTCCGGAGCCTTCTGGTGCTCGACGCGACCGCCGGGCAGAACGCGCTTCAGCAGGCGCGCGAGTTCCACGCCGCTCTCGGACTGGACGGCGTCGTGCTCACCAAGCTCGACGGCACAGCGACGGGCGGCATCGTCATCGGGGTTGCTTTCGAGCTGGACCTGCCGATCGTCCGTATCGGAGTGGGTGAGGCTCCCGAAGACATGCACGCCTTCGACGCATGCGAGTTCGCCCGAGCCCTGCTCGGTGTCCGAGACACGCAGGTCTGACAGGATCGGTACCATGTTCCAGAATCTGACTGAGAAGCTGACTGCCATCTTCTCGCGCCTGACGAGCCGCGGCGCGCTGACCGAAGCCGACGTCGACGCCGCGCTGCGCGAGGTACGGCTGGCGCTCCTCGAAGCCGACGTCAACTTCCAGGTGGTCAAAGGGTTCGTCGCCCGGGTGCGTGAGCGCTGCGTCGGCGAGGAGGTCAGCCAGGCCCTCAGTCCAGCGCAGCAGGTCGTCAAGATCGTCAACGAGGAGCTCACCCGCACCCTCGGAGGCGAGACCTTCCGGCTGACCTTCAGCCCCAAGCCACCGACCGTGGTGCTGATGGCGGGTCTGCAG
>JAOAFY010000097.1:3312-3554 GCA_026416035.1 Coriobacteriia bacterium | reverse complement strand
TCGCCGAACAGGGCTACACCGTCGTCATCGTCGGCGAGGCCGATCATCCTGAAGTGGAGGGCATCGTAGCCCATGCAGGGGGCCATGCCATCGTCGTAGAGGATGCTCGCTCTTTGCCAGAGCGCCTACCGTCTCGCCGCATCGGCGTGGTCGTGCAGACGACGCAGACCGCACGCCGCCTGGCAGAAGTCGTGCAAGCACTGCTTCCGAGAAGCAACGAACTGCGAGTCTTCAACACGATC
>JAOAFY010000097.1:0-3302 GCA_026416035.1 Coriobacteriia bacterium | reverse complement strand
CCGCGCAGCGTCAGCGTGCTGCCCGCGAGCTCGCTGGCGAGGTCGACGCGATGATCGTCGTGGGCGGCCACAACTCCGGCAACACCAACAGGCTCGCGGAGATCTGTCGCGAGGCGAATGCCAACGTCCACCACATCGAGACTCCTGAGGAGCTCGACCCTGCGTGGTTCGAGGGCGTCGCCGTCGTGGGGGTGACCGCCGGCGCTTCGACGCCGAGCGACCAGATCGCCCGGGTGGTCGCTGCCATAGAGGCTCTGGCCGATGCATGACCGCCGGTACGGCGAGCCGCACCCTGTCGGCGGGCGCATCGCACGGGTCGCATACCTGAGCGACGCGTGGCATGCCGGACTGCGAAAGGGCGACGTCGTAGCGGCCGTAGACGGCTCGCCAGTCGCTGACGTCCTCGATTGGCAGTGGAAGACCAGCCGCGACCGTTTCCGGGTCGAGGTCCTTCGCGGGGATGCCCGTCTCGAGGTCGAGGTCGTCCGCCAGCGAAGCGAGCTGGGCGTGGCGTTCGAGGCCGCCCTGTTCGACGGCGTGCGGGAGTGCACGAACGCCTGCTCCTTCTGCTTCGTACGGCAGCTTCCTCCGGGCCTCAGGGGGTCGCTGTACGTGCGCGACGACGACTTCCGGCTCTCCTTCATGCACGGGACGTTCATCACCCTGACGAATCTCGCACCGTCCGACGTCGACCGCATCGTCTCGCAGCGGCTCTCTCCGCTCTACGTGTCCCTCCACGCATCCGATCCTGCCGTGCGCAGGCAGCTGATCTGCCCGAAGGGCGAGGACCATGCCCTCGACGTGCTCGACGAGCTTCTTGAAGGCGGGATACAAGTCCACGTGCAGATCGTCGCGGTTCCCGGCGTCAATGACGGCGCCGTGCTCGAGGACACGCTCGCGCACCTCCGTCCACGACCTGGCGTCGCCTCAGTCGGCGTCGTCCCCGTAGGCTTCACCAGCCACCAACGCTGGTTCGCTGCCTCGTACGATGCCCGCACCGCGAGGGTCCTTCTCGACCAAGTAGGCGAGCACCAGCTTCGATGCCGCACCGAGCTCGGCAGGTCGTGGGTGTACGCCGCAGACGAGTTCTACCTGCTCGCAGGAGCGCCGTTCCCGCCAGCAGCCGACTACGACGGCTTCCCGCAGTACGAGAACGGTATCGGCCTGGTGCGCTCCTTCCTCGACGAGTGGGCCTCTCTTTCTCCGGCCCGCGTCCGCCCGGCTCGCCCCGTCGTCATCGTAACAGGCGAGATGTTCGCTCCCGTCCTCGGCGAGTTGCTCGCACAGGTGACCGAGCCGGAACGGGTGCGGGTTCTTGCCGTCCCGAACCGCCTGCTCGGCGGGAACGTCGCGGTCGCGGGGCTCCTTGGCGGCGAGGACATCGCTGATGCAATCGCGCGAGATGGCGCTGCGGGTACATACCTCGTGCCTGACGTCGTGCTAAACTCCGACGGACTCACCCTGGATGATCTGTCTGTGCGAGAAGTGCGGCAGCGGTCCCACGCTCGCGTGCGCACCGTCGCCGCCTCCGCCGCAGGGCTCGTCCGCGTGCTTGCGCGCCTGTAAGGAGGCTCGATGGCATTGCCGCTCGTGGCGGTGGTCGGCCGGCCGAACGTCGGCAAGTCCACCTTCGTCAACCGAATAGCGCAAAGCCACGACGCGATCGTCCATGAACAGAGCGGCGTCACGCGCGATCGGAGCTACCACCGCGCCGATTGGAACGGCCGCGAGTTCATGCTCGTGGACACGGGGGGCATCGAGCTGGCAAGCGACGATGCCTTCGGAGCTTCGATCCGTGCCCAGGCCGTCCGTGCTGCACAGGAGGCCGACGCCGTCGTGTTCCTCGTCGACGGACGGACCGGGCTGGCGCCCGGAGACGAGGACGTCGCGTCGCTTCTCCGTCGTGGCGGCAAGCAGGTCTTCCTCGTCGTCAACAAGGTCGACGACCCTGGCAACGAGGCGGCCATCCACGACTTCTGGGCGCTCGGCCTGGGGCAGCCGTGGCCCGTCTCTGCCCTTCATGGCCACGGAACCGGCGACCTGCTCGACGCCATCGTCTCGGTGCTGCCGGCCGAGGAGTCCGAGGAGGAGTCCGACGCCGTTGACGTCGCCATCATCGGACGACCGAACGCAGGCAAGTCGTCTCTGTTCAACCGGCTCATCGGCAGCGAGCGTGCCATCGTCTCTGATGTGCCCGGCACGACTCGCGATGCCATCGACACGGTCGTCGAGCGCGATGCACGGCGGATCCGTCTGATCGACACCGCCGGGCTTCGACGCAAGTCGCAGATCGACGACTCGGTCGAGTACTTCGGCTTCGTACGCGCGATGCGCGCCATCGACCGGGCAAGCGTCGCGCTGCTCGTCATCGACGCCACTGTAGGCGTGACCGACCAGGACCAGCGTGTCGCACGCTTTGCGGAAGAGCGCGGTTGCGGGCTCATCGTGCTCCTGAACAAGTGGGACGTCGTCGCTGGTCCGGAGAGCAAGGATGCCGTCGCGCGTCAGGCTGCCGAGAAGCTCGCCTTCGTCTCGTACGCTCCGCTCTTCCGCATCAGCGCGAAGACCGGCGCCGGCACCGACAGGATCTTCGACGCCGTGCACGCGGTCTCAGAAGCGCACGCTCGTCAGGTACCCACTAGCCAGCTCAACCGCCTGCTTACTGAGATCAGAGCGAGCGGTCACACCGTAAGCAAAGGCCGACGTCGCCTGAAGCTTGCATACGCCACGCAGACGAGGATACGGCCGCCGGAGTTCACCTTCTTCGCGAATCACCCCGACCTGGTTGAACCCGCATACGAGCGCTACCTCGAGAACCGCCTTCGCGAGACGTTCGACCTTACAGGCACGCCGATCAAGCTGGTGTTCAGGCGGAAGGGCTGACGTGAGCGACCTGGCTCGCATAGCCATCAGTTCGCTGTCAGGATTCGCGTTCGGCAGCATCCCGTTCGCCGTGCTGGTAAGCAGGATCTTCTTCCGCACGGACATCAGACGTCACGGCAGCGGGAACCCGGGTGCGACGAACGTGTACCGCACCTTCGGTCCCGTCGCAGGAACGGCCGTCCTCGCCCTCGACGCTGCCAAGGGCGCGTGCGCCGTCGCCACAGCCCGCATGCTCCTCGTCGCCATGGCTGAACGCCCGTACGACTGGGGCCTCGTCGCTGCCTCGCTGGCTGCGATAGCGGGACACTCGTTCTCGCCGTTCATCGGCTTCCGGGGAGGGAAGGGGGTCGCGACGGCGGCCGGCGCGATCGCCGTGCTCATGCCGGCTGCGTTCACAGTCCTTCTCGCCACCTTCCTTA
>JAOAFY010000096.1 GCA_026416035.1 Coriobacteriia bacterium | reverse complement strand
CATCGTCCCCAAGGACGGCCACGCCCTCGTGGGATCGGTGTTCTACCCCGGAGCCCGACACCCGCACGCCCGCCACGACGCATTCTTGACCGATCTTCGCGAACGGTTCCGCGCTTTCGGCGAATCGGTCTCTAGGGAGGCAGCCGCGGCTTCGTGCATCCGGTCGATCAGCGACCTCGTCCCCGGCCGCGGACGTGTGCTGCTGGCCGGGGAGGCCGGCGGCTTCCTGTCGCCCACCTCCGGCGAAGGGATCTCATACGCTTTGGGAACGGGCGAGCTGGCAGGAGCGGCAGCGACGAACGACCCTGACCACGCCTTGCTCGCCTACGAGCGGTCGCTCCGCACTCTCAAGACCCAGGTCCGAGCCAAGCTCGCCGTGTTGCCGCTCCTGGAGTCGACGGCGGGAAGGACCATGGGCCGCAGACTTCCATCGCCGATCATCAGTGCCGTCACGCGGCACCTGTGACCTAGGTGCGTCGGCACGAGTCCGACGCCGTCAGAAGCTCTCGTACGACTTGCTCGGCGTGACGTCAGACTGCCCTTGGTACTTGCTCCCGAGCCCAGGCGTCCCGTACGGCCGGTCCACCGGCGTCGTCATCTGCAAGAACGATATCTGCCCGATCGGCATGCCGGGCATGAGCACGATCGGAAGGTTCGCGACGTTCGACAGCTCGAGCGTCAGCCGGCCGTCCCAACCCGGATCCACGTAGCCTGCGGTCGAATGGATGAGCAAGCCGAGACGTCCGAGCGAGCTCTTGCCTTCCAGACGGGCCACGATGTCATCGGGCAGCACGATCCGCTCGATGGTGGTTCCGAGCACGAACTCGCCCGGGTGCAAGACGAAGGGGGTCTCCACCGTCGCCTCGACGAGCTCCATCAGGCCGTCTTGCCTGCGCGCAGGATCGATGTAGGGATAGCGCGAGTTCCGGAACACCTGGAATCGCGCGCCAAGGTGGAGATCGACGCTCGACGGTTGGATGTCGTCCGGGTCGCAGGGCTCGATCCGGATACGTCCAGCCAGCATCTGCTCCTTGATCGACCTGTCTGAGAGGACCACCGCTGCTCCCTACGCGCACTTGCTGAAGCCGCACGAGCGGCACACCGCGCAACCGCTCTCGTGCTCGAGCGCGCTGCCGCACTCGGGGCAGGCCCCGGTGAGGCCATCGAGGCCTTCGACGCCTTTGGACACCGTCGTGCTCTCCGCTCCAGTCTCGAGCCACTCGAGGTAGTGCTCCATCGCGATGCCGACCGCGTCAGCGCAGGACAGCACCTTGCCGCCCTGCGTCCATGCGGGGCTCGGGCACCGTATACCGCGAAGGTGCTTGATGATGGCACGCGGATCGACGCCGGCGCGCAACGACACGGAGATCATGCGCGAGAGCGCCTCGGACTGGGATGCGGCGCACCCGCCCGACTTGCCCATCTGAGTGAAGACCTCGCACAGCCCGTGCTCATCGGAGTTGATGGTGACGTACAGGTTCCCGCAGCCGGTCTGCAGCTTCTCCGTCCGGCCCATCGTCACGGCAGGCCGGGGCCGCGGCTCGAGCTCACCGGGGCGTGCAGCGGCCGGCTGTCCGGCCTGCTGGGTCTTGCCGGTCGACAGCTCCTGGTTCTGCTTGCTCCCGTCACGGTAGATGGTGACGCCCTTGACCCCAAGCTCGTATGCGAGGTCGTACACCCTCCGCACGTCTTCACGTGTCGCGCTGTTCGGGAAGTTGACGGTCTTCGAGACGGCGTTGTCCGTGTAGCGCTGGAATGCCGCCTGCATGCGGACGTGCCACTCAGGCTCGATGTCGTGAGCCGTGACGAAGACGCGGCGCACGTCTTCAGGAACCTCAGGGATGTCGTGCACCGATCCATGCTCGGCGATCCGCTCCATGAGGTCGCGGCTGTAGAAGCCGCGCTTGAGCGCGATGTCCTCGAACAGCGGGTTCACCTCGACGAGACGGTCGTTGTCCATGACGGTGCGCACGTAGCTCACGGCGAACAGCGGCTCGATGCCCGAAGAGCAGTTCGCGATGATCGACAGCGTGCCCGTGGGCGCGATGGTCGTCACGGTCGCATTCCGGAGCCTCATGCCGTCTGGCGTATCGTAGATGGAGCCCTCGAAGTTCGGGAACACGCCGCGCTCCTCGGCCAGCTTCGCGGAGGCCGCGCGCGCCTCAGCGCGGATGAATCCCATGACCTTCTCGCCCAGTGCGACCGCCTCGTCGCTGTCGTACGGGATCCCCATGGCGATCAGCATGTCCGCCCAGCCCATGACACCGAGGCCGATCTTGCGGTTGCCTCGCGCGAGCTCTGCGATCTTCGGAAGCGGGTACTCGTTGACGTCTATCACGTCGTCGAGAAAGCGCACCGCCCGGTGCACGACGTCGGCCAGTCGGTCCCAATCCACATCCGGACCCGAGTCGCCGTGCCGGACGAAGCGGGAAAGGTTCACGGAACCGAGGTTGCACGCCTCGTAGGGAAGCAGCGGCTGCTCCCCGCACGGATTCGTGGACTCTATCTCGCCGAGACGCGGCGTCGGGTTGTCCCGGTTCATGCGGTCGATGAAGATGATGCCGGGGTCGCCGGTGGCCCACGCCATCTCGACGATCGTGTCGTAGACCTCACGGGCGTCGAGCTGGCCGACGACCTGCCCGTTGCGCGGGTTGACGAGGTCGTACGGCTCTCCGGCCTTCACCGCCTCCATGAACTTCTCGGTGAGCGCCACCGAGATGTTGAAGTTCGCGAAGTCCCCGTCCGCCTTGCACGTGATGAACTGCATGATGTCGGGGTGATCGACCCGCAAGACGCCCATGTTAGCCCCCCGGCGCGTCCCGCCTTGCTTGACCGCCTCGGTGGCCTGGTTGAACACCCGCATGAACGACACGGGGCCGCTCGACACCCCCTGTGTGGACTTCACCTGGTCGCCTGCGGGACGCAGGCGAGAGAAGGAGAAACCGGTGCCGCCACCGGACTTGTGGATGATCGCGGTGTCCCGGACGGCCCCGAAGATGGACTCCATGGAGTCCTCGACGGGGAGCACGAAACACGCGGAGAGCTGCTGAAGCTCGCGGCCCGCGTTCATCAGAGTGGGCGAGTTCGGCAGGAAGTCAAGCGACGTCATCAGCTCGTAGAAGTCGTGCGCGACCTCCTCGACCTGCTCAGGCGTCGCGCCGTACCGCGATTCCGCCGATGCGATGTTCTCGGCCACGCGCACGAACATGTCAGACGGCCGCTCGACGGGATTGCCGTCGTCGTCCTTCTTCAGGTACCGCTTCTTGAGGACCTTCAGGCTGTTCTGCGAGAGGGTCTCGTCGATCGAGCGGTCGTAAGCGGTCTTCCTTGCATCGGTCATCTCGCGGACCCTTCCCTCTTGACGGAAGACCGGGGTTCCCCGCGCCCCGGCTACACAACATCTAGCGCATCGTAAGTGTATGTGCCCAATATGTGGTGCGCAACGACCCTCCGACGAACGGCACCCTCCACCCTCTGGACGGAGCACGGATCCAGCCCGTAGGCTGACAAGACACGACGAGCGCCGCTCACTAGCAGCGCTCGTCGCAACCAGCAGAGCCCGAACGATCACACGGCTT
>JAOAFY010000095.1 GCA_026416035.1 Coriobacteriia bacterium | reverse complement strand
GCAATGGACCCTGAGCACGAGACCGTGGCCAGGGACGAGACGGCGAGCCTGATCGCCTCGGACAAGGTCGAGGGCACGAACGTTTACAACCGCGCCGGCGAGCATCTCGGCAGCGTCAGGGTTGTGCGCGCCGTCCACGACGAGCGGCACCGATGGGTCGAGGACCTCGAAGCGTCCCGGAAGCCGCACCATCCCGAACGCAGCCCTGACCGCACGCTCCTGCAAGGGGCCCCACGCAGCTTCGGCAGCCGCCACGGCAGTCGCGACGTTGGGCGCCTGGTACGACGGCGCCTGCAGAGCCACGTCGCGGTACGCGCGCTCTGCACCGAACACGTCGAGGACGAGCGGTTCCCCCAAGCCTCTGGGCTGCGAGCGCACGAGCCACGCGACGTCGTCCTCCCCCTGCCCGACGCGGATCACGGGAGCGCCGACTTCACGCGCCCGGTCCAGGAGCAGGTGCTCCACGCCGGCGCATCCCGGCCCGACGACCGCCACGCTCCCCTGCTTGATGATGTGCGCCTTGTCTGAAGCGATCTGCTCGCGCGTCGTCCCGAGGCGGTCCGTGTGGTCGAGCGCCACGCCGGTGATGACGGCCACTTCCGGCGTCACGACGCTGGTCGCGTCCCAGCGTCCGCCCATGCCTACCTCCAGAACGGCTCGCTCGACGCCGCATCTGCGGAAGATCTCAAGCGCTCCCGCGGTCAGCAGCTCGAACTCGGTGAACGCGCTGGGCACGACGGCATCCTCCAGGCCGAGGGCCTCAGCAGCCGACGAAGCCGCCCGCTCGGCAGCGTCCAGCGCAGCCGACATGCCCTCCGCGAAGACCGCCGGCGACACCGGGCTGCCGTCGACCTCGATCCGCTCCTCGTATCCCAAGAGGTGCGGGCTCGTGTAGGCGCCCACCCGCGACCCGTGGGCTTGCAGCACGGCGGCGGTCATGCGCGTGACGGAGGGCTTTCCGTTCGTGCCCGTCACCTGCACGGCGCGATACGAGCGCTCCGGGTGCCCGAGCATCTCCACGAGGGTCCTGATGCCGTCGAGCGACGGGTGGATGCCGAAGCGCAAGGCGCGCGCGAGCTCCTCCAGCACCTGCTCGTACGTGCGCGCCGCGCCCATCTCACTCGACGAGCGCCGTGAGCTGCTCGGCGAGGCGCCCCACGGTCTGCGCGAGCTCGGCGGCTCGCGCGCGGTCCTTCTCGACGACCTGCGGATCGGCCTTGGCGAGGAACCCTTCGTTCGCAAGTTTCCTCGTGAGCCGGTCGAGCTCTGCTTCGGCCTTGTGCAGCTCACGCACGATGCGGTCGCGTTCGGCAGCCAGGTCGACGACCCCTTCCAGCGGCACGAACACCTCGAAGCCAGCCGCGACCGCAACCGCCGCGTGCGGCGGACGCTCTGCCGCCGCATCGACGACAAGCGTCTCGACGCCCGCAAGGTCGCGCAGGTAGTGCCTCTGCGACTCGACCAACAGCGCGTCCGCGCCGCCCGCCTTCACCACGACTTCGATGCGCGCCTTCGGCGGCACTGCGTAGCGTGCGCGGATCGCCCGCACCTCCGTGACGAGCTCCTGGAGCACGCGCATGGACGCTTCTGCTTCTTCGTCGCGGAAGCTAGACAGGTCGGTCGGCCAGGCCGCCACCATGAGCGCCGGTGCGGAGTCCTCCTCAGGCAGCGGCAGACGGCCCCAGATCTCCTCGGTGATGAAGGGCATCATCGGATGCAGCAGCCGCGACGCCTTGTCGAGCACGAACACGAGGTTGCGACGCGCAGCGACCGCAGCGTCGCCGCCTGCCGCGAGACGCGGCTTGGCGAGCTCGATGTACCAGTCGCAGAACTCGCTCCAGAAGAAGTCGTACAGCGCGCGTGCGACTTCGCCGAAGCGGAACGGCTCCTCGCCGGCCTTCCGGGCGGCCTCCGCGCTCAGCCCACGATCCACCGTCTCGGCGAGCGCGGCGAGCCGCGAAAGGATCCACCTGTCCGCCACCGTCTCGGCGACCGGCCGTCCGGGCTCGTACCCCTCGCCGAGGTTCATGAGCACGAACCGGCTGGCGTTCCAGATCTTGTTCGCGAAGTTGCGGCTGCTCGCGAGCTTCTCCTCCGAGAAGCGGATGTCCTGATTGCCCGTCGTCTGGAGCATCAGCCCGAACCGCATGCCGTCCNCGCCGTACGAGTCCATCAGGTCGAGCGGGTCGACGCCGGTGCCGAGAGACTTGCTCATGCGCTTGCCCTCGGCGTTGAACACCGTTGGGTGGATGATGACCTCAGAGAATGGGATGTCGCCGACGAACTTCAGCCCGCACATGATCATGCGCGCCACCCACAAGAACAGGATGTCGCGGGCCGTCGAGAGGACGGTCGTGGGGTAGAAGTACGCGAGCTCGGGCGTGTGCTCCGGCCATCCCAGCGTCGCAAACGGCCACAGCGCGGAAGAGAACCAGGTGTCGAGAACGTCCGGGTCCTGGCGCACCGGTCCACCGCAGGCAGGACACGCCGTCAGGTCGTCGACGCTCGCCGCCATCTCGCCGCACGCATCGCAGTAGAAGACGGGGATCTGGTGGCCCCACCACAGTTGGCGCGAGATGCACCAGTCGCGGATGTTCTCCATCCAGTGGTAGTAGACGTTCGCCCAACGCTCGGGGCTGAAGCGGATCCGCCCTTCGCGCACTGCAGCGATGGCTGGCTCGGCGAGCGGCTTCATGTCCACGAACCACTGGTCGGACAACCACGGCTCGACCACCGTGTGGCACCGATAGCAGTGGCCCACGGAGTGCACGTGGTCGTCGATGCGCACGAGCAGCCCTTGCGCTTCCAGGTCGGCAACGACGCGCGTGCGCGCCTCGAACCGATCCAGACCCGCGTACGGCCCCCCGGCCTCGGTGATCCGGGCGTCAGCCGTCAGGATGTTGACCTTCTCGCATCCGTGCCGCTCGGCGATCTCGAAGTCGTTGGGGTCGTGCGCAGGGGTCACCTTCACGGCACCCGTTCCGAACGAAGGGTCGACGTAGGAGTCCGCCACGATGGGGATCTCCCGTCCGAGCAGCGGCAGGACCACGGTCGCTCCGACGAGGTCGCGGTAGCGGTCGTCGTCAGGATGCACCGCGACGCAGGTATCGCCGAGCATCGTCTCGGGGCGCGTGGTCGCGACGACGACGTGATCGCGACCACCGACGGGTTCCTTCAGCGGGTACCGGATGTGCCACAGATGGCTGTCGAGCTCTTCGTGCTCCACCTCGATGTCTGAAAGCGCAGTCGCGCAGCGGGGGCACCAGTTGATGATGCGCTCGCCGCGATAGATCATGCCGTCTTCGTACATCTTGACGAAAGTCTCGATCGCGCGGCGCGAGACTTCCGGATCGAGCGTGAACTTCTCCCGCGACCAGTCGGCGGAAAGGCCGATGCGCTTCTCCTGCGAGCGCATGTACTGCGATCGGTCGGCGCAGAAGTCGTACGTGGCCCGATAGAACGCGTCGCGGCCGAGATCGTGGCCACCGCCCGCCGCCATCCGCGCCTGCGCGGCCGGGTCTCGCAATTGTACCTGATGGCGCATGGCGATGCCGGGAACCTCCGCCTCGGCACCGGCCCTGTCTCTTA
>JAOAFY010000094.1 GCA_026416035.1 Coriobacteriia bacterium | reverse complement strand
GCTCGTGTGCACCTTCATCGTGACCACGCTGTGGGCGACCGCCGCGTACGCAGCGTCAGCAACGGTGACCCTGTACCCCGACCAGTTCTCGACACACTCCGCAGCGGTCGGGCTTTACAAGACGGGACTGGCTTTCGCGAGAGCGGACTCGATGAACCTGCTGTCGGTATACTGCACGCTGGAGTATGCTGAGCCTGGGAAGGGATGGGCCAAGAAGTACGAGAAACTCATGCCTCCGGGGGGAAGTGCGTACTCGGGCACCTACAGCGTGTCAGTAGCGGGATCGTGGCGCTGCGGCCTCAACGTGTGGAGCATCTTCCGCGGCTGCTACGCCTGGGGCGCGGTTCAAGCACCGTAGCATTGTCGCGGCACTACGGCTGGCCGCCGGCCCTCCGGCGACCAGCCGGCCTGACGCTTGCGAGGGGAGACGTGTGAAGAGGCTGTTCCGCCTCCAGTTCACGGCGTTCGTCCGGCGGCCTGCCCTGCTGGGAGCTGCAGCGGTGTTCCTGGCTCTCGTCGCAGGGCTTGGGGTCTACGAGGTCATCCTCTGGGCGCGCTACGGGTATCGCGGCTTCGACGCCTTAGGATTCTCGACGCGCTACCTCATCATGTGGCCCGCCTTCTTCGTGGTCGTATCCTACGAGTTCATGAGCCAGGCCCGCCTCGCAAACATGGAGGAAGCGGTCGAAGCATGCGCACAAGAACCCTCGCTCCACCGGCTTGCGACGACCCTCGTCCCACTTTCGATCCTGCTCGTGAGCTTCGTGGCGTACCTCTCGCTGCGCGTCGCGGTGGTCTTCTTCTCAGGCATGGCGGATCTGCTGTTGGGACATACGCTGAAGGCAGCCGCAATCGACGTCCTCGCGCCTGCGCTGATTGCGACCATGACGGGCGCGGCCCTCGCGTCCCACGTGTCCCGGTTTGCTGGCTACGCGTCGATCGCCCTGTTCTTGTTCCTCATCGGGCCCTTCTCCGAACTCATTCCGAGCGTCGCGCTCATCGCGACGGTCGGCTCGGGAAGAGTGCTTGATCTGTATCCCGTGTTCACGCCCTTCTGGATTCTTCCGCCGAACCCGACGTGGTACATCGAGGCCTCGTACGGATTCCCGATGGAAGCGCAGCGATGGGCGATCGCCGGGTTGTGGCTGAGCCTCCTGGGCACACTAGAGATACCCCGTTTGGCCCCACGCCCGAACGGCAAAGCCCTTCGGGCGGCCGGAGCTGTCGCCGTAGCGGCGTTCTTAGTGGGGACCTTCCTGCCCGGAAGCGTGCTGCGGCACGAACGCGGCCCTGGCAGCACGTCGAACGTCGGCGAGGAGATCTACTACGAGCATCGCGCACACGATGCCTCGTCGGGCGCACAGGATGCACCTCCCACTGTTCGAGCAACCTCGTACGACATGGAGATGACGGTGGCGCGAGACTTGCGCGCGCGAGTCACGATCTCGCTTGCGAGAGCAGCCCAGCCGGGCGCTCATCCGTTCACCCTCTACCACGGGTACCAGATATCCCGCGTGACCGACGAGCGCGGGAACCGGGTCCGCATCAGGCGCAGCGGCGACCGCGTGGATCTCCTGATCTCGCAACCGACTGCTCGCTTGACCTTCTGGTACCGCGGCTCAGGGGGACCCAACTACGCGAATTCGCAAGGAGTCTGCCTGCCCTGGTACTTCCCATACTACCCAGTCCCAGGCGCGCGGGACCTCTGGGACGAACAATCGCATCTCATGCGGTGCGAGCCGCTGCACGACGATCCGGTCGACTTCGTCGTGACCTTCCGCTGCCGCGCGCCAGTCTTCTCCAATCTCGAGCGCAAAGGCGCCAGGCACGTCGGCCGCTCGCGCGCCGCCGTCTTCATCGGAGGGCTCGTGCGCGAGAATATCGAAGACGGTATCCGGACAACATGGTTTCCCGCCTCCGGATACCGCCCCGAGCATGCTCGCCCGCTCGTCGACCGGATCCTCCATCTCCAGGCTTGGTTGCAGGGAGACCGCTCGGACGACCCGATTTCGAAAGTGATGCAGATTCCTGAGTCAGTCTCGGCTGTCACGGGCTGTAGCGCGTACCGCATGGGAGACACGGTCTTCGCGACCGTTCTTGAGCCGGATGCCGCTACCCAGGCGGTCCTGGGTGCTGCCTCGCTCCGTGCAGACCGGCGGCTGCTGCGTGAGACGCTCGTGAGCTACCTTGCGGATCCAGAGCGCTTCCTGCTCGAGCATGGCGATGCTGGCGTGCAAGACAGCATGACAGCCTCAAGCGGAGCCGACACAGGTGCGCCAGACCCGGCCATGATGTCGCGCCTGCTGCGCGAGATGATCGGCGCTTTCGGAGAGGACGCCGCCGTGCGCCGCATCTTCGAGTACCTCGGCTCCGATGACCCGAGAAGCGCTCTCGAATTCCTCCATGACAGCTTGCGAAGCACAAGACAGGAGCCGATGCCATGATCGAAGTCCGTGATGTCCGCAAGACCTTCGGCCGTGTACAGGCGCTCAGAGGCGTCTCGTTCACTCTCTCTCAAGGCGTCACAGGGCTCCTCGGGCCGAACGGCGCGGGCAAGACCACCCTTATCCGCTGCATGCTCGGCATCGTGCCGCCCACTGCAGGGACGGTGGAATTGGGCGGTCAAGCAGATCGGGTCCGGAAGGCAGTCGGTTACCTGCCTCAGAAGTTCGGCCTACTAAGGGAGCTTCGGGTCCGTGAGGCGCTGGAGTATCTCGGTACGCTGAAAGGAATCCCTGCGAACGCCATGGATGACGCCATCGAGTCGAGTCTGCGCAAGGTGAACATGCTTGAACATGCGCAGACGCGGGTCGGTGCTCTGTCGGGAGGCATGACGCGGCGCGTCGGCATCGCTGCGGCGTTGCTCGGCAATCCGCCGGTGCTCGTCTTCGACGAGCCGACAGCCGGCCTCGATCCTGAAGAGCGCGTACGGTTCAAGCGGCTGATCGGCGAGCTTGACTCCGCCACCTCGATCCTCATATCGACCCACATCGTCGAAGACCTGGAAGCGCTGGCAACGAGGATCATCGTGCTCACGAGCGGCGTGGTAGCAGCTGAAGGAACACCCGCCGAGATCGCGGGCATCGCCGAAGGAAGAGTGTTTCGGGTCCCCCGCGAGCAGACTCACGAGCATTCCGACGCGTATTTCATCATCCGCTACGAGCAGCACGATGGCTCAGCGTTTGCACGCGTGCTCGGCGACCGTCCGCTTGCTGGATTCTCGCTCGTCGAACCGACCCTCGAAGACGGCTACCTCGCCATCATCCAGAAAGCGTCAGACGCATGAAGACGCTCATCTTCGCAATCCGGAACACCGGCTGGTACGCAGCCGTGCCGGTTCTGGTCGCTGCGCTCGGGTGTGCAGGGTTCTTCGCGGTCGAGCAGGCCGGTCCGACGCAGCTAGTCATCTACTACGCGACCTTCATGCGGACGATCGCACCGCTGTTCGCAGCATGGTGGCCGCTCTTCGTGTTCAAGGAACGTGTCGAGGGAGACGGGCGGGAGCTGCTGTATCTCCTCCGACCGCGGGGCGAGTCTGCAACCGCCACGTTGCTCGCTGGGGCATATGTCGCGGTGTTGACTCCACTCGGGATACTTGCTGCGACCCGTCGGCTGCCCGAGGCGATCGACACTCCTGCCGCCTGGGGCGCATGTGTGTGCAGCGCGGCGTTGGCGTTCTGGGTCGTGTTCGCAACGAGGTCGAGCCCGCTGGCACTCCTCGCCGCGGTCGCGTTCGGCTTGTTCGGGCAGGCAGCGTTCGCGCGGCTGGTCGCTGCTGTGGTGGCGCTCGTCGGCCCCAGGCCGGACGCTGACGTCCTGCCGTGGCTGGCGTGGCTCGGCCTAGCCGTCGCGATGCTCCTGCATGGCGAACGCCTCAGCAGAAAGTTCGCTGGCTGAGTCACAGATGTGACAACGCCGCTGTCGGAACGCGCGTAGGCGCCGAGCGCCCTACTGCCGCGCCGCCTCGTGCCGCACGGAGCGGATCGCGATCTCGTCGTCCACGATGTCGATCGTGACAGTGTCGCCGTCGC
>JAOAFY010000093.1 GCA_026416035.1 Coriobacteriia bacterium | reverse complement strand
TTCGCGCCGGCGTCTCCGCGCTCAAGATCGAGGGGAGGGCCAAAGCCCCCGAGTATGTAGCCATCGTGACCTCCGTGTACCGCGCCGCGCTCGACCGGCTGGCGGCCGGAGGGGAGGACTGGGCCGTGCTCCCAGCAGAGCGTTCGGTGCTCGAGGAAGCGTTCAGCCGTGGATTCACCGACGCCTATCTCGATGGACGGTCGGGGAACGAGATGATGGCGTACGCGCGACCGAACAACCGCGGTGTGCCTGTCGGCAGGGTCGTCGAAGCGTCGTCGGGGAAGGCCGTCATTGCTTTGGAACGAGACCTGGCCGCCGATGACACCGTCGAGGTCTGGACCGCTCGTGGACGGCATGCGCAGCGGGCGGGGCGGCTCGTCGTTGGCTCGTCTGCGGTGCCAGTCGCGCCCGCGGGGTCCCGGGTTGCGGTGGTGGTGGAGGCTCCGGTGGCGCCCGGGGACCGTGTGTTCAGGGTCGCCAACGCCTCGCTTATCGCTGCGGCGCGAAGGACGTTCGAGCCGGCGTCGGCGCTCGACGAGCGAGCGGCTCCCGTGGACGTGTCGGTGCGGCTCAAGATCGGCGAGCCCGCGCAGGTGGCGGTCTCGTGCCAAGGGGTTTCGGCGATGGCAGAGGGCCCGGTCGTCGAAGCGGCCCGGACGCGCGCTATCAGCGTCGAGGAGGTCGTCGAACACGTGGGCCGTATGGGAGGGACCGGCTATCGGCCGGCGGCCTGGGACATCCAGCTCGATCCTGGCGCGGGCATCGGCNTCTCTGTCCTGCACGGGCTGCGGCGAGAGGCCCTGAACGCGCTCGATGCCGAACGTCTGCGCCCCTGGTCGGGTCGTTCGCGTGCGAGGGAGGTGCAATCTCCAGCGGTCGGACCGCGTACGAGAGCGGAGCAGCCCGCGCTCGTGGCGGTGGTCTGGCGTGCAGATCAGGCCGTTGCGGCCCTTGAAGCCGGAGCCAGCGCGGTGTTCGTCCGGGTCGCGCGCCCTGAGGACCTGGCATCGATCCCAGCCGGTGCGTGGCCGGCGTTCCCCCGCGTCACTCACGACGCAGACGTCGTGTCGCGATGGATGAGTGCAGTCCCCGAACGGGCGCTTGCTGGCACGCTCGGGACGCTTGCCGCCCTTGCAGAGCGCGGGACGACTGTCGAGGCCGACTGGTCGCTGAACGCCGTCAACCAGTGGTCGGCGGCGTCGCTTGCCGAGCTTGGCGCGTCGCGCGTATGGCTCTCGCCGGAGGTGCCTGGCGAGCTCATCGGTGCGGTGGCTGGCGCATCGGCAGTACCAGTGGGTGTCCTGCTCGCAGGACGGCTCGAGCTCATGGTGGCGGAACACTGCGTCCTGGAAGCAGCCCAGCGGTGCGGCCGGTCGTGCGTCGAGTGCGCTACGCGACAGTCGCTGGCAGCGCTCCGTGACAGGAAGGGGTACGAGTTCCCGGTAATCGTCGATTCGGCGGGACGGTCTCACATCTATAACGCGGTCCCCCTGGATCTGCTGCGCGTGGCCGGCGAGGTCATCGCGCACGGGGCAAGCGCGGTCCGAGTCGACTTCAGCGTCGAGTCCCCCGACGAGATCCGCAAGATCGTGCAGGCCGTGCTCGCCGCCCTGAGCCACGGCATGACGGCGGACGGCGGTCCGCTGTACGCTCCGTCAACGACCGGGCACTACTTCCGGCGCGTCAGCTGACGTCATTCGTACCGTCAGCGGACGAGCACGGTGACGCTCTTGCTCTGCGCGGATCCCTTGTCGTCTGTCACCCACAGCGTGACAGTGTACGATCCGGGCGAGGCGTAGGTGTGCTGGACCACCCTGCCGTTCACGATGGGGGTGTTGTCGCCGAACTCCCATGCGTACGTGACGATCGATCCGTCGTCGGTCGAGTTCGACGCATCGAAGGTAACCGCTTCTCCGGCGCGGGGACTCGCGGGCGTGAAGGTGAGTGAGGGCTGAGGAGGCCGATTCGTCTCGGGACCCTTCGAGACCACGATGGTCACGACGGTCTGGGTGGTGCCGACGCTGCCGGCTTTCGGGCTCTGGTCGAACACGATGCCGATCGGTACCTGCGGATCCGAGCGCTCGACCACCTTGAAGAGCAGCATCAGCTTCTTGAGCAGTGCCAAGGCCTCCTCCTTGGCCATGCCGATGAGGTTCGGCACCGTGATCGTCGTGGGGGCAGTGTGCAGCTCGCACGGCTTGGGCAGGTGATCGGCCAGGAACAGAGCGGTCGCGGTCGGCGTGCAGAACTCGCTTGCCAGTTGCCCCGACTCGACACAGACGCTGGCGTTCTTGAGCCCTGCAGGCCGCTCGAAGTCGCGCTTTGGAGACTCGGCGAGCGCCGCTTTCATGAAGGCGGCCCATATCTCGGCGGGGAAGGAGCCGCCGGTGACCTTGCGGCCGTGGACCGAGAGCATCTCGCGCTGTGAGTCCACGTACCCTACCCACACCGACGCGGCCAAGTCAGGGGTGTAGCCGACGAACCACGCGTCCCGGTACTGCTGCGTGGTCCCGGTCTTGCCGGCGGCCGGGCGTCCGAGTCGTGCGGCCGTGCCCGTACCCTTCGCGATGACCCCCTTGAGGATGTCGGTGGTCAGGTACGCGACCTCTCGGGAGATGGCCCGCGACGTGGTGGGTTTGGCAGTCTGCAGCCGCGCGCCCTTCGCATCAGTGACCTCGAGGATCGCGTGTGGCGATACGTGCACGCCTCCGTTGGCGAGCGTGCCGTACGCTGAGGCCATCTCAAGCGGGCTCACGCCGGTGTCGAGGCCGCCGAGCGCGATCGCTGGCACGGGAGTGATGGTGGTGGTCACACCCATCGCCCTCGCCGTCTTGGCCACGTCCTCAGCGCCGACCTCCAGCACGAGGGCGGCGTAGACGGAGTTCACCGACTTCTCGGTGGCCTCGCGAAGCCGCATCGGGCCCTTCCGGCCTCCCGGGGCACCAGTGACCTTCCATGTTTGTCCGTTCGGCAGCGCGAAGGTCTTAGGCCCGCACTCGTAGGTCTGCTCCGGCGAGACGCCCTTGGCCAGCGCGGTGACGAGCACGAACGGCTTGAAGGCCGAGCCGGGTTGCCGCAGCCCCTGCACGGCTACGTTGAACTGCTGCGTCGCGAAGTCCCGGCCGCCGACCATCGCACGGATCTCACCGGTGGCTGGCTCGATCGCCACGAGGGCGGCCGAGGGGTCGCCCTTGCGGTCGAGGGCCGACCTGATCGCGCTCTCGGCGGCCTTCTGCATGCGCAGGTCCAGCGTCGTCTTCACGCGCAGACCGCCTCGGTAGACCATGTCGGCTCCGAACGAATCGGTCAGCAGTTGCTTGACGTACTCCACGAAGTAAGGTGCGACGGCGCTCGAAGGCTTGCGCTGAGCGAGCTTGATTTCCTGGGCTGCAGCCTGCTGGGCCGCTTCGCGGGTGATGAACCCGAGCTCCGCCATCTGCGACAGCACGGTAGCCCGTCGTTGCCGCGCTGCGGCCGGGTCGATCAGCGGCGAGTACCTGCCGGGCGACTTGATCGTGCCGGCCAGCATCGCGCACTCGGCAAGGTCGAGGTCCCGCACATGCTTCCCGAAGTACGTCTGCGCAGCCGCCTCGACTCCGTATGCGCCATGGCCGAAGTAGATGGTGTTGAGGTACAGGGCGAGTATCTGATCCTTGGAGTACCGGCGTTCCAGCCGGTACGCGAGCATCGCTTCCATCACCTTGCGCTTGAGCGTGCGCTCGGGAGTGACGATGGCCACCTTCACGTACTGCTGCGTGATGGTCGAGCCGCCGTGCAGCACGTTCGGGCGGGTGATGTCCACCCACAGTGCTCTGAGGATGCCGAGCGGGTCTACGCCCTTGTGGCGGTAGAACCGTTGGTCTTCCGTGGCGATCACGGCGTTGCGCAGTTCGGCCGGTATCTGCTCGAGCGGCACGTCGGTGCGGTTCTGCTCCGCGAACAGCTTGGCGATCGTCGAGCCGTTGCGGTCGTAGATCACCGTGGTCTGGTCGCGCCCCTTCAGCGGAGCTCCAATGTCGGGAAGGTCGCGCGCGATAGCCGCGTATGCCAGTCCGCCTGCTATGAGCCCTGCCC
>JAOAFY010000092.1 GCA_026416035.1 Coriobacteriia bacterium | reverse complement strand
AACACGCTCGACCTCGCAGGTGCCGTCGCCCTCAAGACCCTGACGCATCTGCCTGTCTTGGTCGACCCGTCGCACGGCACCGGTCGGCGCGAACTCGTGCATCCGTTGTGTCGCGCTGCGCTTGCGGCTGGCGTCGATGGTGTCATGGTCGAAGTCCACGTCGACCCAGAACACGCACGATGCGACGGCCCTCAGTCGCTGACGCACGATGCGTTCGCGGATCTCATGGCCGACCTGCGGTCCTTGGCGTCTGCCGTCGGCGCTACGATGCTGGCGGGAAGGGGAGATGCTTCAGAGCGTGCTCATCATCGGGTTGGGGCTGATCGGCGGCTCTTTGGCTGCCGCGACGGCCCGGATGCAGCCTGCTCCGGAAGCAGCCGGCATCGATGCGGACCCGGCCGCGTGCCGGACGGCTGTCGAACGTGGTTTCGTTTCTCAGGCCTGGACGGAGAAGGACGCCCTGTCGCAGGGGGTCCTCGGACCTGGGCGGTTCGATCTCGTGGTGATCGCCACCCCCGTCGGACAGGCGATCAAGTGGCTCGACCGCCTCGCGGACGCTGGCTTCGACGGCATCGTGACCGATGTGTGCTCGACCAAGTCCGCGATTGTCGCCCACGCGGCGAGATTGGACCCGCCGTACACCTTCATCGGCGGCCACCCCATGGCCGGATCCGAGCGAAGCGGGATCGACGCCGCTGCTGAGACGCTGTTCGACGGCGCGTACTACGTGCTTACGCCCACATCCGGCACCGACACGGGGGCGTTCCGCGCAATGCACGAGTTCGTCACCCGGTTGGGGGCACGTCCGATCGCCATCCCAGCGGAGTCGCACGACGAGGCCGTCGCACTGATCAGCCACGTGCCGCACGTCGCGGCGGCCGCGCTCGTCGCGCTGGTCGCAGAGCAGCCCGCGGGGAACGAGGCGCTTCGGCTCGCCGCCGGGGGATTCAAGGACATGACGCGCATCGCGGCCGGAAGCCCCGATCTGTGGACCGGTATCTGCCTCGAGAATGCTGACCGCATCGCCAGCGGTCTTGCGAGGTTAGAAGGTGTCATCGAGCGTTTCCGCGACGCGGTTGTCCGCAAGGACGCACAGGCGGTCCGGTCGCTGTTGGCCCAAGCGGCGGAGATCCGCCGTTCGCTGCCCGCCCGTTGGGTACCGGCGAGCGCCACGCTCTACGAGTTGGCCATACCGATGCGGGACCGGCCTGGCGTCATCAGCGAGATCACGACGCTCGTCGGCAGAGCGGGGTGCAACATCGAAGACATCGAGATCGACCACGTGACGGAGGACAGCGCCGTCCTTCGGGTCGTGCTCACCGACGAGGGTGACAGGGAGGGGCTGCTTCGGGCCTTGCGCGAAACCGGATACTCTGCCTCCGTGCGCGTGCTCGAGGAGGGCTAGATGCGCATCGCGATCGATCCCGCGCGCAAACCGCTTACCGGGCAGGTGCGCGTCCCGAGCGACAAGTCGATATCGCACCGCGCCGTGCTGTTCGCCGCTCTCGCCAGCGGGACGAGCGAGATCGCCGACGTCCTGGATGCGGCCGACGTGCGCAGCACCGTCGCTGCCGTGCAGGCGCTCGGAGCGAGCGTCACGGTCAGCCCGGCTGAGCACGGGCTTCGCCTGACCGTGCAGGGATGGGGAGCATCCGGCCCCGCTCAGCCCGCTTGGCCAGTGGACTGCGGCAACAGCGGAACGACCGCACGGCTGCTCGCAGGAGCCCTTGCCGGCTACCCGGTCTGCGTCACCCTCGTCGGTGACGAGTCCTTGAGCCGCCGTCCCATGCACCGCGTCGCGGACCCGCTCACGCGCATGGGAGCGCGTTTCGACCTGGCCGAACGCGGCACGCTGCCGATGACCATCCACGGTGGTCCGCTTGCCGCCGCAGAGCACGAACTGCCGGTGGCTAGCGCCCAGGTGAAGAGCGCGTTGCTTCTCGCGGGGTTGCGCGCATCAGGACAGACTGTGGTCAGGGAGCCTGCCCCCAGCAGGGACCACACCGAGCGCATGCTGCCGGCCTTCGGCGTCGATCTTCGCCGAGACGACCCGTGCACCGTCAGCGTCACCGGCCCGCAGGAGCTCCACGCAACCTCGCTCGCAGTCCCGGCAGACCCTTCGTCGGCGGCGTTCCTGGCGGTCGCTGCGTGCCTGATCCCAGGTTGCGTGGTGGTCCTCAAAGACGTGTGCCTCAACGCTACACGCACCGGCTTCATCTCGACGTTGCGCCGCATGGGCGCGGACATCACGACGGCGGCGGTGCGCGTCGTCGGCGGCGAGGAAGTAGGCGATCTGCGCATCACAGGAGGGGCCACGCTTGCTGCCACTGAAGTCCTGCCGCCCGAGGTGCCGGCCTTGATCGACGAGGTGCCTGTGCTGGCGGTCGCCGCCACCGCAGCGCACGGAACCACGCGGTTCCGCTCTGTCGGCGAACTGCGCGTCAAGGAGTCCGACCGCTTCTCCGCGATCGTGCACGGGCTCGCGTCGCTGGGCGCCAGGATACGCGAGGAGGGCGACGATCTGGTTGTGGAAGGCCCTGTCCGGCTTAAGGGCGGGACCGTCTCGTCCCTCGGAGACCACCGGCTCGCGATGGCGTACGCCGTCGCCGGGCTTGTGTCCTCAGACGGCGTGGAGGTCGATGGCTTCGAGGCAGTGGACGTGTCGTACCCCCGGTTCCTCGAGGATCTCTGCATGCTTGCCGGCTGCTGAGCGATCGCCGGGCGTGCTAGAATCCTCATCTGCCCGCGGCACGAGGAGCCCGATGATCGTCGCGATCGATGGACCTGCAGCGTCCGGCAAGTCTACAGTCGCACGCGCGCTCGCACGGCGGCTCGGCTACCGATACCTGGACACCGGTGCCATGTACCGCGCCCTCGCCGAGGAGGCGCTCACCTCAGGGGTGCCGCTCGATGACGTCGAGGCGCTTGCACTGCTCGCTCACGACGCGCACATCGCGTTCGAATACGAGGGCGACGATCCGGTCTACTCCCGAGTGACCGTCCACGGACGTGACGTGACGCGCGCCATCCGGACGCCGGCCGTCGATGCGGCAGTCAGCGCGGTCGCGCGGATCCCTGAGGTGCGGGCCGCGATGGTCGCAGAGCAGCGAAGGTGCGCCGAGGGGTTCGACGTGGTCGTCGAGGGGCGCGACATCGGCACGGTGGTCTTCCCTGACGCGGAAGTGAAGGTCTACCTTACGGCCTCGCCAGAGGAGCGGGCCTCCCGCCGCCTTCGCGACCGTGAGGGCGCCGGCTATCGGGAAGAGTTCGAGAAGGTCGTCGCCGACATCGTCGCGCGCGACGAGGCCGACTCGACCAGGGATGCAAGCCCGCTCAAGCCGGCCAAGGACGCCCTGACGCTCGACACCACGGGATTGACCGTCGAGCAGGTGGTCGACCGTCTCGCGCGCATCGTGAGTGAGAGGGTCGCGTGATGCTTCTCGGCCCAGCGGTACGCTTCCTCGCACGTCCACTCATCAGGACCGCGTTCCGCGTCCGCGATCGCGGGCGCGAGAACCTGCCGTCGTCGGGACCGGCGATCATCGCCGGCAACCATCGCTCGTACATGGATCCCGTGATCTTGTGGTCGATATGCCCGCGCCCCGTCGCTTTCATGGCGAAGCGCGAGCTGTTCACCGGATTCCTCGGGTGGGCGCTGCCACGGCTGTGGGCGTTTCCCGTCGACCGGCGCGGAGCCGACCGAGCCGCTCTGCTCCGCGCCACCGAGGTGCTGTCAGAGGGGGGCGTGGTCGGGATCTTCCCGGAAGGCACCCGCCAGTACGACGACTCCCTTGGCGAGGCTCACGGCGGCGCGGCGTTCGTGGCCCTTCGTGCGTCGGCGCCGATCGTGCCGGTGGGGATCGTGGGCACAGCCGCAGTGTGGCCGCGTGGCCAACGTCTGCCGAGACTCAGACGCGTGACCATCGTCTACGGCGAGCCGATCCGGCCCGAGGAGTTCCCGCACGGGTCCCGGCGCGAGCAGGTCGAGGAGCTCACGAGGCGTATCATGGAACGCATCGCCGAGTGCGTCGAAGCAGCGAAGGAGATGCACCATGAGAGTCGTCGTCGCTGAGCACGCGGGCGTGTGCTACGGCGTGGAGCGCGCCTTGCGTCTGGCCAGCGAAGCTGCGGCCGGCGACGGGCAGGTCCACACGCTCGGGCCGCTGATCCACAATCCTCAAGCCGTCGAGGAACTGCGCGAACGCGGGGTCCACGTCGCAGCATCCTTGGACGACGTGGCCGGCGGCACGTTGGTGGTGCGGTCTCACGGCGTCGATCCCGCCGTCATCACCGCCGCCGTCGAGCGGGGATTGGACGTCGTCGACGCGACGTGTCCCTTCGTGTCGACTGCGCAGCGCCATGCGGCCGACCTCGCCGAACAGGGCTACAC
>JAOAFY010000091.1 GCA_026416035.1 Coriobacteriia bacterium | reverse complement strand
AACCACTTGTCACCGCGCGCTCCTCGCGACTGGTAGCACGCGACCCAGGGCACCTTGGCCGCGAGGTTGCCCCAGGCGACACCGTCCGCGAACACCATCTCTGCACCAGCCCCAAGCCCGACCATCGACGCCACATCGTCGCACAGCGACCGGAACTGCGAGACGTACGTCTCGTCCATGCCTGACGCCGTGACCGGCAGGCTGTGCGCCGTGAACACGACCATGACCCGTGCACCTGACAACACGTCGAGTGCCGCCTGAAGCGCCTCAGCGTGAGCACGGCGATACGCGGGGAGCGCCGAGAGCGAGGCGGTCTCGCACACCCGGACGTCCGATGCGCGAGCAGCAGCGTCGATCGCCTCGCGGTAACGGGCGTGGGTCACTGCTGACTCGAGCGGAGACAGAGATACGTGCGCTATGCACTGCGCACCGCTTGAGGCAAGCGAAGTCACGGCTTCTTCGATGGTGGGATGCCAGTACCGCATGCCTACGGCGACCGGCACCGGCGTCCCCGCGTCCGCAAGGATCGCCTCCACGAGTCCACCGAGCGTGACGGCCGTCTCGCGCAACGGAGAGCATCCTCCGATGCGCTCGTACCTCGCACGAACGCGCTCGACGACATCGGACTCCGGCTCACGACCCGTCAGGTTCCGCATGAACGGCCCGACTGCGTCCGGGCAGTCAGGACCGCCGAAGCCGCTCAGCAAGACGCCGTCAGCCCGCATGCTTCCCGCCACGGATGCGCTCCGAGTGCTCATGCACGAATCGCACGAGCGCCTTGGCCTTCTCAGGGTCGGTCGTCTTGTGGATCCCGTGCCCGAGGTTGAAGACGTGGCCAGGCCTCGTGCCCACCGCTTCGAGGATCTCGATCACCATCCGCTCGAGCTCCTCCTCAGGAGCGAACAGCGCGACGGGGTCGATGTTGCCCTGGATCGCGAACCGTTCGTCGATGAGTCGGACCGCCTTGCGCATGTCGAGCCGCCAGTCGATGCCGACGACGTCGCACCCGGTCTCGAGAGCGAGCTCGATCATCGACGTCGCACCGTTCGGGAAGTAGATGACGGGGACGCCTTCTGGCACGACCGTCCTGCCGTGCTCCACGAGCGCCTGAACCACTCGCCTCGTGTGCGGGAGCACCGAGCGCTCGTAGTCCCGGGGTGCAAGGTACCCCACCCAGCTGTCGAACACCTGCACCGCCTGAGCACCGGCATCGATCTGAGCCGACAGGTACGCGATCACGGTATCGGAGATCTTCGTCATGAGCTCGTCCCATGCGGCAGGATCGCTCCACATGAGCGCCTTCGTGACCTCGTAGTCGCGGGTGCCGTGCCCCTCGATCATGTAGCTCGCAAGCGTGAACGGAGCACCCCCGAACCCGATGAGCGGCACTTTGTCGGCCAACTCCCGCCGCAGGATGCGGATCGCCTCGAGCACATACCCCGTGTCTTCTACCGGATCGGCAACGCGAAGCCGCTTGACGTCGGCTGCAATGCGTACGGGGTTGTGGATGACCGGCCCTTCCCCTTTTGCGAACTCCAGGTCAAGCCCCATCCCAGGGAACGGGACCAAGATGTCGGAGAAGAGGATCGCGGCGTCCACACCGATGATGTCGACCGGCTGGAGCGTGACTTCCACCGCCAGTTCGGGGGTGCGGCACATCTCGAGGAAGCCGTGCCGTTCACGGATCGCTCGGTACTCGGCCATGTACCGTCCGGCCTGGCGCATCATCCAGATCGGCGTCCGCTCCGTCGGCTCTCGTCTGCACGCGCGCAAGAACAGGTCGTTGAAGGGCATCGGGGTCCTTTCGTACGGGAAAAGAACGCGCATCAGTCTACCACGCGCAAACGCGAACGGGCCCCGGCGAGAAGCCAGGGCCCGTGGGCGCACAGAAAGGATCAGACCTCGGGTGCGGTGTCCAGGATCTTCTGCACGATGCTCGGATCCGCAAGCGTGCTGATGTCGCCGAACGCCTCCATGTCGCGCTCGCCTGCAGCGATCTTCCGCAGGATGCGCCTCATGATCTTGCCGGAACGGGTCTTCGGCAGCTCCGGCACGAAGTGGATGAAGTCCGGCTTCGCGATTGGGCCGATCTCCTCTCGGACGTGGCCCGTGAGGATCTTCTTCAGGTCATCGCTCGGCTCGTTGCCCTGCCTGAGGATGACGTAGGCGTAGATGCCCTCGCCCTTGACGTCGTGCGGATAGCCGACGACAGCGGCCTCTGCGACGGCCGGATGGCTGACGAGCGCGCTCTCGATCTCGGCCGTGCCCATACGGTGGCCGCTCACGTTGATCACGTCGTCGACGCGCCCGAGCAGCCACAGGTACCCGTCCTCGTCCATCCGGGCGCCGTCGCCGGTGAAGTACTTGCCAGGGAACGCCGTGAAGTAGACCTCCTTCACGCGCTTGTTCTCAGGATCGCCCCACGTGCCGCGGAGCATACCCGGCCACGGCTTGGCGATGCACAGGCGGCCGCCGCTGCCAACAGGCGTCGGGGTACCGTCCTCGTTCACGACCTCTGGCACGATGCCGAAGAACGGACGCGTGGCAGAACCCGGCTTCATGGGAGTCGCGCCCGGGAGGTTCGTGACGATGTGGCCGCCCGTCTCAGTCTGCCAGTAGGTGTCGACGATCGGGACCCGCTCTCGGCCGATGTTCTTGTAGTACCACATCCACGCCTCGGGGTTGATGGGCTCGCCGACCGTGCCCAGGATGCGCAGAGAGCTCAGATCGTACTTCGCCGGCCACTCCTCGCCTGCCTTCATCAGGGCTCGGATGGCAGTCGGGGCGGTGTAGAACTGATTCACGCCATGCTTCTCGATGACTTCCCAGAACCGCCCGGGGTCGGGATAGGTCGGGACACCCTCGAACATCAGCGTCGTGGCACCGACCGCAAGCGGGCCATACACGATGTACGAGTGCCCGGCGACCCACCCGATGTCGGCAGTGCACCAGAACACATCCTCGTCGTGGTAGTCGAAGACGTACTTGAAGGTGGTCGCCGCATACAGGAGGTACCCGCCTGTGGTGTGCAGCACGCCCTTCGGCTTGCCGGTCGATCCCGAGGTGTACAGGATGAAGAGCGGGTCCTCGGCATCCATCCACTCGACGTCGCAGTGCCGCTTGACGTCTGCGGCGCGGACCTCTTCGTGGTACCAGAAGTCACGGCCAGGCTCCATGTCGACCCTCGTCCGCGCCCGAGAGACGACGATCACCGACTCCACCGACGGGCACTCAAGCAGGGCGACGTCGGCCTCGGCCTTCAGCGGGGTGAGACGCCCCCCGCGGATGCCTTCGTCCGCGGTGATGAGCATCTTCGCCTCGCAGTCTTGGATTCTGTCGCGCAGCGCCGCCGACGAGAACCCGCCGAACACCACAGAGTGAATCGCACCGATGCGCGCACACGCAAGCATCGCTACAGGGAGCTCGGGGATCATCGGGAGGTAGATGGCGACGCGGTCGCCCTTCTTGATGCCATGCTTCTTGAGAACGTTCGCGAAGCGGCACACCTTGTAGTACAGAGACTGATAGGTGTACATCTTCGTGCGGCCCTCGTCGGACTCCCAGATGATGGCCGCCTTGTTGCGCCGCCAGCTGTTCAAGTGCCGGTCGATGCAGTTGTACGAGACGTTCAGCTTCCCGCCCTTGAACCACTGCACGCGCGGAGTGTCGAACTCGTATTCGAGGACTGTGTCCCACTTCTTGTGCCAGTGGAGCATCTCCTCAGCCATCTCAGCCCAGAAGCCCTCGGGGTCCTCGACTGAACGTCGGTACATCGCCTCGTACTGCTCCATGCTGTTGATGTAGGCCCGTTCAGCTACCCAGGCGGGCGGCGGGATGATGCGCGACTCCTGAGAGAGCGCTTCGATGTGCGTCGAATCCGTCATGCTCGCCTCCCTTGTCTCAGACGGGACGGCGCGTCCTCGCACGAACCGGCCGGGCGCGCCTCGTGACATCACATGGTACGGGAGGCATTCGCAGCAGACGGGAACGCCCCTGGCGTCCGGCGCCGAATTCTCGGTGGGCGGCAACGCACGTCGGCGTACGGAGCGCACGGCTGCGTCAGGGCGCGCACCATGCTCGCCTCAGCCAGCAGCATGTAACGGCAGTTGCAATACACGTCTGCCTGCGCTATGTTCGGATCCGACAGTTTCCCTTCCCTCAGTACAAGCCGCCCGAACGATGGGACGGCAGGCCTGCAGATCGGAGACCGGCATCCCGATCCAGCGGCGGAATGCCGCGGGCCACAGGAGACTCAGGGGTAACCAGGGAAGGAATGGCGAGAGCCCCGGCCCGAAGGCCGGGGCTCTCCAGGATCCGGGACTCGTGCTACGGCCGCGATCTTCGAGAAAGCACGATGGGCTGCACCACGAGCCCATCCGACGCTTCTGCCTGACACGCCAGGACGACACCGTCAGGAAGCACGCTCCCGGCCTGGCGGTGACGGATCGACGCAGGCGTTCCGTGCAGGATCTTCACGGCGCACAGTCCGCACGTCCCTCTACCGCCACAGGTGGACAGCAGATCCACACCCGCCGCCCTCGCAGCGTCGAGGACGGTCGCGCCTTCGGGAACCTCTGCCTCAGCGCCCCAGGGCTCGAAACGTACCCGAGCGGAGTCCACGTCAGCTCCGCG
>JAOAFY010000090.1 GCA_026416035.1 Coriobacteriia bacterium | reverse complement strand
CTCGTAAGGGGGCCCCTGGGCGCTCCCTCCGTCCCGGCGAGGAGGGAGCGCTCGTGTCTGAAGGCGATTGCAGCAGGTGGAACGTGCAGGCCGTGGGCGACTGGTGGGATGCCAGGGAGCCGTGGCAGCGCAGGGCCCTTGCAGCTGCGGCCTTCGCGTGCCTGGTGCTTGCGGGACTCCGGTTGGGCGGCGCCGCAGGCGTGCGAGCCGAGGAAGCCATGCCGGTCGTGTCGGGACTGGAGACGACGCGGGCCGCCGAGCAGCTGGCCACCGTCACAGTCCACGTGGTGGGCGCGGTGCGATGGCCGGGAGTCTACCGCTTGCCGGTCGGTTCGCGCGTGTGTGACGCGATCGGGCGCGCGGGAGGCGTGCTCGGGAACGCAGCTGCCGACGCCGTCAACATGGCCCGTGTGCTCTCTGACGGCGAGCAAGTGCGGGTGCCCACGCTCGATGAGTCGACGCGTCCGGAACCCATCGGCGGTACGGCGGACCGCCCGCGGTTGGTAGACATCAACCGTGCATCAGCAGAGGAGCTCGATGCGTTGCCCGGTATCGGCCCCTCGACCGCTCAGAAGATCGTAGACGATCGAGCACGCAACGGTCCATTCAGGTGTCCGCAAGACATCATGCGTGTGCCGGGCATCGGTCCGAAGAAGTTCGACGCACTGAAAGACCTCATCACTGCCGGATGAAGAGACGTGCAGGTGCATCGACTCCGAGACGACCGGCTGTTCCTCCGGCGCTGTGGCTTGCGTCCGCGGCTTGGGTAGGAATAGCGGCGGCTGAGGCGGCCTGGTGGAACCGGGGGATGCCTGCGCCGGCGGCGGGAGTGTGCATCGCCGCTGCGGCCGTCGTCGTCGCGGTGCGTCACACGGCTTTTCGATCGGCTCGGGCGGCGCTGATCGCGGCGCTGGCAGGGCTTGTCGTCGGGGCTGCCGTGTCGTCGCTTTCGTGTCTGCGTTGGCAACGGGATTCTGAACGGTTCAGCCAGGCAGGATCCGGTTCGTGGACCGCGGTGATCGTCTCGGACGAGAGGTCGGCGCCTGGCGGACGCTCATGGTCTGCGGAGATCTCAGCCGGTCCGTTTGCGGGTCGTACGGTGCTGCTGGCCTCTGACGATCAGACTGGTTCGCTCACTCTCGGGAAGAAGGTGATGTTCGACGCCGTTCCTAAGGTGGCTTCCGGGACCCGACAGCAGCGTGCCTGGGCTCGGCGCGGGTTGGTGGCTACCGTGCGTCCATGGAAGATTGCAGTCGTCGGGTGGCGATCGGGTCCCCTGGGGCTGCTCTACCGCTGGCGCGCGATGGCACGCATGTGGCTGGACCGCGTTCCTGGAGACGCGGGCGCGCTCCTTGCGGGCATAGTGGTTGGAGACCGCAGCAGGCTGTCCGGCTCGCTTCTGGAGGAGGACTTCAGGGCGATCGGCTTGTCGCACGCCCTCGCGGTATCAGGCACGCACCTGAGCATCGTGTGCGGAGCTGCCTTGGCTCTCGCAAGGTACCTGAGGGCTGGGAGACGGACCGCGGTTACGTCAGCCGTCGTCGTCGCATGGGCTTTCACAGCGCTGTGCGGGTTTCCGTTTTCAGCGGTGCGAGCGTGTGCCATGCTGTCAGTCTCCGCCGTTGCTCAGCTGTTGATCGTCAGACCCGATCCGCTGTCGTCGCTCGCGTGCGGCGTCACGACCGTTCTGATTGCGGAGCCCAGAGCGGCGTTCGACGCGGGGTTCGCGCTGTCGGTGTCTGCAGTCATCGGGATAGCCGCGTTCACCGAACTCGCCGCATCGTGGGCAGGGTGGGCGGTTCCGTGGCTCCCTCGCGGCACGGTTCGAGTGCTTGCTGTCGCGCTGGCTGCGCAGGCATGCACCACGCCGGTGTCGGCGATTGTGTTCGGAGCCGTTCCGTTCATCGCACCGGTGTCCAACGTGCTCCTGCTGCCGTTGATAGAAGCGTCCCTGGTCCTGTGCCTCGCCGGATGCGTCCTCGGCGGCGGGCCGTGTTCGGTAGGGAAGTTCACCATCGAGCTCGCCGCGACCGTCGCCCGTTCGATCGCTGCGCTTGCTTCCGCGCTGGCGGGACTTCCGGTCACGGCCGTCGCAGTGCCCGGGGCGACTTTCGCGGTCTTCGCCGTCGTGTGCCTGGGTCTTGTGTGGTTCGCGTGGCCGCTCCCACGAGGCACGAGCAGGCGGATGTGGGCGCTCCTGCTGCTGTGTGCGTTTGGAGCGTGGGTGATTTGGCGGCGGCCCGTGTGTGGCACGAGGATCGTCTTTCTGGACGTGGGGCAAGGCGACGCGATCCTCGTGCAGAACGGTGCGCGCACGTTGTTGGTCGACGCCGGGCCTGATCCTACGGCGTTGCGGCTGGCGCTCGGAAGGTGGCAGGTAAGGCGACTGGACTGCGTGGTGCTGACGCACCCGCACGACGACCACGTCGGCGGGCTTTCGGGGGTTCACGGCCTTGCCCGCCCCAGGTGGATAGGCGTTCCCGATGTCATCACGGATCAGGACTGCCTCTCGTCAGCGACGGTGCGATCGTGGGTGGTTGGGCGGAGATCTACACTCGTGCGTCTGCGGCAAGGTGCCCGCTTCCGTCTCGGAAGTGCGGTCGTCGAGGTGCTGTGGCCGCCGTCGGGCTTTCGGCCAGAGAAGGCGAACGACGCAAGCGTCGTGCTTCGCGTGTCTGACGGAGCGTTCGATGCGGTCTTGGCCGGTGACTGCGAAGGGCCGGTGCAGGAAGCACTGTCGAAGGCAGGTCTGCTCTCTCGCGTGGAGGTCTTGAAGGTCCCCCATCACGGCAGCGAGAACGGGTTGACGGAGGTCGGGCTCGCTGGCTGGCGTCCGGCTGTGGCGGTATTGAGCGTGGGGCGGGCGAACGCTTTCGGTCATCCATCCCTCGACACGCTGCGGATGTTGGACCGGTCAGGCGCTCGCATCATGCGAACCGACCTGGTGGGGGACGTGGTCGTCGAGGTGCGAGGCGGGCGGTGGACGGTCCGTGCTCGCAGTCCGAAGAGAGCGGCATGGCGCGGGGACGTCGGAAGGTGTCCCACCGAATCAGTCGTTTGTGTGACAATGACCGTCGGCTCGTCGTGCTCGTCGAAGGAATGCGATGGCAGTATCAAGCGTCGACGAACTCAAGCCGGTCTACCTCATACACGGCAAGGACGGCTACCTCCTGGATGCCGCAGTCCGCCGCCTCAAGGCGATGTTCGAGGCGGTCGATCCTGCGGGCATGGACATCGACGTCTTCGATGCCAAGGAATGCGCAGTCGAGGAGGTCGTTGCAGCGGCGAACACGCTTCCGTTCGTGAGTCCGCGTCGTCTCGTGGTGGTGAAGAACCTCGACGCCATCCCAGCAAGTGAGCATCCCCCGCTGGTCGCATATGTGGAGGCTCCGGCCGCGCACACCTGCCTCGTGCTCGTGAGCACGCGCTTGGCGCGGAACACCCGGCTGTACAAGGCGTTAGAGTCGGGAGGCGCCGTGGCAGAGTACACTGCCCCGCGCCGGGCGGAGATGGCTTCGTGGATCGCGAAACTGGTCGCCTCGAAGGGCAAGAGCATCGAACGAGAAGCTTGCGACGAGCTGATAGCTGCGACGGGGGGAGACCTGCGTCTGCTGGATGCCGAGGTGGACAAGCTCGTGGCGTACCTAGGCGAACGGGAGGTCGTGCGCGCTGAGGACGTCTCCAGGCTGGTCACACCCTCGACCCCGCCAGTGTGGACCTTCTACGACGCGGTTGCCGCTCGGGACGCGGGTGCCGCACTCGGGGTGCTCCAGAGGCTCGTCGCCGAGGGCGAGGAGCCGCACGTGCTCCTGGCCGGGTGCGTCAGAAGGATCCGGCAGGTCATGGCCGCGAGAAGCCTCTCCGACCGGGGCGAGCCGGTGCATAGTATCCAGCGCGAGCTGGCAGTTGCCGACTGGCAAGCGAAGCGGCTTGCCCGTGACGCTGCGAGATTTCGCCAAGACGAGCTCGTGTCCGCGCTCAGGCTGGCCGCAGATGCCGAAGCGAACATGAAGACGAGCCAGGGCGTTGCCGGGCTCGTCTTGGAACGTTGGGTATTGGACGTGTGTGGAACCGGCGGCAGGACGTCGGACCGTCGCGCGTAGGCTGATTCGATCAGTCTTCCATCGCGTTGACGGCAGCCATCACTCCGGACTTCCGGTTCGCGGCCTGATTCGCGTGGATGACGCCCTTGCTAGCCGCCTTGTCGAGAGCTCGACAGGCGATGCGCGCGGCTTCGAGCGCCTTGCTCTTGTCTCCAGCAGCCACGGCTTCGTGCACGCGCTTGACGTAGGTCTTCAGGGCGGACTTGACGGCACGATTCCGCTTGCGTGCCTTCTCGTTCGTGAGGATCCGCTTCTTCTGGCTCTTGATGTTGGCCACGACAGTCGTTCCTTCCAGTCTTGCTCGTAGATGTGACGAGGGTGTTGTCAGTCGGGCTGGGTGAGTCTAGCACAGGCGTTCGCACGCGCCAAGAAGCGGTCTGCATGCCGGGTATTGACCGCGGCTGCACGGGGGTCTAATTTCGAAGCGTTACTGAGTATTACGGAGGGGACTTGATGTCTCGGCATCACCGCTGGGGGACAGTTACGGGTGCCGGCCTGTTGCTCGCAGTCTTCCTCCTGTTTGCCTCTTCCGCCACATCATGGGGCTATCCGACGTACTCGGGGAGATTCACCTGCGACCAATGCCACGCCACCGGG
>JAOAFY010000008.1 GCA_026416035.1 Coriobacteriia bacterium | reverse complement strand
TCACCGAGGTGGGCGAGCATCTGCGCTCGCGACCACACCGGCACGCCTCGACGGCGAGCCTCGACAAGCTCCGGATTCGACTCAGGAATCGCCGACGATACGACGACGACCTCAGGATCTCCGAGGTTCTCCGGTGCGTGCCCGATGAAGACCGGCACCCCGAGCTCGGCAAGCGCTGCCGCGTAACGCGACTCCTTTAGGTCGGATCCCGTCACGCGCACCCCGCGCTCGTGCAACACCCGCGCAAGCGCGCTCATGCCGGCTCCGCCGATGCCTATGAAGTGGGCGTAGACCTTGCTCACACGCTCTCCTTGCCACGGCCGCGCTTCGCTGATTGTCGCACGAGCGCAGCCACGTCTTCTCCGGCCGCGGGACGGCCAAGCTTCGCTGCTGCTGCCGCCATCTGCTCGCGCAACGACGGGTCCTCCACGAGCCTTATGACGGCTGCAAGGAACGCCTCGCCGTCCAAGTCAGCGTCGGAGACCACGATGGCGGCACCTGCGGCAGCAACCGCACGCGCGTTGAGCGTCTGATGGTCGTCCGTCGCGTACGGGTACGGGACGAGCACAGACGCCCGTCCGATCGCGGTGATCTCGGCCAGCGAGGTCGCTCCGGCCCGGCTGACCACCACATCTGCGGCAGCGATCGCACTGCCCATGTCATCCAGGTACTCGTGGAGCTGGTAGCGCCCATCTCCAGTGGCGAGCACGCCAGCCATCGCCTCTGCCACGGAGGCGGCCTCCATCCTACCGGCGACATGCACCACCTGCAACCCATCGACCTCGGCCAAGGACGGCCAGATGCGAACCAAGGCCTTGTTGAGGTGGCGGGCGCCTCGGCTTCCCCCGAACACCAACAGGACCGTCGATCCCGGGTCGAGGCCGAGCGCGGCCCTCCCTCGCACACGGTCCGCGGAGCGTATCTGGTCGCGTACCGGGTTGCCGGTGACGACGACCCGTTCGGGCCGAGCGAGATGCTTGATCGAGCCGGGGTAGGTCACGGCGACGGCCTCGGCAGCACGGGACAGGATCCGGTTCGCCAGTCCTGGCACCGAGTTCTGCTCGTGGATCACGAGCGGCGTCCGCGACATCGCCGCAGCCAGGCCAAGCGGCAAAGAGACGAACCCTCCGAATCCCACGACGACGTCGGGACGTTCCGCTCGCAGCACCTTCAATGCACGGACTACCGACGCCAAAACGCGTATGCCTGACGTGACGAGCGTCGACGGCCGTCCCCGGTCGAATCCCGTCGCTGGGACTCCAATGAACCGGATGCCCGCCTCGCACGCGAGACGGGCCTCCAACGATCCCGGAGCGCCGACGAAGACGACCTCGTCACGCCCGCCTTGCTCGAGGATCCGTGCGACCGTCAGCGCGGGATAGATGTGCCCGGCGGTCCCGCCGCCGCTCAGCAGGAACTTCACGCAACCGTCCTTTCTTCGCAGTGCCGCGGGCGTGCGCGACGCCCGGAACATCAGTCGAGCTGCGCCGATCCTTGCGTACCGCGACTGGAGAACGCTCTGCTCGCCTCACGACGCCGAGGATGAGCCCGACGCACCCGAGCGTGAACATGAGCGAGGACCCGCCGTAGCTGACGAAGGGAAGCGGTATGCCGGTGACGGGGAGCAGCCCCGTCACCGCACACATGTTCATGACCGCCTGCACGCCGATCAACGCCGTGAGCCCGCCGGCGAGCAGCCGATCGTATTCGCTGCCCGCCCTGATCGCGATCATGAACCCACCTGTCACGAACGCGGCGAAGGCGGCCACGACCGCCACGGTCCCGATCAGCCCGAGTTCCTCGCCGATGATCGCGAAGATGAAGTCTGTGTGCGCCATCGGCAGGTAGGAGAACTTCTGCCGCGAGAGCCCCAGTCCGACGCCCCCCACACCGCCGGAACCGAAAGCCAAGAGCGACTGGATGATCTGGTACCCCGACCCGCTCGGATCCTTCCACGGATCGAGGAACGTCACCACGCGCTCGAGACGGTACTCCGAGGTCACCGTGAACACCGCGGCGACGAGACCTCCTCCAGAAGCGATGCCTGCGAGCAGGCGCCCATCGACGCCGCCGAGCATCAGCAGCACGAATACTCCGGACGCGATGGAAATCGCTGTCCCCAGGTCCGGCTGCAGGATCACGAGCGCGAGCACAGGAAGCGTCGTCATCATCACCTGAGCCGCAAGCTCGCCGCCCGTCAGGACGCCCCGCCGCCACCTGACGAGGAGCAAGGCCGTCACGAGCACGCACCCGAGCTTGGCGAACTCGGACGGCTGAAGCGACAGAGGTCCCAACACCAGCCACCGCTTCGCCCCGAACCGCGCGACACCGAAGGCGGCGACCGCGAGCAGGCCTGCTGCCGATCCGGCCCACGTCACCCAACTGACGAGCGCTGCATCACGATGGGTCGGGACCTTCCGGTCGCTCAGGCGCAGGTCGAGCCGCGCACCGACGAACATGCACGCAAGCCCGATCGCCAGCCACTGCGCCTGCTTCACCATATGGTACGCGCTGTCTCCCAGGACCTGATAGTCGCGGACCGACGAGGAGGAGTACACCATGACCAGGCCGAAGGCGCTCAAAGACAGGACGCTCACGAGCACCAGCGCACGGCCTGCGCGCAGCGAGCTTGCGCGACTGCTCATCAGCGCCTCCCCATGCCTCGTACCAGCTCGCGGAACACCTCGCCGCGCTGCTCGTACCCGGTGAACTCGTCGAACGACGCACAACCGGGCGAAAGCAGCACGGCGTCGCCAGCCTCCGCCACGCTGCTTGCACGCGCAACCGCATCGCGAAGGCCCTCCGCAAAGAGCACCGGGCACCCCGCCCGTTCCGGGAATGCCTCCGCGATCTCGGCGGCTGCCTCGCCGAAGACCACTACCGCCCTTGCTTGCCGGGTGGCCGCGGCAGCGACATGCTCGAAGCTCGAGCCCTTGTTCCTACCCCCCAGCAGCAGCACGACGGGCCGGTCTTCGAAGGCAGTGAGCGCCTTGACCACGCTGTCGGGATTCGTCGCCTTCGAGTCGTTGAAGTACTCCACCCCGTCTACGACGGCCACCGGCTCAAGCCGGTGAGCCAGCGGGACGAAGGTCCGCAGGCCCTCGCGCACGCTCCCGGCGTCGGCTCCTGCAGCTAGCGCAGCCGCTGCAGCGGCGAGCGCGTTGCTCACGTTGTGGTCGCCGCGGATCTGCAGATCCTCGCGCGACGCCACGCGAACCGGGCCGGCATCCGTCTCCACGATGAGCTCGTCCCCGGCCAGGTACGCGCCCCCTGCGACGGGGCCCTTCCTGCTCACGCGAACCACGGTCGCACCGGCCGCTTCTACGGTATCAGCGTACGGAGCCGACCCCGCATCGTCCACGTCGATGACCGCGGTATCTCCAGGTCCTTGGCGTGCGAAGATGCGCGCCTTGTCGGCAGCGTACGCTTCGAATGACCCGTGGTAGTCGATGTGGTCCGGCGTGATGTTCAGAAGCACGGAGACCCGGGGATGGAACCTGTCCGTCAGCCTGAGCTGGAAGCTCGATACCTCCGCGACCACGACCGCCGCCGGACCCATGTCGCCTACGACCGAGATCGCCGGTCGACCGATGTTCCCGACGACCTCGCACGGCACCGCTGCCGCGTCCAGGAGGTGCCCGATGAGCGCGGTGGTGGTGGTCTTCCCGTTCGTGCCTGTCACCGCGACCCACGGAGAGCGAGATGCGCGAAACGCGAGCTCGATCTCTCCCATCACCTCTCCGCAGCGCTCGAGCGCCGAGCGCATGAGCGGGCTGTCGGGGCGGATGCCGGGGCTCACGACCGCCACCTCCGCCGCACGGTCGATGCTCTCGGCCCCGAGCACGCACTCGACGCCGCTCGACGCGAGATCTTGCGCACGCGCACGCAGCTCGGGCGAGTCCGCGCTGTCGTATGCAACGACTCGTCGGACGCCTCCCGCTTCCAGCCGCGCAGCCAGGAAACGGCACACGGCCTCGCCCGAACGTCCGAGCCCGAGCACCGCGTACGAACCATCTGGGATCGAGCGCTCGCTCATGCCTGCTTCCACAACGCCGTCGACACGAAGTACAGAGCGAACCCGGCACCAGCCATGATACCGGTGACGATCCAGAACCTCACCATGACCTTGGTCTCGCTCCACCCCAGCATCTCGAAGTGATGATGGATCGGGGCCATCCGGAAGATGCGCTTGCCGGTGAGCTTGAACGACAAGACCTGCAGGACGACCGACAGCGTCTCGACCAGGTAGACACCGCCGATCAGAAGCAGCAGCAGCTCGGTCTTCGTGACGATGGCCAGGCTCGCGATGGCGGCTCCAAGCCCGAGAGACCCCGTATCCCCCATAAAGATGTCCGCGGGGTGGCTGTTGTACCACAAGAACCCGATGCACGCGCCAGCCACGGTCGAGGCGAACAGCGAGACGGCGAGCGAGTCCTGACGGAACGCGATGGCTGCGTACGACAACATGACGAGGGTCACGGTGCCGGCCGCCAAACCGTCGAGCCCGTCGGTCAGGTTCACGGCGTTGCTCTCTCCCACAACCATGAACCAGACCAGGACGAGATACAGCCACGGTATCCTCACGGAGAGGTCCCCGATGTGCACAACACTCGACATGATGCCGAGGTCGACGTATCCGATTGGCGGCAGCAACACCTTGGTCGAGATGTGAGCCCAGTTCACAGCTGCAAGCGCCACGGCGATCGCCACGGCCGCCTGACCTGCTATCTTCGCCCGCGGGCGCAGACCGAGCGACCGCTCGTGAACCACCTTCGCGTAGTCGTCGACGAACCCGAGACGCCCGCACGCCAGCATTGCCATCAGCGCAATGAGGCCCTTGCGGTCCACTTCGCCGCCTCCGAGGTACACGATCGAGACGACGATGAGGATGAGCACGCCGCCCATGGTCGGCGTGCCCTGCTTCACGAGGTGTCCCTGCGGGCCGTCCGCCCGCACCTGCTGGCCGATGTTGCGGTACTTCAGCAAGCGGATCCACAGCGGGAACAGCGCTCCCGCAAGCATCAGGGCAGCGACGGCCGCCAGGAGGACCTGGTAGGTCGGATAGCGCGCGATTTCTGGGATGAAGCTAAACATGAGGTTTAACTATGCCCTCCACGACACGTTCGAGCCCCATCACCCGCGACGCCTTCACGAGCACGGCGTCACCCCGCTCCAGCAGGTCATCGAGGACCTCGCTCGCCTCCTCAGGCGTGGCGCAGGGCCTGATGGCATCCGGGTCCATCCCTTCGGCCCGCGCGCCGTCGGCGATGCGTCGAGCCAGCGTCCCGACCGTCACCAGCGCATCGATGCCTGAACGCGCCACTTCCTCCCCCAGCTGGAAGTGGGCGAGTTCGGACAAAGATCCCAGCTCGGCCATGTCGCCGAGCACTGCCACCCGCTTGCCCTGCACGGGAAGGTCGAGCAGCGCGGCGAGAGCGGCCTTCATGGACGATGGGTTCGCGTTGTATGCGTCGTTGATGACAGTGACGCCGCATGCGGCCTCGAACACGTCCATGCGCATGCCGCTCATGGTGGCCTTGGCTAGGCCGCTCGCGATGCTCCCACCTGCAACTCCCAGCTCGAACGCCACGGCTGCTGCGGCAAGAGCATTGTAGACGTTGTGCTTCCCGAGGACCGGCAGGACGACCTCGAAACACTCGTCACCCCGCACCAGGGCGAACACAGGGAACCCGCGTTCGTCGACCACCACGTCTGTTGCACGGACGTCGCATGCGTCTGCAAGGCCGTAGGTCACGATCCTCGCACGCGCCTTGCCGGACAAGAGGGGCGTCCATGCGTCATCGCCGTTGAGGAACACGACGCCGGACTCCGGCACTGCCTCCACGAGCTCGCCTTTCGCATCGGCGATGGCCTGCTCGCTGCCGAGCACGCCGACGTGGCTCAGCCCCACGTTGGTCACCAGGCCGTGAGTCGGCCGCGCGATCCGCGCCAGCTCCGCGATCTGCCCGGGACCGCGCATCGCCATCTCCACGATCAGCACGCCGGTGTCGGCGCCCGCAGACAGGACCGTGAGCGGCACGCCAAGCTCGTTGTTGCGATTCCCCTCGGTCGCCACCACCCGGTACGTGGTGGCAAGGACGGCCTTGAGGAAGTCCTTCGTCGTGGTCTTGCCCGTCGAGCCGGTGACCCCGACCACTGGGCAGAGCAGCCGGCTTCGGTGATAGGCCGCCAGTGCCTGAACCGCGGCTATGGCGTCTTCGACGACCACGATGCCCGCATCCGGGTTTCGCGAAGCCCTCACGGCCTGGAGCACGGCATCGTCCTCGCGGGTGACGAGCACCGCTCGCGCCCCGGCGTCCACCGCCTGGCCGACGAAGCCGTGGCCGTCCACGCGCTCGCCTGGCAACGCGACGAACAGGTTGCCTGGCTCCACGGACCTTGAATCGATCGACACGCCGTTGACGGGTGCAGACGGGTCGCCGGACACCAGACGCCCGGCCGTGATCTCAGCGATGCGCTCCACGCTCAGCCGAAGCACAGCCGCCTCAACTCCTCCCGTGCGACCTCGCGATCGTCGAATCGGATCGTCCGGTCGCTGAAGATCTGATAGTCCTCATGGCCTTTGCCTGCGATCAACACGGCGTCACCCGGCTTCGCGCTTTCGAGCGCCCTTCGGATGGCCGTCCTCCGATCGATCTCGACGATGTGGTCTACCCGCTTCGCACGGATCCCATCGACGATCTCAAGCACGATGCCGACGGGGTCCTCGCTGCGCGGGTTGTCGCTCGTGACCACGACGAAGTCTGCGCGCTCCGCGGCGGCAGCGCCCATCAGCGGACGCTTCTCTCGGTCACGATCGCCACCGCACCCGAACACGACGATCACGCGTCCACGCGTGAACTCCCGAACGGTGTCGATGGCCTTCGCGAGCGAGTCGGGCGTGTGCGCGTAGTCCACGAGCACGGCGAACGGCTGTCCCTCGTCGATGCGCTCAAGACGCCCCGGGACTTGCGGGCAGGCCTCGAGCCCTGACGCGATCGCCTCCAGATCGATGCCCAGCGCCACGGCACATCCGGCTGCCACCAGCGCGTTCTCGACGTTGTGTGCCCCCGGCAGCGGCAGCTGGACACGGCGCCGCCACGACCCCACGACGAGGTCGAAGGTCGTGCCATGGGGTGCGTGTTCCTCGTCGTGAGCGCGAACATGGGCATCCGCGCTCCGTCCTACGGTGAGCGCGTCGGTCAGCGTCGCTGCGAGCTCTGCACCCGCTGGCGAGTCCACGTTCACGACCCGCGCCCCCACGTCGTGTTCGGTGAACAGCCGCTTTTTCACGGACCAGTACTCCTCGAGCGTCTTGTGGTAGTCGAGGTGATCCTGCGACAGGTTCGTGAATGCCGCGACCGCGAACCGTATGCCGACGACTCGCTTGAGGTCGATGGCGTGCGAGGAGACCTCCATCGAGACGTTCGTGACCCCCGATGCACGCATCCTGGCGAGCAGTTCCTGCAGGTCCCTCGACTCCGGCGTGGTGCGTCCCGCAGGCATGCGGACGTCGCCGATACGGACCTCGACTGTCCCGACGAGGCCTGTGGTCTTCCCTGCTGCACGCATGATCGAGTCCACGATGTAAGTGGTGGTCGTCTTGCCGTTCGTGCCGGTCACGCCGACGACTTCGAGCGATGCGCTCGGATGGCCGAAGAACCGTGCAGAAGCGCGCGCAAGAGCCTCGCGCGTATCGTCTACGACCGCCACCGGCACGACTCCGGCAAGTTCCGGCATCTCACGCGAAGCGACCACGGCGGACGCGCCTCTCGACACCGCGTCGGATGCGAAGTCGTGTCCGTCGTGAGCGAAACCGCGGATGCAGAAGAACGCGTCTTTCGGCGAGACGCGGTCGGAACGGTATGCGATGCCGCTCACCCGCACGGCGGCGTCAGGTCTGGCACGCACGCCCGGTCCGGTCAGCAGGTCGTCCAGCCTCATGTCGTCCATCGTCGAGCCCGTCGTGTCGTCAGCCGACGCATCGTATCACAGCGTCGAAGCGCCCCGTTCATCGGGACGCCCCTTGTGACGAAGCCGTTTCCGTGGCGCTGCCGGTGGCGGCAGGAGCACCCACCGCGCTGGAGGGAGCTCGCGGCGGGATCCCGAGGTGTCGCATGCAGAACTCGCCTATCTTCGAGAATGCCGGCGCAGCCACCGTCCCGCCGAAGATCGCGCCTGATGGCTCGTCCACGGTCACGACGATGACGACGGCCGGGTCTTCGGCTGGGAGGAAGCCTGAGAACGAAGCGACGTACTTCCCCTTCGCGTACCCTCGGATCCCGTCCGTGCGTGGCTTCTGGGCCGTGCCCGTCTTGCCTGCCACGGTGTATCCGGGCACCGCCGCCCCTTTGCCGGTCCCTTCGGTCACCACGGCCTTGAGCATCTCCGTGGTGGTGGCTGCAGCCTGCGGCGAAAGCGCGGGGCGCCTTGGCCACTCAAGCTTCTCGGAGGGAGAATCCGGCAGCTCCTGCAGCAGGTGCGGCGTGACGAGGTACCCACCGTTGCCGATCGCAGCCATGGCGCGCGCGAGCTGCAGCGGAGTGACCGCGAGGCCCTGCCCGAACGGGATGTTGCCGATGCTCGTCGCAGACCAGTCCCGAGGACGCGGGACGCTCGGCGCCGCCTCGCCGGGGAAGTCCACCTCTGAGCGCTCAGTGAGCCCGAACTTCTCCAGGTACCGGTACATCATCTCGGGACCAAGCAGCAGGCCGATCTTCACCGCACCGACGTTCGAAGAGTTGGTGACGATCTGCGTGAGCGTCCAGTCGACGGTGCCGCGCGGATGCGCCTCGTGAATCGTGCGGCCGCCGATCTTGAACGTCGGAGGAAGCCTGAAGGTGGTGTCCGGCCGGGCGAGCCCCTGCTCGATCGCTCCTCCAGCCGTGATCGCCTTGATGGTGGAACCTGGTTCGTAGCGGTCGGTGATGGGTCGGCATCGATGCGCCTGCGCATCCGCCTCCCAGAACCGGTTCGGGTCGAAGTCGGGCACGGACGCCACCGCGAGCAGGGCACCCGTCTTGGCATCCATGACGACGACCGAGCCGCTTTTCGCCTTCCATTGCTTCACGGTATCCGCTAGCACCGTCTGGGCCTGATACTGGATGTCAGCGTCGAGGGTAAGGACGACGTTCTGCCCGTCGACGGGTTCTTCGCGCACCGTGACGCCGCCGGGGATTGGAACACCACTTAGGCCCTTCTCGCAGATGAGCCTGCCTGGGCTGCCGGCAAGCAGCTCGTCGTACTGCTTCTCGATCCCGGACAGCCCGTCACCGTCGAGACCCACGAAGCCGAGCAGCTGGCATGCGAGGTTGCTGCTCGGATACACCCGTCTGGTGTCGTCGAGGAAGTACACGCCTGCCAGTCCCAGCGATCGGAGCGCTTCGGCCTGCTCCACCGGCACCTTGCGCGCGAGATACACGAAGTTCGTCTTCTTCTCGAGTTTGGCGAGGTACTTGTCCTCGGCGCCCCCGAGCGCGGCGGCAAGGGCTCGGGCCGCCGCCTTCTTGTCGACGACCTCGCGTGGGACGGCGTAGACAGTCTTGGCTGCTGTTGTCACCGCCAGCGGCTTGCCCTCGCGATCGTAGATAGACCCTCGTTGTGCAGGGATGGTGAGGTCCAGGTCACGCTGTTCGCGAGCCATCGCCGCGTACGCTGGCCCCTCGATGATGTGGATGTGCGCGAGCCTCGCCGTCACCGCGAGGAAGGCCGCAAGCAGCAGCGCCAGGACGAAGAGATGCCTTCTGGGCCGGTACGATGGGCCTCGAACTGCCCTCATCCCCGCCCCTTTCCGTCGAGCCCGCACTGTCATCGGCTCGACGCGATCCCCACGTCGCCAACGAGCAGCGCCTGCGCCTCTCCTGAGACGAGATCTTCGAGCAAGGCGGCTAACGCGCTGCCCCCGTGGACGGAGCCGTGTTGCGCGACCGACTTCGACTGTGTGCCCTCCGCGTCATGCCGAGCAGGCACGCAGATGTACTTGGGGGCGGACGTCGCACGCATGTTCAGCGCGTTCGACGCCAGCGCGCCGATGCGAGACGGCGCCTCGAGCGCGCTGCAGTCCGCCTCGAGCTCGCGGCTCTCAAGGAGCTCCGAGCGGATCGACCGCTCCAGGCGATGCGCGTCGATGGCGGCCTCAGCGGCTCGGACCGCGATAGCCACGCGGCCGATGCCTGCGAACGCGAGGACCGCGATGGCGACAGCGCAGCCACGGACGACGAGCGTCGAGGTGTGTGCTGCTCGGCGTGTGCGAGAAACACGCCGGCCAGCCGCTGCGCGCGAAGCGGAGCGGCTCTGCCCGTGCCGCTCGTGTTCGATCTTCCGCGCAGGAAGGCCCATCGTTCACCTCGTCATCGCTCAGCCGCTTCCGCGACCTTCTCCGCCACTCGCAACCGCGCGCTGCGAGCACGCGGGTTGGCAGCAACCTCATCGGCCGACGGGACGATCGGCCGTCGTGTCACGATCCGGAGCACCGGCTTGCGTCCACACCGGCACTCCGGGAGTCCGGGCGGACACATGCACCCCTGCGACGCCTCGACGAACGCTCGCTTGACGATGCGGTCTTCCAGCGAGTGGTACGCGATGACCGCAATCCTCCCGCCGGGGACGAGCCACCTGATCGCGGCCTCGATGCCGCGTTCCACTGAGCGGAGCTCGCGGTTGACCTCGATGCGCAGCGCCTGGAAGGTCCGCTTCGCGGGATGCCCGCCCTCTCTGCGTGCGGCTGCGGGGACTGCGGCCTTCACGAGGTCGACCAGCTCGCCGGTCGTCGTGATCGGACGGCGGGCCCGCGCGGCGACGATGAAAGCTGCGATGCGCGAGGCCCACCGCTCCTCCCCGTACTCGCGGATGACGCGGGCGAGCTCGTCCTCGGTGTAGGTGTTGACGATGTCGGCCGCGGTCGGCTGCGATGACGCGGCGTCCATCCGCATGTCCAGCGGAGCGTCGCGGTGGTACGAGAAACCGCGGCCGGCCTCGTCAAGCTGGAAGGAGGAGACCCCGAGGTCGAACAGGAAGGCGTCGACGTACGGGATCCTGGCCTGGACGAGCAGGTCGTCGAGGTCCCCGTAGTCGCCCTTGAGCAGGACGATCGTTTGCTGGCCGAGGGGTAGTGCGTCTGCTGCTGCGGCAAGTGCGGCATCGTCTTTGTCGATTCCCACGAGGATCCCCGTGGGCGCGATAAGCTGTGCAGCCCGTTCCGCGTGTCCTGCCCCGCCCAAGGTACAGTCGACGACGATCGAGCCGTCGTGCAACCTGAGGTGCTGCGTCACCTCGGCCAGCAAAACTGGGGTGTGCCGGTATTCCATTCTCAAGGCCCTACAAGATGCCGAGCTCAGCGAGTTCCCGTGCCACGTCCTCGATCCGCTCGGCAGTCTCACCGTTGTAGGCGGCCCACCTCGCCGCATCCCAAAGCTCGATCCGGTTGCCGTTGCCGATGACCGCGACCTCCTTCTCGAGGCGCGCGTGCTCCCTCAGGTTCGCGGGAAGCGAGATCCGTCCCGCCGAGTCGAGCTCCGTCTCGATGGCTCCCGACGTGAAGAAGCGCCGCACCTGGCGGAACCTGGGGTCGAAGTCGTCCTGCTCCATGAGGCGCCGGATGAAGGCCCGGTACTCCTCGGCTGAGTAGACGTACAGGCACTCTCCGAGACCCTTGGCTACGACGAGCTTGCCCGTCATCTCCGCCCGGTACTTGACAGGCAAAGACAGGCGCCCCTTGGCGTCCAGCACGTGCTGGTACTCGCCGAGAAACATCCCGTCCCTCCTGGCTCCTCCGGGACACGTTCCGAGACACCACACCGTCTCGCTGGCATTACCTTATTCCACTGCATCCCACTTTGCAACACTTTTTCACCCATTTTCCCACAGATATTCCCCGGGTCCCACTGCGCCCTCCCCCGACGGGATCCTCTGCTCGAACCGAAACCCGGCGTGCCGCTCGTACGTCGAACGATGTGCAGGCAGGATTGGCGCCTTGACAGCGGAATCAAGCAGGCGAAGGACGAGTCGGTTGCCGGGGCTGCGCGCGGCGGGATAGAATCAGCGCGTACCCGAGGGCGCGATGGAGGTGAACACCCCTATGGGAGATTTCGCACCACTGGGCTTCAACGTCGCGAGCATCGTGTTCAACATGCTCGTCGTCGCGTTCTTCGCCGTGGTGGGCATCGGGATCGGCTTCCTCGTCTATGCCGCCAAGCAGCTCAAGGCACGCGAGGAGAACGTCTCGTAAGACCCCTTGGTTCCGCTGGCTCGACGCCCTGCCCGACTGGACGAACGGCGGCAGGGCGTCGTCGTTTGCAGCGTCGATGATGGGAAGGCGGAAACGATGGACAGACGCTCTCGCTCGCATGTGCTCAGCGCGCTCGTCGCGCTCTTGGTGCTCGCGCTCGTCGTCACGGCCGGATGCTCCGGGGTGTCAGAGCTCCGCGACGTCCTTGGAGAGGCGTCGTCACGTGGGCAGGCGGTCTCAGGGCAGCTTTCTGCGCCCTCGGGCGCCCTGCCTCCGCAAGACTACGGTACCGACAAGACCGTGGCCGAGGAGGGCGGCGACCAGGCGACTCCTCCGAAGGCCGACGCCCTCGTGATACGCAGCAAGACGATGCGCATCGAGGTCAAGGACGTCAAAGGGGCCGTCGAAGCCATCCGCGCGGCCGCCTCGAAACACGGAGGCTCGATCGCTGCGCTCCAGATAGCAACGGATGAAGAGCAACCCATCTACCGACCCGAGGTGGCCGGCTCGGCGCTGCCTTCAGAGAGCCTTCGCGGATGGGTGACGGTCCGAGTCCCCGTCGATGCGTTCGAAGCGTTCGTGGCCGAGGCGGTGAAGATCGGTACCGTCAAGGCGCAGTCCGAGTCGAGCGAGGACGTGACTCAGCAGCACGTCGACCTGAGCGCCCGCCTTGAGAACCTCCGTGCCGAAGAGAAGCGCCTGCGCGAGTTCTTCGCAGCGACGAAGAACGTCCAGGAGATGCTCTCGGTCGAACGGGAGCTCGCACGCGTGCGCGGCGAGATCGAGAGCCTCGATGCGCAGGTCAAGTACCTTGAGCGGCAAGCGGCTCTGGCGACCGTCACCATCGAGCTGACCGAACCTAAGCCGGTCATCCGGCCTGCAGGAGAGACCTGGGGCTTCCTCGACGCGATCACGACAGGCTTCCGCGGGGCGGCAGCGACGATCAAGATCGCGATCGTCGTAACCCTCACGCTGCTTCCCGCGATCGCCATCGCCGTCGCAGCATACTACCTGGCCCGGGCCCTCGTCCGTCGGAGGAGGCGCCGGAGCGTCGAGCCGCGCGACGCACTGTCTGCCGACACACACGCTAGCTGAAGCCTGACCTGCGACGCTGCGCCCCGCGCACCGCGGCGACTGCGAGCGAACCCGCGAACCGGAGTGCGGCGACGGTCGCCCCCGCAGCCAACGGCACGGCGGCGACCTCCTGCCACGAGGAGGCCGCCGCTCCTGGCGCTCCCTGAGCGCCCACAGAGGTGAGCAGGGCGCCTGCCAGCACGCCCACGCCTACGCCGAATCCCCACGCGATCGAGTGCGCCAGCGCAAGCGTCAGGCTCCACGGCCCGCGGTCGGTGCCGGGCTGGTCCATCGCTAGCCCTTCTCGTACGGCTGACCGACGGCCGCGGGTGCCACGGCCCGCCCGATCACGCCGGCGAGCACGATGACCGTCAGCACGTACGGCAGCATCAGGAAGAACTGCGGCGGGATGTCGATCTGGCCACGCAGCATCTGGAGCTTGATCTGGAGGGCGTCGGCGAACCCGAACAGCAGCGACGCAAGGTACGACCCCGCAGGCGTCCACCGGCCGAAGATGTTGGCAGCCAGCGCGATGAAGCCTCGGCCGTTGGTCATGTTCTCCGTGAAGCTCCCGACCTGCTCGATCACGAGGTTCGCGCCGGCAAGCCCGGCGAGCGCCCCGCTCATGAGCACTGCGGCCCATCGGCCTCGATAGACGCTGATGCCCACGGTGTCGGCCGCCTTCGGGTGCTCACCCAGCGAACGGAGCCTCAGACCCCACCGGGTGCGGTACAACGCCCACTGCGCGACCACCGCGATGAGCACCGCAGCGTACACGATGGGGGTGTGGGACAAGAAGATCACCTCAAGCCAGCGCAGCACCTCGCCAAAGAGACCCTCCGGCGTCTTCGGAAGGGAGATGAGCGGACGGATCATCTTCACGGGATCGGTCGTGCCCGGGTGACCGTAGAGCCGCTCCATCAAGAAGCCCGTCAGGCCGAGCGCGAAGATGTTGATGCCGGTCCCGGAGACGACCTGGTCCGCACGGAGGTTGATCGACGCGAACGCGTGGACCGCGGCGATCGCGACGCCTGCGAGCACCGCCGCGAGCACGCCGACCCACGGATTGCCGGTCGCCAACGTCACTGCGGCACCGGCGAACGCGCCCGTCAGCATGATCCCCTCGAGCGCGATGTTCACGACGCCCGAGCGCTCGCAGATCGTGCCGCCGATCGCAGCAAGCGCAAGCGGTGTGGCCATACGAAGCGCCGACGCGAACAGGTCAGGGGTGATGATGTCACCGAGCACGAGCCAGCGCCTCCTTCTGCCGCTTCTGGATGAACCACTGCACCACCGATTCTGCAGCGATGAGGAAGATGACGAGCGCTTGGATGATGAGCACGATCTTCTGGGGCACGTCCGCTTCAAGCTGCATCGTGCCCGATCCCGCAGACATCGCGCCGAACAGGAGCGCCGCGGGGATCACTCCAAGCGGGTGGTTCTTGGCGACCAGCGCCACGGCGATGCCGGTGAATCCGAATCCGGGCGAGAACTGGTCGAAGATCCGGTGGTGCACCCCCATGACCTCGACGGCTCCGGCGAGCCCCGCGAGTGCTCCGGAGATGCACAGCGACTTCACGATCGTCGAGGGCACCGAGATTCCAGCATTCTCGGCCGCCCACGGGTTGAAGCCAACGGCGCGGTTCTCGTAGCCGAGAGTCGTGTACTTCAAGATCAGCCACACGACCACAGCGAACAAGAGCGCGACGAATATCCCCATGTGGCCTCGCCCCAGTTTGAGAATGGGAAGCGACTGAAGCGCAGCGTCAGAGAACAACGACTGGATGCGCGGAAGCTGAGCAGAGGCGCCGATCATCTCCGTCTGTGGGATCTGTCCGGGAGCCTTGAGCGGTCCCACCACCAGCCACGAGACGATGTACTTGCCGATGTATGTGAACATCATCGTCGTGATGACCTCATGAGCGCCGATGCGTGCCTTCAGCAGCGCGGGCACGAATGCCCATGCAGCGCCCGCAGCCATCGCCGCCACCAGCACTGCCGGCAGCGCAACAGCTGGCGAGAGGCCTCCGAGCCGCACACCGAGGTATGCAGCCGCCAGGCCGCCCATGAACAGCTGCCCCTCGGCACCGATGTTGAACAGCCCGGCCCGGAAGCCGTATGCGACGGCTAGCCCCGTGAACATGAGCGGCGTGGCGCGCAGCAGCGTGTCGCCGAACGCCTTCGGACTGCCCAGGGAGCCTTTGAACAGCGCGGCGAACGCAGCGCCCGCATCGTAGCCCGAGATCCACATGATGAGCGACCCGATGCCGATCGCGATGAGCACCGACACGACAGGCGCTCCGGCCTTCTGGAGAAGGGTCATCCACGCCCTCTGCTCGGGCAGCGCTTCGTGCGACTCGCTCATCGCTCTCCTCCCGCGGCGACCTCCGCGGACGGCGGGCCGTCGAGCTTCGATCCGCCGCCACCGGTCATGTAGTATCCGAGCGTCTCGTCGTCGGCCTCGCCCGCGGCGAACTCGCGAGCGATCTGGCCTTCGTAGATCACCAAGATCCGGTCGGCAAGCGCCATGACCTCCTCGAGCTCGAAGCTCACGAGGAGCACGGCCTTGCCAGCGTCCCTCTGCGCGATGATCTGACGATGCACGAACTCGATCGCGCCGACGTCTAGGCCGCGCGTCGGCTGAGCGGCGACGAGGAGCTCAGGTCCACGCCCGATCTCGCGGGCCACCACGACTTTCTGCTGGTTGCCTCCCGACAGCGCCGATGCGTGCACGCGTTCGCTCGGCGTGCGGACGTCGTACGCCTCGATCCGCTCTCGAGCCATCTGTGCGATCCGGGCAGGGCGCATCACGCCGCGCTTGGCATACGGCTCGACGCGATGATCGCCAAGCACCATGTTCTCGGCGATGCTGAAGTCGAGCACCAGCCCTCGCCGATGCCGGTCCTCGGGGATGTGCGAGATCCCGGCCTCGATCGCCTCGCGAGCGCCGGCGTGCGTGACATCCCGGCCCTTCAAGCGTATCGTCCCGGCGAGCGGTCGTCGCAACCCGACTAACGCTTCGACGAGCTCCCGCTGGCCGTTGCCGTCGACGCCCGCGATGGCCACGACCTCGCCGCCGCACACGCTGAATGACACTCCGCGCACCGCTTCGAGCCGACGATCGTCGAGGACGCGGAGCCCCTCGACTTCCAGGACCGGCTCGCCGCATCTCGACGGGCCCTTCTCGATGCGCAGCACCACGTCGCGACCCACCATCATGCGTGCAAGCCCGACCATGTCCGTCTCAGAAGGCCTGGTCTCGCCGACCACCCGGCCGTCCCGCATGACGACGATACGGTCGGCGACCGCCATGACCTCCTCGAGCTTGTGCGTGATGAACACCACCGACAGTCCTTCGTCGACGAGCGAACGCACGACGGAGAACAGCTCATGCACCTCCTGCGGCGTGAGCACCGCCGTCGGTTCGTCCAGGATGAGCACGCGGGCCCCCTGGTAGAGCGCTTTGAGGATCTCCACGCGCTGCTGCATGCCGACGGAGAGGTCCTGGATGCGTGCATCCGGATCCACCTTCAAGCCGTACTGCTCGGAGAGCGCACGCACTCGTTCGCGAGCGACCGCGAAGTCGATCACGCCGAAGCGGCCTGGCTCTCTACCCAAGACGATGTTCTCAGTGACCGTCAGCGGCTCGACGAGCATGAAGTGCTGGTGCACCATGCCGATGCCGTGGTCGATGGCGTCACGCGGCGACTTGATTCGGGCAGGCTTCCCGTCCACGAGCACCTCGCCCCGATCCGCGGCGAGCAACCCGTACACCACGTTCATCAGGGTGGTCTTGCCTGCGCCGTTCTCTCCGAGCAGCGCTACGATCTCACCCGGTTCGAGCGACAACGAGACGTCGTCGTTGGCCACCACCCCCGGGAAGATCTTCGTGATGCCGCGAAGCTCGAGGACAGGCATGGGTGTCTCCGTCCTGGTCGTGAACCTCACAGGGGAAGGGCGGTCGGGTGAGCCCCGGCCGCCCTTCAGTCTACACCAGACGCGTACGGCGACGCGCCTATGCGGCCCCGCTACAGCTTGTCAGGGACCTTGATCGTGCCGTCGATGATGCCCTTCTTGGCCTTCTCCACGGCGTCCTTGATCGACTGCGGGACCTTGTTCTCGAAGTCGTGGAACGGAGCCAGCCCGACGCCGCCCTCCTTCAGACCGAACTCCTTGATGGTGCCACCCGGGAAGGTGCCATCGACCGCAGCCTTGACCGTCTCGAACACGGCAACGTCGACACGCTTCATCATCGACGTCAGCATCACGTCGCCGCTGTTCGGGACCGTCAGGTACTGGTCGGCGTCGACGCCGATGAATAGCGCGCCTTTCTCCTTGCAGGCCTCGATGGTGCCCAGACCGACCGCGCCAGCAGCGGCGTAGATGACGTCAGCGCCCTTCTCGATGAGCGAGTAGCCGAGCTCCTTGCCCTTCGCCTGGTCGGTGAAGTTGCCGGCATACAGCGAGATGACCTGGACGTCCGGGTTCACGGACTTCGCACCGGCGATGAAGCCCGCCTCGAACTTCTTGATCAGCGGGACGTCCATGCCGCCCACGAAGCCGATGACGTTCTTGTCGTTGATCTTGTCCGACAGCGCCTTCTCCTTGGTCGCAAGACCGGCAACCACGCCAGCCAGGTAGCTGCCCTCGTGCTCCTTGAAGGTCAGGCCGACCACGTTCGACGGAACCGGGTCGAAGAACTCGTCAACGCCGCCGAACATGGTGTCCGGGTACTGCGTGGACATCTTCGAGACCGTGTCAGTCATCAGGAACCCGACTGCGAAGATGGGGCTGTAGCCGGCGTTCGCGAGCTGGTCGATGTTGGACTCGTAGTCGGTGATCTCCTTCGACTCGAGGACCTTGATCTCGACGCCGAGCTCCTTCTCTGCACGCTTGAGGCCTTCGTACGACAGGTCGTTGAACGACTTGTCGCCGAGCCCGCCTACGTCGGTGACCATGGCGGCCTTGACCGTGGTCTTCGGCTCCTCGGTCTTCCCGCCCGTCGTACCCTCGTCGGTGGTCTTCTTGGCGCACCCAGGCACGAACGCCACGAGGAGCGTCAAGGCGAGCGCAACGGCGAGGAACCTGCTCCACTTCGTGTTCACGCTACAACCGCCTCCTTCTATACGGGAACCGGCAAATCGTATTCATCATACCCCTCGGCTTGCAGACGCTACCAGATGGTCTGAGCAGCGATTACGGCCCCACCTACCTCAGCCGGGCTCGAGGATGCGTGCTCAGATACTCCTCGACGAGGTGGCTGCGGTCGACGTGGGTGTACACCTGCGTCGTCGAGATGTCGGCGTGACCCAGCATCTCCTGGAGCGAGCGCAGGTCGGCGCCGCCCTGAAGCATGTGGGTCGCGAAGGAGTGCCGCAGCGTATGCGGATGGAGATCGAGTCCGGCTCGTGCGCCGTAGCGCTTCACGATGCCGAAAATCGCCTGCCGAGTGAGACGTCCCCCACGCTGGTTGACGAACAGCGCAGACCGATCCGCGCCGGCCACGCTGCGCGCACTGCGCAGGTAGGGTCTGCCATGCGCGAGGTAGTCTTCAACGGCTCGCGCAGCGTACCCGCCGATCGGGACCACCCGCTCCTTCGCACCCTTTCCGAATACGCGGACGAACCCGCCGGGCAGGTCGACATCGTCGGTGTTCAAGCCGACGAGCTCGCTCACACGAAGACCGCACCCGTACAGCACCTCGAGAATCGCGCGGTCGCGCAGTCCGGCAGGGCCGTCGGGGAACGGTTGCGACAGCAGGCGTTCGGCTTCTTCCACCGATATGGCCTGCGGGAGGCGGGATGGCACCTTCGGCAGCGGCAACCCAGCGGTGGGATCGAGATCGGCGAACCCTTCACGCAGGCAGAACCGGTGGAACGACCGTACCGCCGCCATGTTGCGCTCCACGGTGCTCGGAGCGAACCCGGCGGCGAACAGGCGCCGCTGGTGCTCCACCACGTCCTCGCGCGTCACCGCTGCCGGATCGCTCACCCCACGCTCGCCGAGCGTCGCCTGGTAGCGGGCGAGGTCTCTCCGGTACGCATCCATCGTGTGCTGGGACGCCCCTCGCTCCACGGCAAGGTGTGCGAGGAAGTCCCTGACGGCCGCGTCCATGGTGGCATTGTACGCGAGCGCCGTTGCGCCAGCGAAGGGCTCCGAGCGTCGTGCGAAGCTCGCTACAGCAGCTTCTCCAGCGGCGTGTAGTTCATGCCGTGAGCGTCAGCGACCGGCTTGTAGGTGATCGCGCCGTCCAGCACGTTCACGCCCTTCGCAAGCGCAGGGTCGTCGAGCACCGCCTTCTTCCAGCCCTTGTCCGCTATGGCAAGCCCGTATCGGAGCGTCGCGTTGGTGAGCGCAAGCGTCGAGGTGTTCGGCACGGCGCCGGGCATGTTGGCCACACCGTAGTGCAGGACGCCATCGACGATGTACGTCGGATCGGCGTGCGTCGTCGGATGTGTGGTCTCGATGCATCCTCCCTGGTCCACTGACACGTCGACGACCACGGCGCCCTTCTTCATGTGCTTCAGCATGTCTCGGGTGACGAGCCACGGCGTCTTCGCTCCCGGCAGGAGCACCGCGCCGATCACGAGGTCCGCCTGGTAGACCGCTTCTTCGATGTTGTGCTTGCTCGAGTACAGCGTACGGACGCGGTTGCCCCAGATCTCATCGAGGTAGCGCAGCCGGTCTATGTTGATGTCCATCACCGTGACGTGCGCACCCATGCCCATGGCCACGTACGCCGCGTTGGTCCCAACGACGCCGCCGCCCAGGACCACCACATTCGCGGGCAGCACGCCTGGGACGCCCCCCATCAGGACACCCCTGCCACCGAACGGCTTCTGCAGGTAGGTCGCACCGACCTGCGCCGCCATGCGGCCGGCGACCTCTGACATCGGAGCGAGCAGAGGCAGCGTCCCGTTCGCAAGCTCGACCGTCTCGTAGGCGATGCACACCGCACCCGACTTGATGAGACCCTGCGTCTGCGGCAGGTCGGGCGCAAGGTGGAGGTAGGTGAAGAGGATCTGGCCCGGCCTGAGCATCTCGATCTCAACTGGCTGCGGCTCTTTGACCTTGACGATCATCTCGGCGCGAGCGAACACCTCCGCAGCCGTGTCCACGAGCTCAGCGCCAGCGGCAGCATAGGCCTCGTCGGTGAACGACGAGCCCTCCCCCGCAGAGCGTTCAACCAAGACCGTGTGGCCGTGGTGGACGAACTCCCGCACGCCGCCGGGAGTCATGCCGACGCGGTACTCGTTGTTCTTGATCTCCTTCGGCACGCCGATCTTCATCGCTGGTCCTTTCCCGCACGACAGGGACTGTGCATCACGCTTCTCGTGCCGCACATCTGATGTCGCGAGCTGCGAGCACGCACTGCTCTTCTACAGTGTATCACCTACCCCTCCGGAGCCCCGCGTGGCCGACGCAGCAACGACAGCGCGGCTCGACCCCCGGCGGCAGCAGCGAGGAAGAACGCGGGGTCCTCCTCCGGCGAGCGGCCCATCGATCGCATCGGCACGCCGCGGGTGTCCGGCAGCGTGGCTTCCACTTCCATGCGACGGTGCAACCGCCAGATCCCTGCCTGTTCGAGCTGACTTCCGATCGCCGACGCTTGTTCGACGCCGAGCCGCGGGACTGCGACCGTCGCCGGGGCCAGCGCCACTCTGCCGAGCGCGACGAGCGAATGGTGGCTCACGCCTCGATGCCGCTCGCGCCGATCTGCGAACGACACTCGCAGGGTCGCCACGGGCGTCCCCCCGAGCGCGGCGACCGCGTTGACGGCCTCCCCCGCCGCCACACCGCCGTGCCCGAACCTGCTGCCGGTCCCCGGAACGCCTGGCCCGATCGCGACGACCGCCACGTCAGCGGAAAGCACCGACGACGCCGCCAGAAGCCCGGAGTGGAGCGACACGGCCTCGACGTCGCCGCCGAACGCCTGCCCTACAGTGACGGTCCCGTCCAGCAAGCCGACCGACCGCATGTCTGCCACTGCGTCAGACAGCGCGAGCGGCAACGCGGCTTCGTCCGTCATCACATACACCACGCGTGCACCAGGCGCAGCCTCCTTCACGGCCGCGGCGACCGGCAGGACGTGCGAGTGCAGTGCGCAGCAGACGACGGGGAGGCCGCCGAGGTCGTCCGCTTCCGAAAGCGCTTCTGTATGGGCGCTGGCGGCTTCCTCGACGGCCAGCACATCGCGCTGCAACGGCGTGTACCGCAGCTTCATGATGTGTCCGCCCGAGGAGTCCGAGAACCCGCGCTCGTCAGCGCGCGCCACCACGAAGTGCGCTCCCCCGGTGCCTAGACCCATGTCGACGGCAGTGGTGTTCAGGAGCACGCGATCCCCCGGCACGCACGGCCCAGACAGCTGCGGGAGGCAGACCGCTGAGGCCTGCACGCCGTCGACCTCGACCCGCAGGCGTTGGAGCCCGGGACGCTCGGCAGCGATTCCCACGACCTCGCCCCACGCGAGCCGCATCGCGCTCTCCTCGCAGTGGCTACGCGCTGCCAGCGCGTCTTCGGACGGCCGCCCCCACGAAGTCACGGAACAGCGGCGCCGGCCTCGTGGGACGGCTCTTGAACTCCGGATGCCCTTGGTTGCCGACGAACCATGGGTGGTCCGGCAGCTCCACCATCTCGACGAGCCGTCCGTCGGGCGACAGCCCGCTGATCACCAGCCCTGCATCGACGAGGCGTTGCCGATAGGCATTGTTCACCTCATAACGGTGCCGGTGCCGCTCGTACACCACCTCTTGACCGTATGCTTCCCACGCCTTCGTGCCAGGTGCGATCTTGCAGGGATAGGAGCCGAGCCGCATGNTCCCGCCCATGTCCCGGACGTTCTCCTGCTCGTGCATCAGATCGATGACCGGATGCTCGGTGACGGGGTCGAACTCGCTGGAGTTTGCCCCTTCGAGTCCCGCGACGTTGCGCGCGAACTCGCACACGGCCACCTGCATGCCCAGGCAGATGCCGAGGTACGGGACCTTATGCTCCCGGGCGTACTGGGCCGCCCGGATCTTCCCCTCGATCCCGCGCACACCGAATCCGCCGGGGACGAGGATGCCATCGTACGGACGGAGGGCGTCTTCGACCTCGTCTGGGTTCAGACGCTCCGCATCGACCCAGTGGACGTTGACCTTGTGGTCGTGGTAGATGCCCGCGTGCTGCAGCGCTTCGGTGACCGAGAGGTACGCGTCGGGAAGCTGCACGTACTTGCCGACGAGCGCGATGTCGACTTCGGCAGTCAGCGCCTTCCGGTGCTCGACGAACGACTGCCACTCCGCAAGGTCCGCATCGCCGCATTCGAGCCCCAGCCGCTCGATCACCATCGCGTCGAGCCCCTGCGACCTCAAAGTCAGCGGGACCTCGTAGATGCTCTCGGCGTCCACGGCCGAGATGACCGCCTGCGGCTCCACGTCGCAGAACAGCGCGATCTTGCGCCGAATGCCAGCATCGATGGGACGGTCGGAGCGGCACACGATGAAGTCCGGAAGGATGCCGATGCTGCGAAGCTCCTGGACCGAGTGCTGCGTCGGCTTGGTCTTGAGCTCGCCCGAAGCCGCGATGTACGGCACGAGCGTAACGTGGATGTAGCAGACGTTGTCGCGACCCCGGTCCTTGCGCATCTGGCGGATCGCCTCGAGGAACGGCAGCGACTCGATGTCGCCGACGGTGCCTCCGACCTCGGTGATGATCACGTCGGGCTGGGTCTGCTCCGCGAGGCGCACGATCCGGTCCTTGATCTCGTTCGTCACGTGCGGGATGACCTGGACGGTACCCCCGAGGAAGTCGCCGCGGCGCTCCTTGGCGATCAGCGACTGGTAGACGGAACCCGCCGTCACGTTGCACTCCCGCGAGAGGGACTCGTCGATGAATCGCTCGTAGTGGCCCAGGTCGAGGTCGGTCTCGCCCCCGTCGTCGGTGACGAACACCTCTCCGTGCTGGAACGGGCTCATGGTGCCGGGGTCGACGTTCAGGTATGGGTCGAGCTTCTGGATGGTGACTTTCAAGCCCCGAGACTTGAGCAGCCGGCCGAGCGACGCAGCTGTGATGCCCTTGCCCAGCGATGAGACCACGCCGCCCGTCACGAAGATGTGCTTCGTCGCCATCCGGATGCTCAGACCTCCCGCGGATCGCCACCAGAACCGTCGTGGTCATCATAGCGCGAAGACGGCGTGGAGCGCTCGCCTCGGCCGGCATCTTCGCCGGGCCTCGCCGTTCGTCCGAGCGCATCGAGCCGTGCAAGGAGCGGCGTCCGGTCGATGACCGAGCTGAACGACGTGCGCTCTGATGCCAGATTGAGCGCCAGCATGACGACCCCGAATGCGACGAGCCCGGCCAGGGGCATCGCGGCAACGATCGCGAGCCCCGCGGCCGCACCCATCGCATTCGCCCCGGCATCGCCGAGCATGGCCCGCTCTCCGAGGTCGTATCGCCACGATGCGGCCGCCGGTCCGATGAGCGCGACGGCCAGCACGGCGGCAGCGGAAGCCGCCGCCGTCCCATACGCACCGGCCAGAGCGGCGGCCGCGAGCGCGACGGCGAAGGCTGCGAGCACAAGGTACACCTTGAGCGCCCGCCCAGGCCGCACGTCGACGAGATTCACGAGGTTCGCCGTAAGCGCCACCGACGACCCGGCCAGGAGCACACCCACCCAGGAGCCGCCCCACGGCGCCAGGTCCGCTACGACACGCGCAGCCGCGAGACTGGCGACGCCGATACCGAGAAGCTTCAACCCACCCGTCGTCAGGCGGCCGGCGAGCAACGCTCGGACGTGCCCAGAGAATCCCCGTACCTCCCGCGTCCCGTAGGTGTCATCGAGCAGGCCGAAGGCGCTCGCCGCTACGCCAAGCGCTCCGCACGCTCCAATCGTCTCGCTCACGAGAAGCGGCAATCCGAAGTCCTCCAGGGCCCATCTTGCGATCAAAGCGCATCCGCCCCACACGAGCCACGCGGCGCCGAGCCCATGCACGGCCTCCGCGCCGCGGTAGTTTGCGGCCTTCGCTCGAGGCGACGACTCCAACACGGGCACGAAGAGGCAAGCGACCGCCCACGGCACTGCGCCGCACAGCACCGCGGCCACGGCCAGCCCTGGGACCAGCACGGCACCAGCCACCTCACCAGCCCCCTTCCATGCCATCCAGGACGCCCCCTGTGATGGCCGCTCCGGCGTACAACGCCAGCAGGACCATCACCACCACGCTGGAATCCTCCACCACGGCAGCGACGAGCCCTCCAGCGAGCGCGGCCGTGGCCGCAGCACGCACATTCGGCCGAGCGGTGAACGCCGCCTTCAGGGGTGCTGGCGGACGCCACCACACATAGGCGAGCAATCCCCACGCCGCGAAGCCTGCCAGCGCAGCAGGGTGGGCGGCGTAGGCGCGCACAACCGCCGCAAGCCGACCGGCCACGACGCCGAGCGGCCCTCGACCGGCTGCGATGGCCGTGCCCACGTGCGTCCCAGCCCCCGTCACCCGCTCAGCGACGACGACGAGCGCCAGCCCCGCGATGGCCGCGAGGCAGATCCCCGCGGCATCGCGCGCCGTGATGCTGCGGCGCGTCGCCGCCAGGGCGAACGTCGCCACGAGCACCGTCCCCCACAGCGCGACGAGCGAGTTCGCTCCGGCAAGCGGGAAGCTGCACACCGCAACCGTCACCGCTCCGAGGATGAGCACACCGAGACGAGCGGCGCGGTCGCTGCGCATGGCGAGCGCTGCCGCCGCAAGCCACGATCCCAACGCCACGGCGGCGCCCTCGTTTCCGATGCCGTAGAAGCGGAAGCCGGCGAGCGGGGCATACGAGAAAGCGGTTCCGGGAGCGAGCGGCGCACCGAACACCTGGTCGAGCACGACGGCGGCGCACGAGGTCGCGACGAGCGCGGCCAGACCCGTCGCCGCACCACGTCGCTCCGCCACGGCAGTCGCAAGCACCCACAGCACCCCCGCACCGCCGAGCACGAGCGCGAGCACCCTCGGAACCGATGCGGGATAGCGGTCCATGAGCCGAGCCGCGAGCGTCGCGGGTGGGACGCTGAGCGCGAGCATGAGCGCGCGGTAGGCGACGAGCTGCCAGTACCGCGTGCCCGCACGGCCAGCGAGCAGCCACGATCCGAGAACGGAGACGCCGGCAAGCACCGAAAAGCCCACGATGATCGGCGCTTGCGCCTCGGCGGCTGCCGCAGCGTATGCCTGCAACGCTGCGAGCAGTGAAACGGCGCCTCGACGCGGATGCACGCGTAGTGCGATCTGCTGGCCGCTCTTCGCATCCTCCAGCGCGCGGACCACCTCGGCGACGTCCGTTGCCGTCAGCAGCCCGGCCCGGTGCGTGCGCCGGCTGCTGAGCAACCCTTCGGGCACGCCAGCACCTGTGACGACGACGAGCCCCGTCGTCCCGGTCTGCGAAACCAACACGACGGTCCCTCCGCCCGCTTCGCGCGCGGCTTGCGCGATCGCCGCGTCGACGCCCGCCGGGTCTTCGGCAGCGTCACCCGCATCGACGAAGCGCACGTCTCGACCCGGCGACGATGCGCGCAGCGGCTCGTCTCCCACCGCGCGCACGACGATCGCCGCTCCGCCGCGGCGCGCCAGTGCCGCCGCAGCAGGCGCCGTGCCGTCCGAGAGCATCCGGGCGTCGAGCGAGCTGCACACGACCACCGCAGCAAGCCCACGCAGTCGGAGCGGCTCGCCTGCCTCGACGCACCCGCCGAGCGCGGCAAGAAGCGCGACGGAGCAGATCGCCCACAGGACACGCACGGAACGCTTTCGCATCGATGGCTCCCGCATACCAGCCTCCGCGACACGCGGCGGGGCGCACGAAGGGCACGCGAGCAGTGTATACCGTCGGCAACGGTTGCGCTGCTGACGCAAGCGCCTAGGCCGGGCGTCGGCTACAATCGTCGCGTCATGACGCTTCGATGTGGGAGCCGAGTGAGCGAGAACAAACCCTCGATAGCGCGATCCACGGCCACCATGTCGATCGCGACCACCATCTCACGAGTGACCGGCTTCGCACGCACCTGGGCGATGGCGTACGCGCTGGGCGTGACGGTGCTGTCCGCCTCGTACCAGGTAGCCAACAACATCCCGAACATGATCTACGAGCTGGTCGCCGGCGGTACGCTGTCCTCGGTCTTCATCCCGCTGTTCATCGAGCGGATCCAGCGCGACGGCAAGGACGAGGCCTGGCGCTTCGCGAGCACGGTCCTCAACCTCACCATCCTCGCGCTCGGCCTCGTGGCCCTCGTCGGCACGATCTGGCCCGAGCCGCTGGTCAGAACGCAGACCTTCCGCATCTCCCCGGAGAAGGCGCGGCTCGCGGTGTACCTGTTCCGCTTCTTCGCTGTGCAGGTGGTGTTCTACGGAGCGCTCGCCATTTGGGTGGGCGTGCTCAACTCGCACCGCAAGTTCTTCACACCGGCGGTAGCTCCTATCTTCAACAACATCGTGGTCATCGTCACCATGCTCGGCGTCTACCTGCCGCTCAAAGACTCGCACCCTGACTGGGCCGTCACCGGCCTGGCCGTGGGCACCACGCTCGGGGTGGCGGCGATGGCGCTGGTCCAGATTCCGGCGCTGGTACGCATCGGTGCGCGGTTCTCGCTCACCATCGACTGGCGCCACCCTGCGCTCAAGACGCTGTTGGCGAAGATGGCGCCGATGATCGTCTACACCGTCATCAACCTCGTGTGCATCTCGTTCCGAAACGCATACGCCTTCCAGTCGAGCGAGACCGGTCCAGCGGTGCTCGCCTATGCGTGGAACTTCTACCAGCTCCCGTACGGGGTGTTCGCAGTCGCGCTGTCGACCGCCATCTTCCCCGAGATCGCGTCGCTCGCCGAGCAAGGCGACTGGGATGGGTTCAAGCGCATGTTCAGACGCGGGCTGACGTCGCTCACGGTGCTCATGCTGCCGCTGGCTGCGATGCTCATCGCGCTCGCGACCCCGCTGATCCGCCTCTACCGGGCCGGCAACTTCACCGCCAGCGACGTCCCCGTCGTCGCAGAAGTCCTGGTCTGGTGGGCCGCCGGCCTCGTGTTCATGGCAGCGAACATGTACGTGCTCAGGACCTTCTACGCGCTGCAGGACACCAAGACGCCGATGGTGACGAACTTCCTCGGCAGCGTGCTGCAGGTCTCGTTGTACGCCCTTCTGACCAGCGGGATCGGCTCGTGGCGTGGGATCGGGCTCGCTGGGATCCCTGTGGCAGACGGCGTGTTCTTCGCGCTTCACATGGCCGCGCTGCTCATCATCCTCCGCAGGAGAATCGGTCCATACGGTCTGGGAAGCGTCTTGTCCACCACCGGAAGGACAGCCGCAGCATCCGTTGCAGCTGCGCTTGTAGCGTTCAGCTTCGTGCGTGCCACGCCCGGACTTGCTGGTGGGGGGCTCTTCATCGTGCAGCTCGTCGCGGCGGGGCTCATCGGCCTCGGCACCGCGTACTCGCTCGCCGCGGCCCTCGGGGTATCTGAGGTAGCAGCCGGCTCTCGCCGCCTGGGTCAGATCCTGACGAACCGCTTCCGCCGCGCGAACCGATGAACGCCGCAGTCGTCATACCCGCGTACAACGCCTCCGAGAGCGTGGCTGCCACCGTGCGGGCAGCCTCCTCCATTCCTGGCGTGCTGGCGGTCATCGTGGTCGACGACGGCTCGACGGATGCGACCGCCGAACAGGCAAGAGGCGCGGGGGCTGCCGTCGTCCGCCTCGACCTGAACCGTGGCAAAGGCGCAGCGCTGAACGAAGGCATCCGCCGTCTGCCACCAGAGGCCGATGCAGTGCTTCTGCTCGACGCAGACCTCGGCGACACGGCGATCGAGGGCGCTCGCTTGCTCGCTGCGCTTTCAGACGACGACGCCGACCTCGCGATCGGAGTGCTCCCGGCTCCACCTCGCTCCGGCGGATTCGGCCTGGTGAAGTCCCTCGCACGGTGGGGTATCGAGCGGCTTGCCGGCGTCCGCGTGCTCGCCCCCCTCTCGGGACAGCGCGCGCTCGACCGGCACGCGCTCGAAGCCGTCACGCCGTTCGAACCTGGCTTCGGCGTCGAGGTCGGAATGACGGTCCGGGCGGCATGGGCCGGGCTGCGCGTCGTCGAGGTCCCAGTCGCCATGAGCCACAGAGCGACCGGACGCGACCTCGCCGGTTTCGTGCACCGAGGGCGTCAGTTCCTCGACGTCGCGCGCACGCTGATCATGCTGCACGCCGCCCGTCGCACGCCTCGCTGAGGCGCGCTACCGGCCCGACAGCTGCGGGAACGGCGCTGCGGCCCCCTTCTTCAGGCCGTACCACCCGTCCGCACGGTCCGCCAAGCACCACACCAGCGATAGCGTTCCCGCCGGGAGGTCGACATGGTCGACCGCCGACATCCCGGTGCCCGATGCTGCAGCGGCGACACCGGTGTTGCGGCCAGTCGCTTCTACGCCCACGGCCCGCACTCCGGCATCGGCAAGCGCTCCGCCCACGGCAAGGGCGAACGCGTCAGGAGCGTCGCCGGTCGCAGCCATCACGACGCATCCGTCGATAGGGCCATCGAGAGACCGCACCGAAAGAGCTCCTGCATCCACGAGCGCGTCCAAGACCGGACGAGGGCCGCTTGTGGCGATCTCTGCAGCCACCGCTCGCGCTGCTGCCTTGACCGCCGGTCTGCCAGGTTCGACACCCTTGCCAAGCACGCTCGGCACGGCGGAGTCGAGCCCCGCCTGCGGTTGCTCGATCATGATGACCGCCACCGATCCGCCTGCGTGCTCGACCGCGGAGCGCGCAGCTTCGAGACCGTCGGCCCGGCCCGCGTTCACGAGTATCGCGACTCTGCGACCAGCAAGCACACCCTTGGTGAGAGCCGCCGCGGCTTCCTTCCCGAACGCACGCTCCGACTCGAGCGACCGCTTCAGGTCGGCATTCTCCTGAGCGAGCGTGTCGAAACGCGTCTGCAGTTGACGGACGACGGACTCGACCTGGCCGCCCACCGATCCACGTTCGGCGACGAGACCGCCGAGCACGAGACCCACGGTCAGCGCCAGGAACACCGCAACGAGGGACGCTACATGGTATCGAAGGTTGTACATGTCCGCTCCTCACACGCCGTCACATGCCGAACGCCGCCCGAACGCGCAGCACGAGCAGCCACACGACGGTTCGTGCAGCAGGCGAGATCACGACCACTGCGGCGATGACGCCGATGGCCGCGAGCGTGAGCGCGATCATCTCGCCAGCTCCGACGGACGCCTTGTACAGCCGGCTCACGCCCTTTGCGTCCACCAACCTCGTGCCGACCTTCAGACGAACGAGGAAGGTCGAAGCAGCTCCCTTCCGGCCCTTGTCCAACTGCTCGATCAAGTTCGTGTGCGTACCGACTGCGACGATGATCTCAGCGCCGGATTCATACGCGAGGAGCAATGCGAGATCTTCGCTCGTTCCCGGCATCGCCCATTCGACTGCACTGAGCCCCAGCGCTGAGACCCTCTCCCGGCCCGGGCACCGCCCGTCAGGGTACGCATGCACCACGAGTTCTGCGCCCGACCTCAGCGCCTCGTCGCTCACCGAATCCATGTCGCCCACCACGAGATCCGGACGCAGGCCGAGCTCGAGAAGCGCATCGGCGCCCCCATCGACCCCGATCAAGACCGGCCGCACCTCGCGGATGTACGGAAGCAGCGCACGCAGATCGTCCTTGTAATCGTATCCTCGAACCACGACGAGCACGTCTCGGCCCGCCATCTGCGTCTTGACCACGGGCACCGAGACGCCGTCGGTGAGCAGCTGCCGCTCTTTGAGCATGTGCTCCAGCGTGTTGCGCGCGAACTGTTCGAGCTGCTGGTCGAGTCCCTGCCGTGCGTCTTCCATCGCGCGCTCGACCGCGTCGACCGACAGAGGCGTTCCCGATGCCACCACGACGCCGTCCTTGACGATGTCTCCGCCCACGATCTCGATCGGATCGCCGTCAGACAGGCGCTCGAACACCTCTTCGCCGGCGGCGTCGATGAGCCGTACGCCCCCACGGACAAGGAGCAGCGGACCAAGGTTGGGATACGACCCGGAGATCGACCGTGCGGCGTTGACCACGGCTTCCACGCCGGTCTCAAGAAGCGCTTCCGCGCTCACGCGGTCCATGTCTGCGTGGTCGATGACCGCGATGTCATTGCGACCCAGGCGTTTGACGAGGTCTTTCGTCCGGCGTCCGAGCCGAGCTGTGCCGACGATCCGCATGTTTGCCTTTCAGGCGACGACGACCAAGTCTACCAAAGGACCTGTGCGCCCCTGCGCCGGATCCGTCATGCCGATGCTGAAGCGAGCAGCTCCCGAGCGTGGGTCAGACCAGCATCAGTCGAACCGCCGGCAAGCATCCGGGCGATCTCGACCACCCGTGCTTCCCCATCGACGTCGGCGGCGTGCGTCACTTCGCGTCCGTCACTGGCAAGCCGCTTGTCAACGACGATATGGCGGTCGGCGAACGCGGCGACTTGGGCCAGGTGGGTGACGACCAACACCTGGTGAGCACGCGACAACGCCTTCAGGCGTCTGCCCACCGCAATCGCCGTCGCGCCTCCGATACCTGCGTCCACCTCGTCGAACACGAGCACGGGCGTCCTGTCTGCGGCACCGAGGATGCTCTTAAGCGCGAGCATGACGCGCGACATCTCCCCGCCCGACGCGATCTTGGACAGCGGCTTCGGGCGCTCGCCCGCTGATGCCGCAAACAGGAACTCGAGGCGATGCGGTCCGTCGCTCGACCATCGCTCGAACGCAAGGTCCTCGAACGCCACGTCGAACGACGCCTTCGACAGCGCGAGATCGGCCGTCGCCTCCCGAAGCGCCGCCGTGAACCGCTTCGCACCCGCAGCCCGCACGGAGGCAAGCCGCTCTCCCGCCGCGCGAAGGCTCGATTCCGCCTCAGCCACCCTCAGTCGCGCCGTCTCCATTTCCGCCTCGGCCGATTCGAGCCGTTCGAGTTCCTCGCGGGCCTCCGCCAGGGCCGCCAGCGCGAAGTCGATGCTGCCGTACTTCCTCACCACTTCTCGGATTGCCAGGTACCGCGTCTCAAGCACGTCGAGCGCGGCCGGGTCGTGCTCCAGCGAGCTCTCGTACGACCGCAACTCGAGGCCGATGTCGTTGACGCGCTCCGCCAAGGCTCGGACCTCATCGGCAAGATCGCCGAGCGAGCGATCGTGCTGGGCGACGCTCGCCAGCGCCCGCTCGGCCCGTCCGAGCAGGTCGATCGCATTGCCGTCGGCCTTCAAGGCGTTCCACGCCTCTTCCGCAGCGCTTGCGAGCCGGTCGGCGTGCCTTGCCTTGGCCAGGCGCTCCTCGAGCGCTGCGTCCTCACCTGGTTTCGGGTCGACGGACGAGATGTGCTCGACTGTCCGTCGAAGCTCCTCGATGCGCTGTTCGCGGGCCGATATCGCGCTGCGCAGCTCCTCAAGGTCCCGCTTCGCCGCTCTCAACGATTCGAAGGCGTTCCGATACGCAGACAGCGCGGCAGCCGACTCTTCGCCGATGTAGCGGTCGAGCAGCGCGGCGTGACGCGCAGACGACAGCAGCGATTGGTGTTCGTGCTGGCCGTGCAGATCCACGAGGTCGCCGAGGACCTCTGCGAGCGTACCCACCGTCGCCATCTCGCCGTCTATGAGGCAGCGCGAACGGCCATCCCTGCCGACTCGGCGCTTCACCACGCGCTCGGCCCCGTCCACGAGGAACCGCCCCTCGACGAGCGCCTCGCTCGCGCCGTCACGAACGGCCGAAGCATCTGCGCGCTCGCCGAGAAGGAGCTTCAATGCTCCTACCAGCACGGTCTTCCCTGCCCCGGTCTCGCCGGTGAGCACCGTCATTCCGGGACCGAACTCCAACCACACGTCTTCGACGAGCGCCAGGTCTTTGACGTGAAGCTCGAGCAGCATGTCACCGCTCCAGCAGCTTGTCTGCGAGCACCTGGTAGAAGCCGGCGCCCTCGATCTTCAGGAGCGACGCCTCCCGCGCACCGCTGGTCACGGTCACTCGCTCCAGATCCCTGCGGCACGGGACCTCGTCGCCATCGACGGTCACGCAGGCGTCGGCTCGACCAGGGTTCGGGCACGTGACCTCGATCACGTCGCTCGGCCCTGCCACGATCGGGCGGATCCCGAGCGCGTGCGCCGCGACCGGGACGACCACCGCCCCCCGTACCTCCGGCGACACGATCGGCCCCCCTGCCGACAGCGCATACGCGGTCGAACCCGTCGGTGACGCCACGACGACACCGTCGCATACGAAGCGCCAGAGCCTCACGCCGTTGATCGCCACCTCAAGCTCGACGGCGCGGGCGCCGCCGCTTCGCCCGACGTGGACCTCGTTGAGCGCGTGGAAGGTGCCGGATGCCCTCCCGCCGATGACGATGGTCGCCTCGAGGATGCCCCTGCGCTCCACTTTCGCTTCCCCTGCAAGCGCCGCCTCCAGTGCTTGCTCGAGGTGCTCGGATTCCGCACCTGAGAGGAACCCCAGCCTCCCGAGGTTGACCCCGAGGAGCGGTACGTCGGGCGTGCCGATGATGTGGACCGCCTTGAGCATCGTCCCGTCGCCGCCCAACGCGACCGCGAGGTCGACGCTGCGGGCATCCACCCGGGGTACTCCGAGCTCTGCAAGCCCGCAGGTGCCAGCATCTTCTGAGTCGAGACGGACCTCGATCCCCCGTGCGGCCAGCCAGGCTGCCGCGCCTCTCGTCGCTTCGACGGATCGCGGGTTCGCTGCGTTCGGAACCAGGAGCACTCGCACGTCAATCCCCTAACCGACGATGCGCTTCCGCCACCACGTCCGCGGCGCACGCGCTCGTCTGCTCGCCATGCGCTGAGGCCCAGACCCAGAACTCTATGTTACCCTCGGGACCCTTCACGGGCGAGGACGCGATCCCGCGCACCACCCACCCAAGCGCAGCGACGGCACTCATCACGTTGTCGAGTACCTCTCGGTGCAACGCAGGATCGCGCACCACACCCTTCTTACCGACTCGCCCTTTACCGACCTCGAACTGCGGCTTGACCAGTGCCAGCACCTGCCCGCCCTCGCCTGCCAGCTCCACGAGCCGAGGCAGCACGGTCCTGAGGGAGATGAAGGACACGTCGCATACCACGAGGTCGAACGGCCCTCCGAGGACCGACGCGTCGGCAGTGCGGATGTTCGTACGTTCGAAGACCGTGACCCGGTCATCGGTCCTCAAAGACCACGCGAGCTGCCCGTAGCCGACGTCGACCGCGACCACCGACGCGGCACCTCGCTTCAGCAGACAATCGGTGAATCCTCCCGTCGACGCGCCGACGTCAAGAGCACGAAGCCCCCTGACGTCCAGCCCGAACGCGTCGAGCGCGCCTTCGAGCTTGTGGCCGCCTCGGGAGACGTACCTGGCGCGGGACTCCACCTCGATGACGTCGTCTGGTCCGACTTCCTGTCCCGGCTTGACAGCAGGAACGCCGTCGACGCGCACTTCTCCAGCGATCACCGCCGCGCGCGCCTTCTCGCGGGACGGAAAGAAGCCGCGCTCAACGAGTGCGACGTCGAGCCGCGTTCCCCGCACGGGGACGCCTCTCTCTTCCTGCTGCCGGCAGATCGAGCAATCGCCCGAGGACGGCGCCCCGGATACCTTCTGCGTCGAGGCCGACCTCGTGAAGCAGCACCTCGGTGGCCCCGTGCGTCACGAAGCAGTCGGGCACCGCCAGCCGCAGCACCGGCGTGGGCGCAGCAAGGTCGGACAGCGCTTCGAGGACGGCCGCTCCGAAGCCGCCCGCTGCCGTGTTCTCCTCCACGGTGACGAGCAGCCTGTGGTTCCGGGCGGCATGCGACAGCGCCTCGAGATCGAGCGGCTTGACCCAACGGGCGTTCACCACGGTCGCATCGACGCCGTTGTCGGCCAACAGAGAAGCGGCCTCCTCGGCGATGGCCACCATGCGACCCACGGCCAGCAAGGCCACGTCCGTGCCCGCCCGTCTCGTCTCGGCCCTTCCTGCTTCGAGCACCACTGGCTCTGCCGGCAGCGCCGCCCCGCTGCCCGACCCACGGGGGTATCTGATGGCGACCGGCCCATCGGAGGCAAGTGCCGTGTGCAGCATGTGCACGAGCTCAGCCTCGTCAGCAGGCGCCATGATGCTCATCCCCGGTATCGAGCGCAGGTAGGTCAGGTCGAACACTCCATGGTGCGTCGGTCCGTCCTCGCCGACGATGCCCGCCCGGTCGAGCGCGAAGACGACGTGCAGCCCTTGCAGCGCGACGTCCATGATGAGCTGGTCGTACGCGCGCTGCAGGAAGGTGGAGTAGATGGCCACGACCGGGACGAATCCTCCCGATGCAAGGCCCGCGGCCAGGCCGACGGCGTGCTCCTCTGCGATCCCGACGTCGAAGAACCTCTCCGGGAACCTCTCAGCGAAGTACGAGAGGCCCGTCCCTGACGGCATCGCTGCGGTGATCGCGACGATCCGCGCGTCACGTTCGGCCTCCGCCACCAGCGCACGCCCGAACACTTCGGTGTACGAGAGCTTGCTGCTGAAACCGTTGACCTTGCCGCTCTCGACCTCGAAGGGGCTGATGCCGTGGAAGGCATCGGGGCGGTCCTCGGCGTGGACGTAGCCCTTGCCCTTGCGCGTCACCGCATGGATGAGCACAGGGCCGTCGACGTCCTTGGCTGCCCGGACGGCACCCTCGACCTGTCCGATGTCGTGCCCGTCGATCGGACCCACGTACTTCAGTCCAAGCTCCTCGAACAGCATCCCTGGCACGATGAGCTGCTTGAACGACTCCTTCGCGGCTTCGCCGGCCGCGACCATCGCTGCACCGATCTTCGTGCGAGCCAGGGCCGACTCGACGTCGTCGCGCAGCCTGCGGTATCTACGGTCCAGCCGCACCCGCCCGAGGTAGCTCGCGAGCGCTCCGACGTTGCGCGAGATGGACATCTCGTTGTCGTTGAGCACGACGATCATGCGCGTCTTCAGGTGGCCGAGGTGATTAAGGGCCTCGAAGGCCATGCCCCCCGTCAGCGAGCCGTCGCCTATGACTGCCACAATCGCCTCATCGCCCCCGGCGCGATCGCGTGCGCACGCATAACCCAGGGCGACGGAGACTGACGTCGACGCATGCCCGGTGTCGTGCACGTCGTACGGGCTTTCCGACCGCTTCGGGAAGCCGCAGACCCCGCCGTAGGTTCGAAGCGTGTCGAACCGCTCCCGGCGACCCGTGAGCAGCTTGTGCACGTACGCCTGGTGACCCACGTCCCACACGATCTTGTCTTTCGGGCAATCCAGCGCCCGGTGCAGACCGATCGTGAGCTCGACGACGCCGAGGTTCGGCGCCAGGTGACCGCCGGTCTTCGACACGGTCTCGATGAGGGTCTGCCTGATCTCCTCCGCCAACTGCTCAAGCTGCTCTCGCGACAGCGGCTTTAGATCGGCCGGCGAGTCTATCGTATCCAGGATGCGCTCAGCGAACACGAGCCGTCATCTCCACTGCGAAGCTTCGGCTGGAAGCCGCGGACCCTCCGATGGTATCACGACGGCACCCGTCGCCGGAGACGCGGAAACCGTCCTGTCATGCGTCCGGATCGCCTGCTTCAGCGGTGCGCACCTCGTCCGAGAGGTCAGAGTCGGCACTCGCGTCCTCTGCCTCCAGTGCGGATCCACTGGCGGCAGTGGCGCCGAGATCCGTGCGATCCACGAGCTCCGTGCACACGTTCGCAAGCCGCACGCTTTCTTCGAGAAGTTCGAGGCTGCGCTCAAGCGAGGTGTCCTTCTTCCGGACCAGCGAGGCGATCTCCTCCAGCCGAGCTCGGGCCTGTTCGAAGGTGTACCGCTCCTCACTCACGCACGTCCTCCGTCGGTTGCACTGTTGATGCTTCCTGGCGCTCGGCGATGCGGCCGAGCACGCCGTTGATGAACTTCGAAGAGTCGTCGCCTCCGAAGACCTTGCCCAGCTCGACCGCTTCGTTGATGGCGACCGAGTTCGGCACCTGCCCCTCGAACAGGATCTCGTACACCGCGATCCTCAAGATGTTGCGGTCGACGATCGGCATCCGGGTCAGCGACCAGTGCTCGGAAGTGCGCTCGATCTCCTCGTCGATCTGAGGCTGGTTCGCTTCCACGCCGAGCACGATCTGCTTGCAGTACTCCGCGGGGTCTTCCCCCTCCAGCGCGTAGGTGCCCTGGGCGAGTATCTGTGCGCAGGACTCTCCTGTAATCTCGCGTTGATACAGGATCTGCAGCGCTTGCCGCCTGGCACGGGTACGCTCGAGCACAGCCATCACCGCACGATCGGAGTCCTGCTCGGGGAACACGATGCCGTCGATGTACACGTCCACCGAACCGACTTCGTGGCCGGTCTGCGCTCGCATCGCATCGGCGATGGCCGCCTTCACGTCCTCGGCAACCTGCCTGAGCGGCCGACCGTAGCGCACCTCAAGATGCACCTGCACTGCCAAAGCGCCGTCGTCGCCGATCTCCACCGACACGCCACGCGAGGCGGTCTTGGCGACCAGCCCAGCCACGGGCCGCGTCAGGACCGCTTCCACTCCTTCGACGCCCTCGGCAGCCAGGGTTGCGATCGTCTCGAGCACAGATGGGGCGACGCCCAACCCTTCGAGCACGATCTCCTCACCCATCGTTCGCCTCCTCGCGATGACCCCGCACGAACGCCTGCAGCGCTGCGTGGGGGACGTGCTTCTCGACGTAGTCAGTATAGACCTCGCCGCGCACGAAGTGCGGTTCCTCGACGACGAACTGGTGGAAGGGGATCGTCGTGGGAATGCCGACGACGATGAACTCGTCGAGCGCACGCCTGGCCCGCGCGATCGCCTCCTCACGCGTCTCACCCCACACGACCAACTTCGCGATGAGCGAATCGTAGTGCGGCGGCACCTGGTATCCGGAGTAC
>JAOAFY010000089.1 GCA_026416035.1 Coriobacteriia bacterium | reverse complement strand
ACCTGGAGCATGTCCGCGTACTGGGCGACGGTCTCCGCGTCGCGCACATCGAGGACCTCGGTGACGACGGGCAGTCCTACCTCGTCGGCCGCCTCACGGAGCAGACGCAGCCCCTCCAGGCCCAATCCTTGGAACGCGTACGGGCTGGTGCGCGGCTTGTACGCGCCGCCCCGCAGGACCGACGCTCCTGCGGCCTTCACAGCACGGGCCGTCGCGAGAACCTGCTCCTCGCTTTCCACTGAGCAGGGTCCGGCGATGACGGAAAACGTCCCGCCTCCGATTGCGGCGGTCCCGACGCGGACCACTGTGTCGTCGGGCTGGAAGTCACGGGAGACGAGCTTGTAAGGCTTGAGGACCCGGATCACCTGTTCGACGCCCGGAAGCCCTTGGAGCTCGAGGGAGTACATGACCTCGCGGTCGCCGATGACGCCGATGATCGTCTTGACCTCGCCCCGAGACAGGTGCGCTTCGGCACCTGCCTCGTGCAGCAGGGAGACGACGTGGTCGACCTCCTCCTGCGTCGCGTGATCCCGCATGACTATGAGCATCGCGGCCTCACCTCTTCGAGTGCTGGCATGTGCGGAGTCCCGAAGCTACAGGCGGCCGAGACGGGCGACCGCGGCCTCGAAGGCGCGGATGGTCCGCTCGGTGTCCTCTCGGGTGCCGAGAGTCACCCGCAGCGCCGGGCTGGTGCCGAAGTCGCGGACTATCACGCCCTCGGCAAGCAGCGCCTGGAACGCCTCGACCGGGCGCGTCGCATGCACGTACACGAAGTTCGTCTCCGAAGACGCGTACGAGATGCCGAGCCGGTCGAAGCACGAATAGAGGTAGGTCTTCTGCTCCTGGTTCTCGGCTCTCCTGCGACGGACCTCCGCCTCGTCATCGAGCGCGTGGTAGGCAGCGATCTGCGCAACCGTGTTGACGTTGAACGGCTCCCGCACCTTGTCCACAGCCCGAGCGAGCTGCTCAGGTGCGACGCCGTAACCCACCCGAAGGCCAGCGAGGGAGTACATCTTCGAGAAGGTCCTGCAGACGGCCAAGGGACGGACGCCATCGAACCACTGCAGGGCGTCCGGGTACTCCGGGTCAGTGACGAACTCGAAGTAGGCCTCGTCCACGACGACCAGTACGTGCTCAGGGACGGCACGCATGAAGCGGTCGAAGGCATTCCTGCGGTAGATGGTCCCTGTAGGGTTGTTCGGGTTGCACAAGAACACGATGCGCGTCCGCTCCGTGACGGCGCCGAGCATCGCATCGAGGTCGTGCACGTCGCCCTCGTCCAGGGGAACCCGCACTGCGGTCGCCCCGAACAGCGCGGTGACCATGGGGTAGACCACGAACGACGGCCACGCGAAGACGACCTCGTCACCGGGTCGCAGGACCGCTTGCGCCAGAAGCCGAAGGACCTCGTTGCTGCCGTTGCCCACCACGAGGTTCTCGGTGCCGACTCCAAGGCGTGAGGCGAGTTTGGACTTCAAGGCGGTGCACGCGCCGTCAGGATAGCGGTTCAGGCGCGGCAGGACTGCGCGCATCGCGGCGAGCGCCGCAGGAACGGGGCCGCACGGATGCTCGTTGCTTGACAGCTTGACCACGGTCTCGACGCCGGTACGCTCCCGGACCTGGCTTGCCCGCAGTCCCGGAGCATACGGGACGAGCGGTGCAAGGTCCTCCCTGATGATGTCCTCGATGCCCACGCCCGCTCCTCGGTGAAGATTGCGTGTGATTGTGCCCCACCCGTCGAAGCGGTGCAAGCCGGCGGACGCCGTCAGACCTCTGGCGGGCACAGCCTGACGAGCGATGCGATGCCGTCTTCGTACGCGAGTTCAGCGAAGCCGCCAGGAGCCAGTGAGAACAGCCACATCGCGTCCAAGGACAGACCCAACAAGCGTGCGATGAGCGCACGCCCCGTGCCGCCATGCGTGAAGATGCACAACGTTGCGCGTTGGTCCTGCGCCGCGTCGCGGACGCGGTCGACGCGTTCGAGGAAATCGCCCCACCCCTCCCCGCCTGGCGCGATGACCTCGGATCCACCGTTTGCACCAGCAGCGTTTGCGAGCGGATGAGGAGGCGAGATGCGTACCGCGACGCCGGCCTGGCGTGCCTCTGAGGCAGTCATGCCCTCGGCGCGGCCGAAGTCGACCTCTCGCAAGTCTTCGACGATACGCAGCATGGTCGTGCACGGCGAAGCGACGTGCGCTGCCTTCAGAGCGCGTTGCGCCGGCGAGCTCCACACCTGTGCAGGTGCGACCTCTTCCGTGAAGCGCTTCAGGTGCTTGGCCTGTTCTCGTCCCCGGTCGGTCCAAGGCGAGTCGGTCACGCCGCAGTACCGGCCTTCGACGTTGGCCACGGTCTCTGGATGCCGCATGACGAAGACTCGAGCCACGCGACCTACCTAGGGGTCAGTGCTGCAGCGACCAGGGTAGCAGCCTCGGTGAGCACGATGCCAGCACCGAGGATGTCGCCCGTGACGCCACCGAGACGCCGCGACAACGACCATGGGGCTGCAACGGAAGCGACGAGCCCGGTGACGACCGCCGGGATGCTCGTGCTCAACGCCCACGGCGCGACAGCGAGCAGGGGGGCTGCCGCGATGCAGTACGAGAGGACTCCCCTGCCTCGCGCGATCGCAGCCGCCATGCCGTCTGTACGGGCCGCGGGGAGTAGCGACAGCGCGAGTGCTGCACCCCAGCGCGCTGCGACTGCAGCCCACACGAAGGCGGCGTACCGGCCGGCTGTCACTGCGGCCGCGCCGCCGATTATCGCGAACGCCAAGGCCAAGAAAAGCGATGCAGCCGCGTACGATCCGATGCGACTGTCGCGCAGTATGCGCAGGCGCTCGTCGCGGCTGCGGGAACCGATCAACGCATCGGCCGTGTCAGCGAGGCCATCCAGGTGGAGCATGCCTGTCACCGCCGCGGATACGGCGACGGCGCTCGTGCTGGCGAGGAAGGCTCCTGCTTCGCCGTGGGCCACTGAGCGTACACACCACGCGGCACCGGCTGAGGACGCGCCGACGAGGACGCCCACCCACGGAAACCACGGCACCGGATCGCCCTCCTCGACGGTCGTACCAAGCGGCAGGACTGTCAGCCACGCCAGCGCCTGTTTGGCGTCGCGGAACATGCTCACTGCTCCGTCGGGCCGCTCACGCCGGCTTCGGCGAAGGTCGCCATCCCGTTCATGACCGCGCACGCGGCGTCGATGAGCGGCAGCGCGAGGGCCGCACCGCTCGCTTCGCCGAGACGAAGGTCGAGGTCGAGCAGCGGCTCGATCCTCAACTCGTCAAGGACGAGCGAGTGTCCGCGCTCCCGAGAACGGTGAGACGAGACGAAGTATCCGGCACACGCAGGGCAGATGCGGCAAGCCGCAAGGGCCGAGACGGACGAGATGAAGCCGTCCAGGACAGCCGCTGCCTTATGCGTGGCGCAGGCTAAGAACGCCCCTGCCATGGCGGCGATCTCCAGCCCGCCGACGGACGCGAGGGCAGAAGCGGGGTCGGCGAGGCTCGCTTGATTGGTGTGAAGCGCCTTGCGGACTACCTCCGCCTTTCGAGAGATCCCCTCTTCGTCCAGGCCGGTACCCGCTCCCACCGACGAGACAGGATCGATTCCCGTCAGCCCACAGAAGAGGGCCGATGCTGCTGTCGTGTTCGCGATGCCCATCTCACCGATTGCGAGAACGCGCACCCCGCGCTCGAGTATGAGGGCTTCTGCAGCATGAAACCCGGTCAGCACCGCGTCGCGGGCCTCCTGAGGCGTCATCGCCGGTCCAGCGGTCATGTCTGCGGTGCCGCGTCTGACCTTCGCATGGCGGACACGGGGCATCTCGGGGAGATCGTGGGCCACTCCGACGTCGTATACCACGAGCTCGGCACCTGCTGCTTTCGCGAGCTGGTTGATCGCTGCTCCCCCGGCCGCGAAGTTCGCGACCATCTGCGCGGTCACTTCTTGGGGGTATGCCGAGACTCCGTGGGCGGCCACACCGTGATCCCCTGCGAAGACGACGACTGCAGCAGGGCGGGAGGCCGGAGCAAGCGTCTGCTGAATCGCGGCCAACTGCGCCGCGACCAGCTCAAGCCTCCCGAGGCTCCGTGGGGGTTTCGTGAGGGAGTCGAGGCGACGCCATGCGCGCTCGAACCAGGCTGGATCGACGGGCTCTACCCGCTTCGCAATGCTCCGGATGTCGTCCAACGGATCAGTCATCGTCCCTCCTGTGCTCGCGTGCCAGGTCCTCGACAGATGAAAGCGCCTTCAAGTCGAGCAGTCGCCCGCATACGACGAGAAACGCCGCCGAGGCCTCCTTCGCCAGCCGTCGGTTCGCCATCCCGAGCGCGTCAGCGAAGGCGCGACCGGACGGGTAGTGGGGCACGACTCCCATCCCGACCTCGTTGGTGACCACGATGGTGTCTCCTCGGCGTGCGATCAGCTCGTCGCAAATCTGCTCCGCCACCTCGCCGGCACGACCGTACGGGATGGCGGACAGATCCGTGTCGGGCGGCCAGGTGGCCGACGCGATCAGTGTGCCCAGGCAGTCCACGAGCAGGCACTCGTCGTCGGACACCTCGCGCAGCCAGACGGCTGGCCCCTTCCCCGCAACCTCCAGAACCCGCCACCCCGCTGGTCGGGCGCGGCGATGCTCCTCGATACGGGCTTGCATCTCCGCGTCTTGCTCAGCCACGCCCGCCACGGCCACGACGACCGGACGGCCGGTGGATGCGGCAAGCGCGGCGGCCGCCGCCGACTTGCC
>JAOAFY010000088.1 GCA_026416035.1 Coriobacteriia bacterium | reverse complement strand
GTGCTGGGATGGGCGCACGCCTGCCAAGCGCCGGTCTGCTCGCACGCTGAAGCGTCCGCTGCAGGCATCGCGCCTCCTGCGTCCGCTGCCCGATCCGGTTCGCCTCCGACAGCCGAAGACGGCTGCACCGTTTCGAGCACGGGGCCGGGATCGACGTATCGGCCGTCCCGCCGCACGCTGAGGTGGAGGTGGGGCGCCTCCGAGGAGTCGTCGCCGGCGGCAGCGATCGACCCGACGGCCGCTCCTTCGGCGACCGCATCGCCGCGGCGCACTTCGACAGACTCCAAGGGCAGCACCGTCACGAGCACGCCTGCCTCCGGCTCGATGGTCACAGCGCCCACACGCCCGCCCCCGTCCGCCGGCACCAGCCCGGCGAACACCACGCGCCCATCGCACGGAGCCAGCACCGGCTCGCCCGCGCCTGCGGCCAGGTCGAGCCCGGAGTGCGTCCGGCCGCTGCCCGAGCCGTACCTGCTTCCGAAGGCTAGGACCACCTCGCCTGGCACTGGCCGCATCAACGTGTCCAGTGCGCGTGCCGGGACCGAGCACGCGCTAGCCGCCGTCAGCACCCCTACGAACGTCAAAACCGCCCTCTTCATCGTGCACCTCACCGCGATCATCGCCGCGGAGACGGGAGGGCGGCTCGAACATCTGTTCGTATCGTAGCGGCAGGCCTCGCCTGCGCGCAAGCCAGGCGCGACGAGCGGCAGACGGATCTGACGGGCGCGAGAAGAACACGGCCGTCCGAAGACGGCCGGTCGGATCTGTGGAGCGGGCGACGGGTCTCGAACCCGCGGCCTAGAGCTTGGGAAGCTCTCGCTCTACCAACTGAGCTACGCCCGCGTCTGGCATCCGCGTATTGTACGGCACCCCTGCGCGCCCCGCAACGGGAGCGGCCCCTCCTTCGGGGTGGCGCCACAGCCCCTCACAGCAACCGTGCGAGGATCACCACGTCCACGGGCCGACCGTCCCGGATCACCGCTCGCCGGCACGCGCCTTCCCGCTTGAAGCCGAGACCCTCGCACAACGCGATCGCTCGCGGGTTGGTCTCCCATGCGCGGACCTCCGGCTCCGGCCTCGAAGGGACGAGGGCTTCTCCCTCCGCATGCGTCGGCGCCGGACGCGAGAAGATCCCGGGAAGCCCCTCTGAGAACAGCTCGGCCGCGTACTCGACGAGCTCAGGCGCGTCGTCCAGCGTCGCTTCGCGGATGATCACGCCTCTCCTTCCGGACGCCTTCGAGCGGATGGGCAGCCCGCAGTGTACACCAGCCCGAAAGCATGGTATGTAGACGTGTGGCGAAATCTCTACTTGAGGCGGGAAGGCGATGTCGCTCGGCGACGTCTTCAAAGCGCTGTCGGACTCCACCCGGCGCGAGATCCTGCGGATCCTGCGCGACGGCGACCTGAGCGCGGGTGCCATAGCGGAGCGGTTCAGCATATCCAGGCCGTCGGTGTCTCATCACCTGACGACCCTCCGGCACGCCGGCTTGGTCACCGCGGAGCGCCGAGGCCAAGAGATCGTCTACTCGCTCGACGCCACGCTGTTCGAGGAGCTCGTCGCGTACCTGCTCGACCTGTCCGGCCGCACCGAACGGAGAGATGCCGAGTGAACCCGAAGGACATGCCGAAGCTGCCGCTCTTGCTCATTGCGGCGATGCTCGTGGCTGGCGCGATCGCCTATCCGCACCTTCCTGAGCGGATCCCTATGCACTGGAATGCTGCCGGCCAGATCGACGGGTGGGCGGAGCGGTCGTTCGGGAGCGTCTTCTTCGCGCCGCTGTTGGCCCTGGGGCTCTACGTGCTGTTCATGGTGATGCCGTACTTCGATCCCAAACGCCGCAACGTGCTTCGCTCGAAGCAGGTCTACTTCCTCGTGCTCGAACTGGTGACCGGTCTGATGGCGGTGGTGTTCGCAGGCACCCTCATGGCCGCCTTCGACCCCTCGTTCCCGATGGACCGCATCATCTTGATCGGCACGGGTGTGATGTTCGTCGTGCTCGGCAACCACCTCGGCCGCGTGAAGCCGAACTGGACGATGGGCGTCCGGTACTCCTGGACGCTTTCTGACGAGGTCGTGTGGGTCAAGACGAACCGCCTCGGCGGGCGGCTGTTCGCCGTAGGCGGGGCGATCACCATCGCAGCCGCGTTCCTGCCAGCACCGGCCAACGTGTTCGTCCTGCTCGGATGGGTCGTGACGATCCTGCCCGTGACCTACGTCTATTCGATGCTGCTCTACAAGAAGCGGCATCCCGACGACATGGGGCCGCCTGAGCCCGTCGAGGATCAGGCCGCCGACGAGGAGCCGAGCGCCTCCTGACGCACCTCGGGGAGGAACGGCGCGTACATCATGCGCGCGTCGTTCACGGCGACGAGCTCCTCCTCGACCCGCCCGTCCGGATGCACGGCTTCGCGCCACAGCTCGTTGCGACGGACGTAGACGCCCGGCCCTTCGTGAGTGATGCGGTGCTCGCGCTCCTCGATGCGATAGCGCACGCGCATGGGCTCCGGAGCGGTCCAGGCACCGGCGAGGTGCGTCCCCGTCAGCGCGAGCGAGAGCCTGTAGGGCACCTCCGTGCGGTTCTCGATCTGCAGATCCAGCACCGGCCACGCGACCGTCGCACCGCTCCCGAACGGCTGCGTGCGTCCCGCATCAGGGAAGACGTCGTAGCTGTGACGCCACCGTTCCACCACCGTGAGCGGCGTGTGCAGCGTCATCCAGTACAGCAGGTTGGACAGCTGGCACAGCCCTCCGCCGATTCCGGCGGACAGAGTACCTTGCCGAAGCACGAGCCCTTCGACGAAGCCCCTGCGCCGCGTCGGCTTGCCGACCTCCCGCCAGAACGACAGCCGCTGTCCCGGAGCGAGCACGACGCCGTCGAGGCAGCAGACCGCGATCCTCAGATTGACGACCTTGTTTCGCTGGAGGCGCTCGTCGAGCCCAGCGAGGCGGCGAAAGAGCGGCGTCGCGTGCTCGGACGCGACGTGCTCGAACGGCTCCGGAAGACGCTGGACCGCGAAGTCCAGGCCGGCCTCTCGCCACTGCAGCTCTCGGCGCACCCGACGAAGCGCCGCACCTACGGTCACGCTCGCGGCCGCCCTGCACGCCTCCCGCGTCTGCACCCACGCACGCGCACTGCTCGATCCCATGGCTCCCCCCGTCCTATCGGCCACCGTGCCGCTAGGGTAGCGGGCATCGTCCACAGCCAAGCGACGGGCGCGCCACGGGACGGCAACGCCTTCGAGAGCGCTGCGTCACCAGGGGCCACGAGAGCATGTCCTGCGGAGTGTTCAGGATGCTGGCTTCTGGCCGGACGACACGCGGCTTTGGCGCAGATCGCGCCGACGGCCGCCGCGGGCTCACGATTTCAGGCCGCCAGCGGTCTTCCGCTCGACGACGAACAGCGTCGCTGCGAGCAAGGACAGCCCGATGGCCAGCGCGAGCTTCCGCGGCTTTGGCTCGTCGACGACCGCGTGGCCGGAACGCACGACCTCCAGGGACTCAGCATGGATGTCGGTGTCGCCGCCGTGCTCGGCGCACGCATCGTGGAAGACTCCCTTGACTCGGACGACGTCGCCCTCGTGCTTGTAGTCGCCGAAGACTCGGATCTTCTTGGCGAGGGTCGCGCTCACCCAGACCGGCATCCCGCTGTTCTGACCGCCGAGTGGGGCCCCCTCCTCGATGTTCTTCTCGTAGTACGCATCGTCGTTGAGGTGGATCCATGCGCCGTCGCCCCTGACCATCGCTTCGCCGATGGCCTCGCCGGTGAACACGACGGTCATCCCGTCGTACTCGCGCATCCGCTCGACGAGGTCGCCGCTTGACAGCTCGTTGGGGTTGGCCGGCACGTCGCCAACGCCATGCTCCACGCAGCCGGAGAGCAGCGTAAGGAGCGACGCCACGAGCAGCGCGGCATGCACTCGCCTCAACGCCACGCTCACCGCCCCCTCACGATGGAGATGCCGTAGCCGACGAGCGCGAACACCGACATGAACTCAAGACGGCCGAGCCACATCGCGAAGATGTACACGACCTTCATCGCTGCCGGCATGCTCGGGATCGAGATGCCGCACGAAAGCCCCGTGTTCGACGCGGCGGACACGCCCTCGAACGCGGCCTCGACCACCGGATACCCGTGCAGCACGCCGACCACCGTGACCACGAGGTACATCACGACGTACGCCAACGTGATCGTCATCGCACTCCTGACGATCGGGTCTTCCAGGGCGACGTCCCTGATGTGGTGGTACTTCGTGCGGATCATGGCAGACTCCGGAGCAAGCATCTTGCGCACATCGTGGAAGAACGCGCGCGCGATGATGCCGACGCGGATGCCTTTGATGCCGCCAGCCGTGGAGCACGCCGACGCGCCGATGGCCATCGCGATGGTCGTCGCGAGCATCCCGACCGGCCCCCACTGCGTGACGAACGCCCGGGAGAAGATGGTCGAGAAGCCGGTGGTCGTGTGACCCGACGCCAGCTGGTAGAACGCCTTGCGTGCCAGGATCACAGCGTCGCTATACACGCCTTCGCGCGCCAACACGAAGGTGGCGAGCAAGACCAGGGCGGAGAGCGTGATCGCGAAGGACACCGTCTCGATGTTCTTGCGGATCTCCGACCGCTTGCCCGTCCACACGGCCCAGTGGAGCGCGAAGTTGAACGACCCTGCCACGAAGATGACGGTCGAGAGGATCTCATAGACGAGCGAGTGGTAGTACATGGTGTTGTATGACTGGGGGGCGAAGCCTCCGGTCGACCATGCGCCCATGTAGACCCACAGCCCGTGCAACATCTGTCTCTTATACACATCT
>JAOAFY010000087.1 GCA_026416035.1 Coriobacteriia bacterium | reverse complement strand
ACGCAGACGAGGGATGGACGAAGCGCCACGACCCCGTCCGATGGCAGGATGCACACGACCCGGTCCGATGCCCGGCGGGAGGTCGATGGCAGCCAGCGCAGTTGGCGGCGGCCTGGGTGTGCGCGAACCGCGCGTCCCACCCGCGGCCGGGCGAGTGGCAGCGGGAGCACGCGCCTGAGAAGTGGCGAGGGGGCGCGTCGTGGCACGACTCGCAGCTGGTCGACCGGGGGTGCGTGAACCTCCACGACGTTCCCGCCGCATGGCAGGCAGTGCACGTTCCGGCGCGGTGCCCGGACGGGCGGGCGTGGCACGACTCGCAGCTGGTCGACTGGGGGTGCGTGAACCGCCACGACGTTCCCGCCGCATGGCAGGCCGTGCACGTTCCGGCGCGGTGCCCGGACGGGCGGGCATGGCACGACTCGCACTTGGTGTCCTCGGGATGCGCGAAGTCCCATGATCGCGCGGTGTGGCACGAGGTGCACGCACCGGAAGTCGTTGCTGCGACGCCGGCGTGACGAGGTTCGTGGCAGGCGGAGCACTGCATGCCGTTTGGGTCGTGGCAGCCCGTGCAGCGCACCTGCGGGTGGCCGGTCGCGGCGGCTACGGCTTGCGTCGTGGTGACGGACCGCCGCTTGCTGGCTTCGAACGCCGCCTTGTCGAGGACTCCCGCACGGGCGAGCGCGGTGGCCTCGACGCTGTGACCGACGCCGGTATGGCAAGCCACACACGGCCGTCCACGCCTGTGGCTCTCGTGGTCGAAGCCGGCGATCTGCGGGTCGATACGGCGGGGGGCGTGGCATCCGGTGCAGCGTCGGTCCGGCACCTCCGCACCACCCGGGAACCGCGGGTCGTCGAAGAAGTGCGACCAGACTTCCTTGAGCGCGACGGCCTTGTGCGCGATGCGTGAGGCGGTACCGGCATCCACGTGGCACGCGACGCATGAGACGCCTCGGTGGGAGCCGACGCTCCATGCGTGCGTGTATGGGGTCATCTCGTGGCACGTGGCGCAGAACGCCGGCCGGTCCGTGGCGCGTGCCGACACCGCGACACCGGCAATGCTCGCCACGACGACAGCGGCGATCATGAGCAGCCTGCGAGTGGTCCGGGGAAGCTGGTGGTGACGCATAGCCGTCCTCTCACGTCCTGCTCGAAGTCTCGGCGCGCCGCATGAGAAGCAGATGAGGCGTGGATGTGAATCCTCTCATCCGTACGATGGCGCCCTGGCCGGCCGCGGCCGGGACGACGCGGACTCGTTGACACGCGGACGGACCGCCCGGACAATACGCCCCTGGAGCCGGTTCTCGGCTGGTGCCGGGCGCGGTCTTCAAAACCGTCGTGGGGCGTGAAGAGCGTCCCGGGTGCGTTCGATTCGCACACGGCTCCGCCAGCAGTCACCCGGTGCCGCGCACCGTCTTAAGCGCGGCGAGCGCGCGGGCGCGCGCGACGCGGTGGTCGACGAGCGGGCGCGGATAGTCTTCTCCGAGCCGAACTCCCGCGGTCGCAAGCTCTGTTGCCGGAGCCTCCCAAGGTGCGTGGATCCAGCGGGCCGGCACACGCGCCAGCTCGGGAACCCATCGCCGGACGTACTCGCCGTCAGGGTCGAAGCGCCGCGACTGCACGACCGGGTTGAAGATCCGGAAGAACGGCTGAGCGTCCGCTCCGCACCCGGCTACCCACTGCCAGCCCAAGGTGTTGTCGGCAAGGTCGGCGTCTGCAAGCCGCTGCCAGAACCACCTCGCTCCGTCCTGCCACGGCTGGAGGAGGTCCTTCGTCAGGAACGACGCGACGGCCATGCGGACCCGGTTGTGCATCCAGCCGGTCTGGGCGAGCTCCCGCATCCCGGCATCGACGATCGGGTAGCCGGTCCGCCCGGCGCGCCAGACCTCGGACGCCTGCTCGTCGTACGACCAGGGAAACCGCTCGAAGGCGGGTCTGAGGGGCCTGTCGACCGTGTGGGGGAAGGCGGCCAGCAAGTGGTACGCGAACTCCCGCCACGCGAGCTGGCGCAAGAACGCGCGGGCGCCGTTGGCGGCGGCCGGCACGGCCTCGGCGAGGGCGGCGGTTCGGTGGGCGAGCTCCCGGACCGACAGCTCTCCGAATGCGAGGTGCGGGGACAGGCGGGAGGTCCCATCGACGGCAGGGACGTCGCGCCTCTCAGCGTAGGTGGCGATCCCATCGGAAAGGAACCGAGCCATCCGCTGACGAGCGCCTGTCTCGCCGGGCTCGAACGCGTCGAGCAGCCGCGGCGGTGCATCGGGAGGCGACGAGGGCAGCGGCTCGCTTCGCGGGCGGACGGCAGGGACCGTGATGCGCTCGGGCGCAGGCAGCGGCGCTGTGAGCGCCACCCTGCGTTCGAACGCGCGATAAAACGCCGTGAACACCCGGTACGGGCGGCCGTCTTCGGTGACGAGAGAGCCGGGTTCGTGCAGCAGGTTTGGCGAGTGGAGGGCGAGCGAGATGCCCTGTTGCCGGAGCGCCTCTGTGAGGCGACGTTGCCAGGCCGCGCGGGCCGGTACGACGCTGGCCGCCACGTGGACCGCCCCCGCGCCGGTCTCGCGTGCGACGGCAAGGACCTGCGTGGCGGTATCGCCGGAGCGCACCACCAGCCATGCCCCGAGCCGTTGGAGCGATCGCTCCAGCGCGGCGAGCGAATGCGTGCGCCATGCGCGGGCTGCTGGACCCGGCCGCCAGGCGTCGTCCGCGGAGTCATCGAGGACGAAGAGCGGTACGACGGGGCCAGCTGAGACGGCAGCGGCCAGCGCTGGGTTGTCGGCGAGGCGCAGGTCGTCAGTGAACAGGTGGATGGAGGTCATCGGACATTCCTAGGGTCAAGTTTCGATTAACGTATCGTTTGGAGTTCTGATACAGAATGATTCCTCAAGCATGGGCAAGCCATTGCTAGAATCCGGGCGCGGGGCGCGCAGCGACGAGGAAACGGGGGGTTGGGATGAAGAAGTGGCTGATCGTTGCATGCATCGTGACTGTGCTCGTGATTCCGGCGGCGGCCGGGGCGCTTGAGCAATACGGCGCAGCATTCTGGAAGCAATGGGACGGCCCTGTCTACTACAACTATGGGATGGTCTACTTCTTCGGTGGTGTTCGCGCAACGGGCGACTACGGAACGGTCCCTGGGAAGACGATCAAACAAGCGTATGTGCGTTTGATCGAGGGTTCGTGGGACAGCGGGCGGTGCTACACGGCGGTCGGACCCTCGACGCCGGACGGTCGCTTGTACTCGAGGACGATACGCAAGGCGTACAACCCGCTCGCAGTCTGCTACGGGTACTACGGCTGGCTCTACTACTAGGCCGGATAGGCATCATGCTCCCGGCTTCTGCGCGCCCCATCCTTGCACGCTGCTGGACTATCCTGGCGTACTCGGTGCCGACATCGGTGCTGCTGTTGTTCGGATTGGCACACGCCTGCGGCGCAGACGGCGCCATCGCTGCGAAAGGATCGGCTGCGGATACCGCTGTCGTTCTGGGCAACCGCGAGATTGTCGCAGCGACGACCTTGGTGGCAGTCCTGGTCTTGCTGAGCATGGATTCCGCGGTACGGCACTGGCTCGACGCACGGTGGACCGAGCTTCTCGTCGCGCACATCGCTGGGGCGGCCAGGCTGCGGATCATCGCCGATCAACTGGCTGTCGTCCTGGCGGTGCATGTGGCGGGGTATGCTGTGGCCATAGCACTCTACGGCGCTCTCCGCGCGCTGACGTCGCCAGAGGTACTCCCGCCGTTTGACGTGCAGGCGCTATCGAGCGCGTTCGTCGCAAGCACGGTGCTAGTAGCCGCTGCTGCCACCGCTAGCATCGGTGTCGCCTTTAGGAATCCCGACGTGCTGAGGGCTCGTCGATGATCAGGGTGCTGTTGCTTGCGTGGGAGGGCATCAAGACGAGGAAGACCTCGTTCCTGCTCTTGAGCGTCGAGTTCCTGGCAGCATCGTTCGTCATGTGCCATGTCCTCGGGCTCGCTCACGATCTGGCGTCCGCTCGCGAGCGCGTCCGGCGCTTCCGACCGTTCGAACAGTGGTACCAGCTCAGCGACCGGTCCGACCCTGAGGCGTTCGCGCGGCGTTCGGCGTCGCCGGACTTCGCCGACAGGCTTGCATCCGTACTTTTATGGATGGAAAGCAGAGACGATGTGGAGTTCGTTGTGGTGCCCAAGAGCCAGGTTTCACTCGGCGGCTCCGCGCCGGTGGTCGCCTATGCAGCCACGCCGAACATCCGCACGTACTTCGGCCTCGAGATGGAAGAGGGCGTCTGGCTTGACAAGGCCGATCGCAAACAGGGCACTCCGGTGGTGGCGGGCCATGGGCTGACGGGTACGTATCGTCTCGGCCAGCGTATCGGCGAGGGCGCATACGTATGCGGCTTCCTCGCAAAAGGTTCGCGAGTGTACGACCTGGGTCTCGCCATGAACCCGATCGACCTGGACGGACTGCTTCTGGTCGCACCAGATTCGCGTGTGTCTGACGCCGGGATGCTCGACGCGATCCTGAACAGCCCGGTCGTGCGGCTCCGATCTGACACAGCGAGGAGCGAGCTCGCGGCGCTCGCCGACCGTCTGGACATCTACGAGTACCGGTTCTGGCGTCTCGACGAGTGGCTGGCGCACTACGCGCAGCAGATGACGAGGCAGCTCGCGTTCGAAGGCGGGATCGTTGCGGTCGTGCTCGGCTACGCTCTGTCCGCGTTCGTCTTCTCCGTGCTGCGCAGCGTTAACAGCCGTCGTCATGAGTTCGGAGTCCACTTGGCGTACGGAGCGTCCCGTCTGGCGTTCTGGCTCGCTGCAGCTGTGGAGATTGCGGCTGCAGCAGGTGCCGGGTCGGCAGTGCCGTTAGCGGTGTTCCGTCCGCCGTGGGCGTGGGCCATGCTGGCAGCCGCTGCTTTGCTGGCGATGGTGCTCGCGTCAATCCCCGCGTTCGTGCTCGCACGGCGCACGATACCTGAGC
>JAOAFY010000086.1 GCA_026416035.1 Coriobacteriia bacterium | reverse complement strand
GTGTAGCAGATACGCTCGGACGAGGTCCCGCCGGTTATCGACGCTGCGACCTCGTGCGCCGCGACGAAGGTCACGGAGTCCGGGCTGAACAGATACAGGTCGAAGTCCGTTCCCGCGCTTCCGGTGAGCTGCGCCCGGATCTGCTCCCCTGGCGCCAGATACACAGAGTACAGGTCGATGGCGTCTTCGGGCGGCAGCGAGATCGGCACGGCGTCCAGCGTCCCAGTCACCGTCCGAGAGACGATCGGATACGAATCGAGCGGGACACCCGGGATGTCGTCGTCTGCAGCTGCCGGGCCCAAAGCCGTCGGTCCCGCCGTTGCATACGCGTGCCCGCTCGCTGCCAAGAGCACGACGGCCGTCGCCAGCACGAGCGCTCGCCTGCGCATCGACCTCATCTTGCCCTCCCTCGACGCCGATAGCGACTTACGTACCATCATACCCTGCCTCCTTCGTCAGTGAACCTCGACCGTGCGTCTGCAAGGATCCGAGCGTGATCGAACGCGAGCGTGGGCGTCTGTGCGAGCGGATGCCACGCTGCGTGTCGCGCGTCGTCACCCGCACGCGGATCCGAAAGGTCGTCCTCGCCCAGCGTTCCGGCGTACGCGACGGACACCGTCCACCCCCGGGGATCGCGGCCGCGGTCCCCGTAGACCCCCACGAGCACGAGAGGCCCGGCGTAGCGGATGCCGGTCTCCTCTTCGAGCTCACGTCGTGCCGCATGCTCTGGCGGCTCGTACTCGTCCACGAAACCGCCCGGCAGCGCCCACATCCCCTCGAACGGCGGCCCGGCACGCCTGATGAGCAGCACCTCGAGACCGCGTGGGCCCGTCCTGAGCAACACGAGGTCGGCCGCCAGGGCCGGACGCGGGTAGTCCTGGCTCACATGAGCCTCCTCGACTCATTCCACCGTGCGACGATCGTCTGCACGGAGTATGATGCCCGAGTCTTGCGACGACCACCCGGAGGATGCGGATGCACGCCCCCCTGAGCCGACGAGCGAAGCTGATCGCAGCGTTCGCGACGCTGTACGTGGTGTGGGGGTCCACCTACCTCGCCATCCGCATCGGCCTTTCTGCGGAGATGCCTCCTGCCATCTTCGCCGGGCTGCGGCTCTTGCCCGCTGGCGTATTGCTGCTCGCCTTCTCCTGGCTTCGCGGCAGAAGCGTTCGCATGCGACCGGAGGATCTGCGCACCACGGCGATGGTCGGAACGCTGCTGCTCGTGGGAGGGATGTACTCCACCTTCCTGTCTGAGCGAGTCATCCCGTCGGGGCTCGCCGCGCTCGTCGTCGCGCTCCTCCCGCTGTGGATCGCGCTCGCGGAATGGATGCTTCCCGACATGGAGCGCCCGTCTGCGCGGGGACTTGCCGGGCTCGCGCTCGGACTGACAGGGCTTGCCATCCTGGTCGCACCTCGCGTCACTGGAGTGCACGGCACGCCCCAGGAGCTCGTCGGCATCGCGATCCAGATCCTCGGCACCTGGCTGTGGACGACTGGGTCCGTGTACTCGAAGCGGCACCCGGTGAAGGCGGACGCGCTGGTGGGGACCGGCTACCAGATGCTCATATCAGGTGCGCTGCTGCTCGCCATCGGAACCGCCGCGGGCGAGTGGTCCCGTCTGTCGCTCTCGCCCCGCAGCGTAGGGGCGCTCGCTTACCTTGCGATCGTGGGCTCGTGCGTCGCGTTCACGGCCTTCGTGTGGCTGCTGCGGAACGCTCCCGCATCCAAGGTCATGACGTACGCCTACGTCAACCCCGCCATCGCCGTCGTGCTCGGCCACGCCGCAGGCCGCGTCGGACTCGTCCCACCCGAGCCCATCGACGGATGGACGATTGCGGGCACAGTCGTGATCATCGTCGGAGTCGCGCTCGCGACCAGCGCTCCTGTGCGGCCACCTCGGAAGCGATCTGGACCGCCTTCCTGACACACCACGACATCTTCACGACCCGTGCACGCCGCCCCCACACCTAGCGGGCATGCTTGTCTCGGCGGGCTGAACCGCCTGAGTCGGCAGGAGGAAGAACGATGATGCACGCATTCCCATACCGAGGTGTCCCCTTCGGCCGGGGACTGCCGTTCGCGACGATGCACGACGGGCTCTTCCCGGTCGGGGCGTGGATCCTTGGATTCCTGTTCATGACCGCGCTCGTCGCCTTGACGGTCTGGCTGGTGGTCCGAGTGGCGAAGCACGCATCTTGTGCACACCATCCGACCGCCCCGCGCGCCGAGGCCAGCGCACCGGCGCCGTCAGGCGCCGCCGACGACGCCATCCGCATCGCACGCGAGCGCCTCGCACGCGGCGAGATCGACGTCGAGCAATACCACGCCATCGTGCGCGCCTTGACGACCTAGCCCTCCCTCGCACGCGGCGGGGTCTGCCACCCCCTCGCAGACTCCGCCGGCTCCCCTCCCTCAGCGATGACCCGGGGTGTCCCGGGTCATCGCGCATCTGCCGCGATCTGCTGCATGGTGCGGCCGCTACGCACTGAGGCCGCATCAGGAGCGAGCAGCTCGCTGTCAGGCACGCTCGCTGCGAACTGGTCCCGTTCCTTGATCAGGAGCCAGCTGTCGCGGCTCTCCCCCGGCCGCCGCTTCATCCGCACCAGGGCGAAGCGCCCAACCAGCCTCTGCCCATGCAGCACGAACTTGAGCGACCCCTTCACGAACCCCGCGTGCGGGTCTTCGACCGGTTCCCACACGCCCTGGTCCCACACCATGACGGTCCCAGCCCCGTACTCCCCCTCGGGAATGACCCCCTCGAATGCAGCGTACTCGAGAGGATGGTCTTCCACTTCGACGGCAAGCCGCTTCTGGGAGGGATCGAGCGAGGGACCCTTCGGCACGGCCCACGACTTCAACACGCCGTCAAGCTCGAGCCTCAAGTCGTAGTGGAGGCGCGTCGCAGCGTGCTTATGCACCACGAACCTGAGTCCGGAAACGCCATCGTCATCGGCCTGCGCACCTTCGGGCTCGTTCGTCCGCGTGAAGTCGCGCTTGGCCTGGTACTCGCGCAGAGTCATTGCAGGCCCCTCACATCAAGAGCATGTCCATGACCCGGTACCCGGGATCGACGCGCAACCCAGTCGCAGCTGCTGCGCGTTCGGAGAACTCGCCCGCCCCGTTCGGCTCGATGCCAGGTCCGGCAAGCACGAACGGCACGGGCTCGCCCACGTGCGTCTTGAGCGCGATGGGGGTCGGATGGTCGGGCATGCACAACACGCGCAACGCCCGGCCTGACGCCCGGACCCTGCCGACGACCTCGCGGTCGATGGCCTCGATCGCCGCGATCTTCCCCGCCACGTCCCCGGCGTGGCCTTCTTCGTCTGGTGACTCGACGTGAATCACGACCAGGTCGTGGTCGTCGAGCGCTGTGAGCGCGCCCAGCGCCTGCGCGGCGTAGTCCGTGTCAGACCCATCGGTCACGCCTGCGATCTGGAGCCTGTCGATCCCGAACAGCACTGCAAGGCCATTCAGCAGGTCGACGCCCGAGGTCAGCGCAGCCCTCAAGCCCCGTGCTTCGACGAAAGGCCGAAGCCCCCTCGGTGCCACGCCCGGCCAAAAAGGCCAGATGTCCGTCGCAGGAAGGTCGCCTCGCTGAGCTCGAACGAGATTCGTTTGGGAGCGTGCAAGCACCTGCCGCGCTCTCTCCATGAGGTCGAGCAGGACCTCGGCACCCGGACCTCGCGGCTTCTGCCCCTCGACAGGCTTGTCGGAGATGTCGTGCGGCGGCGTGTACCCCGCCTCGAGAAGCTCGGGATGGCCCCTGACGACCAGGATGTGCCGGTATGCGACGCCAGGATGGAACGAGAAGGTGCCATCTGCGAGCTCGCGGGCCAGATCCGCGACGATGCGACGCGACTCTTCCGTCGGGATGTGGCCGCAGGAATACGAGCGCATCACGCCCTCAGAGATATGCACGAGGTTCATGCGCAGAGCGACCTCGCCAGGCTGAAGCACGATACCCATGCTGGCCGCCTCGATCGCCCCTCTTCCCACGAAGTCCGCAACTGGGTCGTACCCCAGGATAGAGGTGCATGCAGCCGACGAGGACGGCTCAGCGCCTGGGGGGACGGTCTGCGCGAGACCCACTACGCCTTCACGGGCGAGAGCATCGAGATTCGGCGTCGCCGCGGCCTCCAGCGTTGTCTTGCCGCCGAGCTCCTCGAGCGGCCACCCCGCCGCTCCGTCCAGGATCACGATCAGGTGCTTCACGCGTCCTCCTTCGCCGATATGGGCACGGTATCATGCGCGCGCCTGCATGCGCACTGGAGGCGTGCCGCATTCTGCTACCATGCTCGCATGGTCACTCGCTACATCGACACCCGGGGGCTCGACGGCTCGAGGCCTGCATTCACGGACACCGTCGTCAAGGGCATCGCACACGGCGGCGGACTGTATGTCCCCGAGCAGATCCCCGAGGTTTCGCTGGACGAAGTCCTCGCGCTCGGCGACGTGGCCTACGCCGAGCGCGTTGCACGCGTCTTCGGCTGGTTCGGCGTGGACGTGCCCCCAGCACGCACGCTCGAACTCACGGCTAGGGCCTACGGCGCGCAGTGGGACGACGACCGCATCGCGCCCGTCGAGGAGGTAGTGCCGGGCATCCACGTCCTCGAGCTCTGGCACGGACCCACGTCCGCCTTCAAGGACATGGCGCTTCAGTGCATGCCGCTGTTCTTCTCCGAAGCGATCGCCATGCAGCAAGCCGCCGGCAGGCTCCAAGACGACGTGCTGGTGCTCGTTGCGACCTCAGGCGACACGGGCAAGGCAGCCCTCGAGGGCTTCGCCGACCGGGACCACACCCGGATAGCGGTCTTCTACCCGCACGGCGGCGTGTCAGAGATGCAACGCAAGCAGATGGTCACGCAGCGCGGGGGCAACGTCGCGGTGTTCGGCGTGCGCGGCAACTTCGACGATTGCCAGGCAGCGGTCAAGGCCGCATTCAACGATCCGGCGTTCAACGAGTGGCTCCACGAGAAGCACCGCCTGTCGCTGTCGTCGGCGAATTCGATCAACTGGGGCCGCCTGCTGCCGCAGATCGCCTACTACGTCAGCGCCTACGCGGAGATGGTCCGCCAAGGCGGTGTGGTTCAGGGACGCCCCATCGACGTCTGCGTGCCCACCGGCAACTTCGGGAACATCCTCGGCGCCTACTACGCACGGCGCATGGGCG
>JAOAFY010000085.1 GCA_026416035.1 Coriobacteriia bacterium | reverse complement strand
CTTCACAGGAAAAAGGAAGGGCTACCTCAGAGGCGGTCTTGACCGATTCGACAACAAAGATAGGTTCTCCTGCCGCTAGGGTGGTTTCGAGCTCGGGAAGTTGTAGATAGACAAGGTCGCCAAGCTGCTCGGCCTGGGGTATCCCGGCGGCCCAGCCATCTCCCGGCTCGCCGCCGAGGGGGATCCGACTGCCATCCCATTCCCCCGAGCGATGCTCAAGAGCGGGGACCTGGACGTGTCCTTATCGGGTCTCAAGACTGCGGTCCTCCAGTACGTGGAGCGCGAACGCGCTGCCGGCAGAGAGCTCGACCTGCCGGACATCGCCGCGTCCTTCCAGGCTGCGGTCATAGACGTGCAGGTCGCGAAGACTGTGCGAGCGGCTGTCGAGCACGAGGTGCCTGCCGTCGTGATGGCAGGAGGCGTTGCAGCGAACACTGCCCTGCGTGGAGCTCTGGGAGACGCTCTTGCAGCCCAGGGAGTGCGGCTCGTGGTGCCGCCATTCTCGCTATGCACCGACAACGCGGCGATGATCGCCGCCGTGGCTCACGACGAGATCGTGCGCGGACGGTTCCTCGGGCTGGCCGCGGATGCGGCGGCGGTGCTGCACTTGCGAGGCGCGGGCGACTCCGAGGGGTAGCAAGAATCTGAGCGTAAGACGCTCAAGATTTCTGCCAATTCAGCGAAAAAGGCGCTTGAAACTCCGACCCACTGGGTACTATCATGCGTCGGTGTTGGCACTCGCGAAATGCGAGTGCTAGCAGTCTGAGACAGCAGCTGCTTGCATTGCATCATGCGAGGCAGCGACGTGCAGGTCCGTCTGGAAGAGAGACAGGAGGGCAGAGCATGAAACTGAAGCCGCTGTTCGACAACATCGTCGTCAAGCCGGCGAAGGCCGAGGAGCAGACCAAGTCCGGCCTGATCATCCCCGACACCGCCCAGGAGAAGCCGAAGCAGGGCGAAGTCATCGCTGTGGGCGATGGCCGCTGGGACGACGAGGGCGAGAAGCGCGTCCCGATGGACGTCAAGGTCGGCGACAAGGTCATCTACAAGGAGTGGGGCAAGACCTCAGTGAAGATCGACGGCGAGGAGTACTTCATCATGTCCCAGGGCGACGTGCTCGCCATCATCGAGCAGTAGGAACGATCCGTCCGGAAGAATCGAAGGAGGGAGTCCGTCTAGATGGCCAAGGACATCAGGTTCGACGAAGAGGCTCGCCGCGGCCTTGAGGCCGGCGTCAACAAGCTGGCCGATGCGGTCAAGGTGACGTTGGGCCCGAAGGGCCGCTACGTGGTGCTCGAGAAGAAGTTCGGCGCGCCGACCATCACCAACGACGGCGTGACCATCGCCAAGGAGATCGAGCTCGAGGATCCCATCGAGAACATGGGCGCCCAGCTCGTCAAGGAAGTCGCGACGAAGACCAACGACGTGGCCGGTGACGGCACCACCACCGCGACGCTGCTCGCGCAGGTGATCGTCCGTGAGGGTCTGCGCAATGTCGCGGCCGGCGCCAACCCGCTCGCCATCAAGCGCGGGATCGAGAAGGCGGTCGACGCGGTGGTCGCGGAGATCCGTGCCAACGCCAAGGACATCGAGGACAAGGACGAGATCGCGCACGTCGGTTCGATCTCGGCGGCCGACGAGACCATCGGCAACAAGATCGCCGAGGCCATGGAAGTCGTCGGCAAGGACGGTGTGATCACGGTCGAGGAGTCGCAGACCTTCGGCATCGAGATCGAGACCGTCGAGGGCATGCAGTTCGACAAGGGCTACATCTCGCCCTACATGATCACCGACCCGGATCGCATGGAAGCCGTGCTCGAGGACCCGTTCATCCTGGTAGCCAACCAGAAGATCGGCAACATCCAGGACCTGCTTCCGGTGCTCGAGAAGGTCATGCAGGCCGGCCGTCCGCTGCTGATCATCGCTGAGGACGTCGAGGGCGAGGCCCTGGCGACGCTCATCGTCAACAAGCTACGCGGCACCTTCACTTCCGTTGCGGTCAAGGCTCCCGGCTTCGGCGATCGCCGCAAGCGGATGCTGGAGGACATCGCCATCGTGACCGGTGGCCAGGTGGTGAGCGAGGAGCTCGGCTACAAGCTGGAGAACGTCACGCTCGACATGCTCGGCCGCGCCGAGAAGGTGAAGGTCACCAAGGAGGACACCACCATCATCGGCGGCAAGGGCTCCGAGGACCAGATCAAGGCCCGCATCAACCAGATCAAGACCGAGATCGAGAACACCGATTCGGACTTCGACCGCGAGAAGCTGCAGGAGCGGCTCGCGAAGCTGGCTGGCGGCGTCGCGGTGATCAAGGTCGGTGCGGCGACCGAGGTCGAGCTCAAGGAGAAGAAGCACCGCATCGAGGATGCGCTGCAGGCGACTCGCGCCGCCGTCGAGGAGGGTATCGTGCCAGGTGGCGGTGTGGCGCTGGTGAACGCCGCCAAGGCGCTCGATGCGCTCAAGCTCGACGATGAGGAGGAGATGATCGGTGTCAAGATCATCCGCAAGGCGCTCTCGGCTCCTCTGAAGACCATCGCGGACAACGCCGGCTTCGAAGGCTCGGTCGTCGTGGAGAAGGTCGCGGCGATGGAGAAGGGCCACGGCCTGAACGCGGCAACCGGCGAGTACGGCGACATGGTGAAGATGGGCGTCATCGACCCCGTCAAGGTCACCCGGTCGGCGCTCCAAAACGCGGCGTCCATCGCGTCGCTCATCCTGATCACCGAGACGACCGTCTCGGAGATCCCCGAGAAGGAGAAGGACGCTGGCATGTCTGGTGGCATGGGTGGAGGCATGTACTAAGCCTACGCCCCCAAGCGTCGACGGAACGCGGGCCCCGGAGGTCTTCCTCCGGGGCCTCGTCGTGTACGCTGCAAGCCCACGAGATGGACTCTCGAAGCTCCCCATGCACTGAGCGAGGGCCGCAATGCAGCAGCGAACGGCGGTGTCGGTGGCTGGCGAGATAGAGCTCGCGGCCTACCGGTGCGTCATGCCGATCTGAGGGTAGCCCAGATGCCGCGTGTCTCTGGCCCGCGCCCCTCCAGCAGCCTCGTGTGCGGTATGCTATCTTGCGCTCCGAGGATGAGAGGGGTCAGCACATGAAGCGTCAGTTCCTCGCAGAATGGCAGCGGCTCAAGATCGAGCACACCCACGATCGGGACCAGCACAACAACTACGGATGCTTCAACGTGGAGGCGTGCCGCAACTGCAACTACGTGTACAACTCGCGGGGCGCGATCAGCTGCCACAACTGCGACAGCGTGATCGAGTGCGTGCAGTGCGTGGACTGCCGCGACTGCGCCTACTGCGTCGGTCTGAACGGAGCCCGGTTCCACATCCTGAACCGTGAGTACTCAGAGCAGGACTATTACGAGAAGCTGCGCGAACTAGGCATCGACTGGAACGTGCAGGCATTCGATCCGCTCGACCCGTACGCCTCGCTGTGACATCTGCGGGCACAGAAGGGCGGTAAGGTGTCGCTATCCATCGGGATCGTGGGGCTTCCCAACGTCGGGAAGTCGACTCTGTTCACCGCGCTCACGCGCAAGCAGGTCGATGCCGCCAACTACCCCTTCGCGACGATCGATCCAAACGTCGGCATCGTTCCTGTCCCGGACCGGCGGCTCGACCGGCTCGCAGAGATCGTCAAGCCCGAACGCGTCGTGCCGGCTACGGTGGAGTTCTGGGATATCGCCGGCCTGGTAGAAGGCGCAAGCGAGGGCGAAGGGCTCGGCAACCAGTTCCTCGCCAACATCCGCGAGACGGACGCCATCGTCGAGGTGGTGCGCTTCTTCTCCGATCCGAACGTCGTGCACGTCGCGGGCAGGGTCGATCCCCTTTCAGACGTCGAGACGATACGGATGGAACTCGTGCTCGCCGACCTCGGCACGGTCGAACGCGCGCTACCGCGCATCGAGAAGGATGCGAAGCGAGACGCGGCGCACGCCGCCAAGCTCGCTGCCGTGAGGCGGGTCTACGAGCATCTGTCCGCAGGACATCGCGCGCGCACCATGCCGATGACAGACGAGGAGCGCGAGCACCTGCGCGATCTGCACCTGCTGACGATGAAGCCGATGCTGTACGTGGCCAACGTCGACGAGGGTGCGCTCGGGCAGAACCTCCCAGAGATAGACGGGCTTTCGCCGATCCCGATCTGCGCCAAGATAGAAGCGGAGCTCGCCGAACTCGAGCCAGAGGAGCTCGCCGAGTTCCTCGCAGTGGAGGGGCTCGAGGAGCCTGGCTTGCACGCCCTCGTCCGTGAGGCGTACCGGCTGCTCGGGCTCATCAGCTTCTTCACGGCGGGTCCCAAGGAGGTGCGCGCGTGGACCGTGCGCGCCGGAGCGAAGGCGCCGGAAGCGGCGGGGGTGATCCACAGCGATTTCGAGCGAGGGTTCATCAAGGCAGAGGTCATCTCGTTCGCCGATTACGATGAGCTCGGCTCGGAGGCGGCCGTCCGCTCCGCCGGCAAGCTGCGGATCGAAGGCAAGGACTACGTCGTGAACGACGGCGACGTGATGCACTTCCGCTTCAACGTGTGAACGAAGTCCCGACGCGGCCATCCGGGCTCGATGACTTGCACATCGGGTGTTCCGTCGGCCTGCCGAAACCCCTAGAATACTGAGAACCGAGGACCCTGGGCGGAAGCCCAGGCGTTGTGGACCAGATCGCAGCCGCTTCTCGGGCACGCCGGTCTGGTCCTTGTCGCATATGGACCCGTTGTCAGACATCTGTGTCGATAGAGGAGGCGCCGTCAGCATGGAGCTTGAGATCGGACGCGGGAAGACCGCACGCCAGGCGTACGGGTTCGACGACATCGCGATCGTGCCGTCGCGCAGGACTCGCGACCCGCGGGACGTCGACATCCACTGGGAGTTCTCGTTCCGCGGCACGACCTACAGCTTCGCGCTGCCGGTGCTCGCCTCCGCGATGGACGGGGTCGTGGATCCGGCCTTCGCGATCCAGATGGGGAAGCTGGGCGGGCTGGCCGTCTTGAACCTGGAAGGCATCCAGACGCGCTACGAGGATCCGGCGCCGCAGCTCGACGCCATCGCGTCCTTCTCGAAGGAAGAAGCGACCGCCCGGATGCAGGAGATCTACCGCGAGCCCGTCAAGCCTGAGCTCATCACGGAANGCGTGAAGCAGATCAAGGCTGGCGGGGTGCTGGCTGCCGCGTCGTTGACGCCGCAGAATGTGGAGCGCTACGTCGAGCACGCGCTTGCCGGCGGGCTCGACATCTTGGTGATCCAGGGCACCGTCGTGAGCGCTGAGCACGTCTCCTCGTACGACAAGCCGCTCGACCTGAACGCCTTCGTGCGGGACCTGGACATCCCGTGCATCATCGGCGGGTGCTGCTCCTATCAGGGCGCGCTGCACTTGATGCGTACTGGCGCAGTCGGCGTGCTCGTCGGCGTCGGACCGGGTCACGCCTGCAC
>JAOAFY010000084.1 GCA_026416035.1 Coriobacteriia bacterium | reverse complement strand
GAGCCGGTGCTGCATACCGTACGGCAGTACGACCGCCGGCGCTGCATGGAGGGAGGCCACCGTGGTCCGCCCCGACACCTATCGCGAAGTCCGTGCCCACCTCGCCGGGCTGAGCGACGAGCAGCTCGAAGCGCGGTTCTGGGAGCTTGCCCGCGAAGTCGTGCGTCCGCTGATCGAGCTCGCGCGCACGCACACCTCCCCTTCGATCGAGCGAAGCGTGCTTATGCGCATGGGGGTCGACTCCGTCACCACGAAGGCGGTGGTGGCCGAGTGCGTCTCCCGAGGACTGCTGGCGCACGGGGCTGGCCACGTGGTGCTCGTGTGCATGCGTGAGTGGGGATGCGACGCACCCGAGGCCGCACGCCGCCTCGCCGCGGGCGAGGGCTGGGAGGTTCCGGAAGCGAAGTGGGGGAACGGACGATGAGCCCCGAGCAGGACGACCGACGTTTCGGGGGACCGCTTCACGACCCGCCGCTGTCGCCTGACGAGAAGATCGACGTCGAGGCGTTGCTCGAGGGGCTCGAGCACTACCGGCCTCGCCGGCGTGGCTGGACGTGGCGGCGGCGCGTGCCGCGGCAGCGGCTGCACGAGTTCGAATACCACGAGACTTCCGAGCCGCTTGCCCGCGGCGTGCCGCTGCCGGCAGCGCGCTACTTCGAAGGCATCGATCCGCAGCCGGACTGCGTCATCACCACCGAGATCGCCTCCGGTCGTCCGGAAGACGACGTGCGGCGGATGCGCATGGCTGCCTGGCACGGAGCGGACCACATCATGGTCATCCGTACCGCGGGGCAATCGCACATGGACGGACTGATCGAAGGCACCCCTGAGGGAGTCGGCGGCACGGCGGTGACGCGCAAGCAGGGGCGGTTCACGCGCCGCGCGCTCGACCTGATCGAGGACGAGGTGGGGCGCCCCATCGACTTCCACTCGTACGTGAGCGGCGTGGCGGGGCCAGAGATCGCGGTGATGTTCGCCGAGGAGGGCGTCAACGGCGCGCATCAGGATCCGCAGTACAACGTGCTGTACCGCAACATCAACATGTACCGCTCCTTCGTCGACGCAGCCGAGGCGAAGCGCGTGATGGCGCACGTCGGCATGCTCCAGATCGACGGCGCCCACAACGCGAACGCCACGGCGGTCCGTGCGTGGAAGGTGATGCCTGAGCTGCTCGTGCAGCACGCCATCAACTGCGCGTACTCCGAGGCGGTGGGGATGCCGCGCGACCTCATCGCGCTGTCGACCGTCCCGCCGGACGCTCCTCCGGCGCCGTGCGTCCGCATGGACCTCCCGTACGCGATTGCGCTGCGCGACCTGTTCGGAGGCTTCCGGATGCGCGCCCAGCAGAACACCCGCTACATGGAGTCTGACATGCGCGAGGCCACAGTAAGCCACGTGCTGAACATGCTGATCTCGCGGCTGACGTCGGCCGACATCCAGTCGACCATCACGCCGGACGAGGGCCGGAACGTGCCTTGGCACTACAACAACGTGGCTGCGGTGGACACCGCCAAGCAGGCCCTCGTCGGCATGGACGGGCTGCGCGAGATGGTCCGCGTCGATCGCGACTCCCCCGAGCTTGCCGCGCGCGTGCGTGAGCTCAAGGAGCGAGCGGTGCTGTTCCTGGAAGCCATGCTGCGCGACGGCGGGTACTTCGCAGCAGTCGAGCAAGCGTACTTCGTGGACTCGGGCGAGTATCCGGAGACCAACGACGACGGGATCGTGCGGACGAGCGACGGCGGGGTGGCGGCTGGCACCATCGTGCGCCGCGCCGACGACTACCTCGCGCCGGTGTGCGCACACTTCGGCGAGAACCACCTGGAGCTGCTCGGACTCGTCGATGGCCACAAGCCGTGTGACGCCATCGGGGGGTGTACGCTGTGCGACGACGCGAAGGTGCCGTACGTCGACGAGCTCGACCCCGAGGACAACGCTGCGGTGCGCCTCTCGGCGACGCGTGAGCTTCGGCAGCGCGGTCTCCTCACGCCGGAGGTCGAGTGGACCGGCGACGGCATCGTGGTGGTGACGATGTTCCTGCCCGCCTCCGAACCTGTCGCGAAGGCCGCAGCGCTGGAGCTGGGCCGGGTGATGAACCTTCAGGGCTGCGAGGGCATACACAGCCGCGTCATGCATCCAGCAGAAGGCACGCTCATCGAGCTCAAGGGGCGGCTGGATGCGGTGGTCGATCCGGCTGTCCTCACGGTCCCCGTGCAGGTCGAGGCGCTGTCGGACGACGAGATCCGGGCCTTCGTGCGCGAGCGCCGCGTACGGGCGATCGCTGCGACCGTCGGCGAGGACGAGCACTCCGTGGGGATGCGCGAGATCATCGACATCAAGCACGGCGGGCTGGAGAAGTGGGGCTTCTCGGTCACCTACCTTGGGACGAGCGTGCCAGTCGACAAGGTGCTCGACGCGGCGATCGAACACGCGGCCGACGTCGTCCTCATCTCGACGATCATCACGCATGCGGACGTGCACCGCGAGAACATGCGCAAGCTTGCGGACCTCGCGGTCGAGAAGGGCGTGCGCGACCGGCTGCTGCTCATTGCGGGCGGCACTCAGGTGACCGACGCCATGGCACGCGCGTGCGGGCTCGACGCCGGCTTCGGCCGAGGCACGCACGGCCACGAGGTCGCGAGCTTCATCGTGCGGGCGTTGCAGGAGCGGGAGCCGAGCGGCTAGGAAGCCGACAGCGTCTCGGCGATGACCGCAAGCTCGCGCTCGAACCGGTCAAGCGAGGACGAGGCCGCCTCTGCCGTGTCGCGTGCGAGCGCCGCGCTCGACTCCGCTTCGGCGAGTGCGTGCTCGATCGACTCCACGACTTCGGCGAGCATGCGGTCGAGCCGCGCGTCGAAGACGAGGAACGCGTCGTTGACGTTCTGGAGCACGGCCCAGCGCAGGTTCTCCACGTTGCCGGTGACGACGCGTTCGATGGCGGTGCGCTCGCGTGCACGGCGCTTGCGGTCAGCCCAGGCGGCAGGGAGAACCCGTTCTGCGGGCGATGCGGGCGGGACGTGCAGCGCGACCTGCCAGGGATGCTGGATCCAGTATGGCTCGCGACGCATCTCGAACACCTCGCTCGCCCTTGGGGCCGCGAGCTCGACGCCGAAGGCGTCTGCTGCCGCGCCGCGCACGCGGGCGACGAGGTCGTCGGCGCGTGCCTCGTGCTCGGCGAGCGAGTTGGCGACGAGGTCTTCCATGAGCGCAGCGAGCGAGCCCAGCGCGCGCTCGAAGAAGGCGGGGACCTCCCGGTCGAGCACCTCTTCGAGGGTCTCGCTCGCCGGACGGCCATCCACGGCGCGTGAGAGGGCGTCGACCGCCTGCGCACGCGTAGCCGCAGCCTCGGCTTCGAGGCGTGCGAGCAGGCGCTTCTTGTCGCCGGCGATCAGATCGTGCGCGATCTCGCGTTGCCGCACGGCCTCTTCGACGGCGCTTCGGAACAGCACCGAGCGCGCCCTGAGCTCTTCGAGCGGCATCAGCGCGAGCGAGCGCTTCAGCGCGACGTGGGACGCGGCCTCCTCGCACAGGCGTCGCGCCTTGTCTCGGACGGCGACGCGCAGGACCGTGTCGAGCTCCTCGGCGACGAACCGCTCCAACGCGCGCTCGAGCTCGCCGCACCCGCTCGCTTCCCACCCGCGTGCGTCGCCAGATTCCCGCGCGGTCAGGCCGCGACGCGCCGAAAGCGCGATGATCTCCGGGGCCGTGCCCAGCTCGCGCTCAAGCGCTCCGCGCAGGAACGCAACCGCTTCGTCCCGCTCCCGTTCGTCGAGGTAGTCGACCTTGTTGAGCACGAAGAAGATGCGTGGCACCCGCTCCATCACCTGCCCGAGGAACGCCGCCTCCGCTTCGGTGATGGGCGGGTCGGCGGACACGACGAACAGGGCCGCGTCGCACTGCGGGAGGAAGTTGAGCGTCGCCTCGGTGTTGTGCCGGAACGTGGAGCCGATCCCCGGCGTGTCGATGAGCACGGCGCCCGAAGCGAGCACGGGCGCCGGATGGTAGACCGTCACCCGCTCCACGTTGAGCGCATTGCGCGGGTTGCGCTCCTCGGTGACGAACTGGTCGAGGCAGGAGCGCAGCTCGGCTGCGTCGGCGGCGTCGATGATCTCTGGTGATCGGTCGTCGGCGAAGGCGACCTCGATGCGCCGGGACGGGGCCGGCTTGAGGAAGGTCGGGACGGCTGTGAGCGGCACGACCGAAGATGGAAGGACCGCCTCACCGAGAAGCGCGTTCAGCAAGGTGCTCTTCCCGCGCTTGAACTGGCCGAGCACGGCGAGGTGGACCCGGCCGGCACAGAGGCGCGAGGCGAGCTCGTCGGCGCGCTGAGCGAGGCAAGCGAGCCCAAGTCCGCGCAAGACGGACGCGAGGTCTGAAAGCGACGCGGCAATCGCGCGTGCATCAGGACCTGCGAGAGGTGCATCCTCGTTCGCCATCGCATCACCTGCCGACAGAAAAGCCCCTGCACCGTCGTGTGCAGGAGCCATCAGCCGAAGCGGTTGAAGGCGAGCTCCATCGCCTGTGGCGACAGTGTAGCCGATTCTGCGGCGCGTGCGTGCGGTATCATGCACACGCCGCATGTCAGCCAGACGGCACCCAGCGGCTCGACCCAGACGGGAGGGCTGCTGCGTGCTGCGCGACATCGTGGAGACGGGCGGCGTGCTGCTGGCGCCTTCGTGCGAAGACGGCTGGTTCGGCGGCCTCTGGCTGATCGGCCGGCGGCCGCGAAGGGTTCTCGAAGCTCGGACCGTTCCTGAGGTGGCGCGGGTGCTCGACGCTGTGTTCCGCGGGGACGGCATCAGCCAGGCCGCGCTCGCCGTGCTTCCGTACGACGGCCCGCCGGCCGCGCTCGTCTTCGACCTGCTGGAACCCGTCGAGCTGCCCGTGGATGCCCGACCGCTGCGCCACGACGCCCCGCTCATCGCCGGTGCAGCGACAGACTCAGGCGAGGAGGAGTTCTGCGGGGCAGTGCGGCGGTTGCAGGAGACGATCCTGGCAGGCGATGTCTACGTCGCCAACCTGACCGCTCGCGTGACGGGCACGCTCGCGTGCGACCCCGCCTCGGCGTTCGCCACGCTCCTCGCCCGCGCAGCGGCGCCGATGTCCGCGTTCATCTCGGTGCCGAACGGTCCCTTGCTCGCCTCCGTCTCGCCCGAACGGTTCGTGCGACTGCGCGACGCGGGAGACGCCACGACGCTCGAGGTCTGGCCGATCAAGGGCACGCGGCCACGGGGCAGGGACGGATCGGCCGACGAGGCGCTCGCCGCCGGCCTCGCCGACGACCCCAAGGAGCGCGCGGAGCATGCGATGATCGTCGACCTGGAGCGCAACGACGTCGGACGGGTGGCGATCCCCGGCTCGGTCGTGGTCCGTCCGCGTCAAGCGGTCGTGCCGACGCCGTACTGCTGGCAGATGGTGTCTGGCGTCCGCGGCTTGCTCGCACCTGACGCCCCGCTCGAAGCGGTGCTCGAAGCGCTCTTTCCGTGCGGGTCGGTGACGGGCGCACCCAAGCTCGCTGCCATGCGCATCATCGCGGGCCTCGAGGCGAGCCCACGCGGGGCCTACTGCGGCTCCGTGGTGGCCGCACGACGCGGGGAGATCGATTCGTCGGTGCTGATACGCACGCTGGAGGTGGGTCGCGACGGCTCGGCCGCCTGGGGAACCGGGTGCGGCATCACCATCGACAGCGATGCTGCTGAGGCTGTCTCTTATACACATCT
>JAOAFY010000083.1 GCA_026416035.1 Coriobacteriia bacterium | reverse complement strand
GACGCGGGAGGTCCCCAAGCCGCACGGCGGCGACCCATTTAGCGGTGTTCGGCGGCTCTCGCGCGAGCTGGCGTGGTCGGCGGTGGCGCCGAGCATCGTCGGCGCAATGCTGGTGCCGATGACGCGTTCGGCGCTCGATCTGTACCTGACGCTCGGCTTCTCGCTCATCGGATGTGCGACGATGTTCCCGCGCGCGTCAGACTGGGCGCAGTGGATGCACGGACGTTCTCCGGTGAAGGACGAGAGTTGACCCCGCATACCGGCATCGCACCGCTCGACTGGGTGCTCTCGCTGCTCGACAGCTGGGGCTACCTCTTGGTGTTCATGTTCACGATCGTCGAGAACCTCTTCGTGATCGGCTCGTTCACGCCAGGGGAGACGATCGTCATGGCCGCTGGGTTCCTGACCGTCAAGGGCCACCTGGACTGGCGTCTGGTCGGGCTGTGCTCCGTGCTCGGGACGATCACGGGCTCGAACATCTCGTACTTCTTCGGGAGGCGAGGCGGACGACAGGCGCTGGAGCGGTACGGCGGCCGGTTCGTGGACGAAGAGCGCATCTTGGCCGCCGAGGAGTACTTCGCTCGGCACGGCCCGAAGACCGTGCTCATCGCGCGGTTCGCGGCGGTGTTCAAGAACTTCGTGCCAGTGATCGCTGGCGCATCGAAGATGCGCGTCGCGCTGTTCGAGCTCTACACGCTCGCCGGGGCGCTCGCATACACGTCGCTCATGGTGGTGCTGGGCCGCGTGTTCGGCGAGAATTTCGAGGTGGCTCTCGAGATCGCGCGCAACATCACCTGGGCAGGCCTGGTGCTGCTTGTCGGGATGGTGGCAGCGCTGCTGATGGGGCGGCGTAGGTACCTGAAGGCGAAGGTCGCCGCGTTGGCGCAGCAGGCGGAGGAGGAGGCCGGCCGGGATGCGGAGCCGCAGGGCTGAGGTCGTCGCGATGCTCGCCGCCGCAGACGGCGGATTCGTCTCCGGCGAGCGGATCGCGGGTGCGCTTGGCATCAGCAGGACTGCAGTCGCCAAGAACGTCGAGGCCCTGCGCTCGCTCGGATACGGCATCGAGTCCGCCACCAGGAGGGGCTACCGCCTCGCATCGCTTCCCGACGGCCTTCTCCCGGTGGAGGTGGAGCGGCGGCTCTCGGATCCCTTCTGGAGCCGCGTGGAGGGCGCCGCGGTCACCGGTTCCACGAACGACGACTGCAGGCGGCTCGCCTCATCTGGGGCGCCTGAGGGGACGGTCGTGGTCGCTGGCGAGCAGACGGCGGGTCGTGGGAGGATGGGACGGCAGTGGCTGTCGCCCCGCGGAGGCGCGTACTTCTCAGTGCTGCTTCGTCCCAGCATCTCGCCTACTGATGCTCCCCCGCTTGCGCTCGTCTGCTCGCTCGGCATCGCTTCGGCGCTGCACGCTGCAGGAGCGCCCGTCATGCTGAAGTGGCCGAACGACGTGTACCTTGGGATGCGCAAGGTTGCAGGCGTGCTCCTTGAGATGTCCGCTGAACCCGACAGAGTCGAGTGGATCGTCGCAGGCTGCGGCATCAACGTCCGCCGGTCTTCCGGTCTCGCCCTTGATGTGGCTACCCTCGATGAGGTGCTGCCTGCCTCGCCTGCAGAGGTCGCGGCGCTTGCGCTCGACGGTATCGCTGGGGTCTACCGCGAGTTCGTCCGCGCAGGGTTTGCTGGTCTGGCGGAGAGATACGGGCGCTTCCACCTGCTGACGGGCCGCGAGGTGACCGTGCGGGACGCGACAGGCGCCGTCGTCGCGCGCGGAGAGGCGACCGGCGTCGACGGCGCGGGCCGCCTGCTCGTGCGGACGGATTCAGGCGTCATCCCGGTCACGGCCGGAGAGGTGACGCTGGCGGATGCGGGGGGAGCTGCGTGATGGAGGTGCGTCCGCGGGGGACGGGTGCGCTGATCGACGACGCGATCGCGATGTACCGCGCGAACGCCCGCCCGATCCTGCTCGCGGCGCTCGTAAGCGTCTTCCCCGCAGCGCTCCTCGTCGGCATCGGACAGGAGCTGTACCTTCGCACGTTCTTCGAGGTAGTCGCGGCATCACCGGGGGTGTCCGGGCCGGCGCTGCCGTACGAGGTGCTGTTGGGCTACGGTGCCGTGATGGCCGGAGCGTGGCTGATGCTCTTCGGCCGAGCCTACCTGGACACGTGCGTGATCGCTGCCGCCCCCAGGATGATGCAGCAGCGCGTCACGGATGTCCGGACGTTCCTCAAAGAGGGTCTGCCTCGCTATGGCTGGTACCTGCTCACGAGCTGGCTCGTGGGCATCCTCGTGCAGATCGCGGCGGTCTTGAGCTTCGTCGCGTTGTTCTTGGGCGGCCTGGTGGCGTGGGCGCTTCTGTCGCTGGCAGCGGCCATCAGCGTGCTGGAGCGCGTCGACACCGCCAAGGCCATCAAGCGTTCGGTCGAGCTTGCCCGACCACACCTCGGGCGCATCTTGCGTCTCGTGGTCTTCGTCGCGCTGCTTACCACGCTGTTCGAGGGGGCGCTGGCCTCGCCGCTCATCGTCCGGCAGATCGTGGCGGCTGTGCAGAACCCCGAGGCGGTCTTCCAGCAGACGCCGCTTGCATGGAAGATCGTCGAAGGCATCGTGCTCGCGGGCGCGATGACGTTGGTCGCCCCGTTCGCTCCGCTCGCGACGTTTGCGCTGTACACCGACGTGCGGGCACGCTCGGAAGGCATGGACATCATCATCCGGGCGCGCCGTCTCGCGGAACGAAGGAAATGAGACGCTTCGCGCCATCGCCTGCGCTCGTCGCTGCGCTGACGGCGCTCGTCGTCGCGCTCGGTGTGGGTCTTGCCCCGGCGGCTTCGCAGCGGGTCTTCGGCGATGCGCTCCGGGCGCTGGCGCGGGCGGGCGAACTGGACGGACGTGAGGCCGCCCGGGTCGCGGATGAGGTGCAGCCCGTCCTCGCCCAGGCGGGCGACGAGGACGGCGTCGCGCTCGCCCGCCGGCTTCGCGACGCCAAGACTCCCTCTGATCGGAAGGCAGCGGCGGAAGACCTCGCCGCGCACCTCGGCTCGCTGGCGTCTCTGGAGAAGACCGACGGGCCGGCGGCGATCGCGCACGACCCTGCGCTGCTTGAGCGCATCATGGCGGAAGAGGGCCTGGCCAGCGGGAGCGAGGCGCAGCGCATCTTGCGAGACCTCCAGAAGCGCCTGCAGGAGCTGTTCGACCGCTTCTTGGCTCGCTGGCTTGGCTCGGAAGCCGCGTCGAAGGGCTTCGCCGCGCTGTACTACGTGGTGCTGGCCCTCAGCGGCCTGGTGACGGCATGGCTGGTGTGGCGCGTGTTGAGCGCGCTGCTCGGGCGGCCAGCCCGAGGTCGGCGTGGCCGTCGTGAAGGCGAGCCGGAGGCAGGAGCACCGGTCGTGGAAGCGGCTCGCGACCTTCCTGCCGATGCGCTCGCGTACGCCGATGCAGCGGCGGATGAGGGGCGGTTCCGCGAGGCCGTGCGGGCATTGTTCGGCGGAGCGGCGCGGTCGCTCGTCGAGCGAGGCGTGCTTCCGGTCACCAGAACGCGCACGACCTCCGAGATCCTTCACGACCTCGCCGAGCGTGCCCCCCATGCACACCCAGCGTTGGCTGCTCTCGCCGGAGTGTTCGAGCCGGCGTGGTACGGTCACCGGGATCCAGGTCCCGACGGGTATGCGGCCGCCAGGTGCTCGTACATCGAGCTCGAGACCGTAGCGGGGGCGCGGCGATGAAGCGGCGGCTCGACATCGACCCCGTGCTCGCCGTTGCACTCGCCGTCACGCTGGCCGTGATCGGACTGTACGCCTTCGCCGTCTCGGCTGCCTTCAACCGGGCGAGCGAGCGCATCCCCGTGCCGAGCATCTACAGCTCCGCGCCTGAAGGGCTGAGGGTGCTCTACCGCTACCTCGACGAGTCCGGTGTCGACGTCCGGCCGCTCCGGCGCATCGACGAGCTTCCCGCGTCAGGCGCCCTCGTGGTCGCGGGCGACGCGCCTCTGCAGGTCGACCTCGCCCCCGAGCACGTACGGCGGCTTGCAGGGTGGGTCCGGGCGGGCGGGACGCTCGTCTTGGCAGGAGACGCCGGCCTCAAGGTGCTCGACGCCCTCGATCTGCCTGCGGCTGTGGCGCGTGGCGTGGCAGGCGAGGTCAGGCCCCTCGTGCAGACGCCGCTGACGGAAGGGGTCCGAAGCGTCGCGGCCGAGACCGGACGCGTGTTGCCAGGAGACCCGCGGTGGGTGCGCGTGCTTGGAGATGACGCTGGCGCGCTCGTGCTGGTGGCGCGCGTCGATGACGGCGAGGTCGTGTGGCTCGCAGACGCCGGGCTTCTGACGAACGAGCACATCGCGCAGGCCGACAACGCGCTTCTCGCGCTCCGCGTGTTCGGGCGTCGTCAGCCGGTGTGGTTCGACGAGTACCACCAGGGGTTCGCGCGAGGCGGCAGCGCCTTCGAGCACCTCGCTCCGGGCGGCCAGGCGGCGGTCGTGCTCGCCGGGCTTGGCATCGCCCTGATGCTGATAGGCGTCGGACGGCGGACAGGGCCGCCGGTCGCACCCGTGAGGCAGCCGGAGGCACGCGGACTGGCGTACATCGAGGCGCTCGCGGCGCTCTACCGGCGCGCAGGGGCACGCCGGGAGGCGCTCACGACGCTGCACGACGGGCTCGTGCGTGCGCTTGCCCGGCGGTACGGCTCGCCTGCAGCGGGCGCCCGGCGTCACCGAACTGCAGCAGACGCGCTTGCCCGAGCCGAGGCTGTGCTGGCGCGCGATACGATACCGGAAGACGAGTTCCGCGAGGCGGCGCGCCTCGTGGCAGCGGCACGACGGGAGGTCGAGCGGTAGATGGCGGACGCTTCGAAGGTCGTACGGCTCGCAGAGGCGGTGCGCAGGGAAGTCGCGAAGGCGGTGGTGGGCCAGACCGAGGTCGTCGATGCACTGCTCGTCGGCGTCATCACCGGCGGACACGTGCTGATCGAAGGGGTGCCGGGAACCGCGAAGACGCTGATCGCGCGTGCGGTGGCCCGTGCGCTCGACGTCTCGTTCAAGCGGATCCAGTTCTCGCCAGACATGATGCCCGCAGACGTCGTGGGGACGAACGTGTACGACGCGGAGCGTCAGGAGTTCTACCTGCGCCGTGGACCCATCTTCGCCAACATCGTGCTCGCGGACGAGGTCAACCGGACCCCTCCCAAGACCCAGGCCGCACTCCTGGAGGCGATGCAGGAGCAATCGGTGACCATCGACGGCGTGGCGCACCCGCTGCCGTCGCCGTTCCTCGTGGTGGCCACGCAGAACCCGGTCGAGTACGAGGGCACCTACCCGCTGCCGGAAGCCCAGCTCGACCGCTTCGCCCAGAAGGTGGTCGTCGGGTATCCGCCTGCTGACGACGAGCGCGCGATCTTGGCGCGGCACACCGGCGGGATGCAGATGCCGGACTTCGAGGCGATCGGGCTGTCTGCGGTCGCCTCCGGCGCGGACGTGCTGGAGGCGAGGGCCGCGCTCGATGCGGTCGTCGTCGACGAAGGAGTGCTGGACTACGTGAGCGCCGTGGTTCGGGCCACGCGGGAGCACCCGGCAGTCTTCCTGGGCGCCAGCCCCCGCGCGGGAGTGAGCGTGCTCGTGTCCGCGAAGGCGCGCGCCCTGATGGCAGGCCGCACGTTCATCACCCCTGACGACGTGAAGGCATGTGCCGTGGCTGGTCTCCGTCACCGGATCCTGCTTCGGCCCGAGGTCGAGATCGAGGGCATGGAGACGGACGCGGTCGTCTCGGACGTCCTCGAGAGCGTGCCCGTGCCCCGATGATCGCGCGGTTGCGAGATGCGCTCGGC
>JAOAFY010000082.1 GCA_026416035.1 Coriobacteriia bacterium | reverse complement strand
TCAGATGTGTATAAGAGACAGGTGCAGACGTCAGAGGCTCCGCCGCCCGTCGTGCGCTGGCGGGAGTTCAGGTTGCCCGGTCTGCACAAGCTTGGCGGCGTGAGTTCCCGGTTGGCTGCGTTGACCGGGCCGGACACCACGATGTACGCCGATGCGCCTGTCGTCCTGCTCGACCTCCGCAGCGGGCGACATGCCGTCGTCAGGGAGCACGCGGTGGGATGGAAGGAACGGTTCGGCGTGCTCGGCCTGAAGTGCTCGGATTCCTGGGTCGTGTGGGAGGAGCTTCGAGGCGACGAGCGGGAGTCACCCCTGGAGTGCGAGTGGAAGCTGTACGCGGCTCGGGTGGACGCTGAGAAGCTGGCAGTAGGCGAGCCGGTGCTCGTGGCAGAAAGCATCACCTCGATAGAAGGGCGCCCGATGTTCGTCGTCATGGGCGACGAGGTGTTCTGGATGACGAACAGCGCACCAAATGCCAAACAGGAGGGCACTGTGCGCGGTGCGCGCATCAAGGCGAAGAAGCTTCCCGACGGCGCTGTGCGCACCGTGATCGAGTCGCGTCGGAACTTCGCGAGCATGTCGGAGAGCGAAGGGATGCTTCTTGTCTGCGAGCTGGCGTCGAAGGAGTCGAGCGCCGAGACCCTTCTCGTGGTCGATCCTGCGACCGGAGCGATCAGGCGCTCTCTCGACCTTGGAAACGGCGAAGCGGAGGTCTCCCACCTTCCGAAGATCCACGGTGACCGCGCGGCGTGGACGGTGATGCCCGATTCCGAGTCATCGGTGACACGGCTGCTGGTGGCGGCGTTCAGCGGCGACCCGGCCATCCTCGAAGAGGGCGGGGCCGATCCTGTCTTCGTAGGGCCGTACCTGCTGTACGAGAGCCTGTCTGCCAAGCGCAGACCCTCGTCGCAGGGCGTCGAGGTCCGCCAGCGCATCCGTGGGTACGACCCCGACACGGGCGAGGTGTTCACATTGCTCGAGTCAGATGCTGACGCTGATGGTGCCTGGCAGCTGTGGATGTGGTCTGGCTACGAACCGCAACGCTTCGTGCTCACCCGCAAGTCATTGCAAGGCGACGCGAGCACCATCGTCCGAGTAGGAGAGCTGGGCGGCTGAAAGAGCGGAAGCCGCGGTCGGCGCGGTGCCAGTGCGTGCGTCGGCCGCGGCTCCCGCTCTCCAGTCACTCGCCTACGAGGGCAGCGATCCGAGCGGTGGTCCACCACGACGGATCTTGGTACGTGTCGCCCGGGGCGACGTACGCCTGCATCGCTCCCCGTCCCGGCTCGAAGACGACGACCTGCTTCTGTCGCTGGTAGAAGCAGGTGCCAGTCAGGTCGCCCGCGTACCGCTTCTGGACTGTCACCCACACCAGCACGCGGATGCGGTCGGCGGCGATGCCCTGCCTGTCGGCGAGCAGCGTCTTCGTGGTGCACCCCGTCTCGTCCGGGTCGTCGTCGTCGTACCACTGGCGACGGTCGCTCAGCACGACCTCGCCGGACTCAGAATCGACGACGTCGATGCCGTCGACGCGCACGGCCGTGTCCTGCACGCTCGAGCCCCCGATCACGATCGGGATCGCGAAGCTCGTCGGGATGGCCTTCTTCACGCTCTTCGCCGATTCGATCGGATGCCTCCAGTCTAGTTCGGGAGACATGTCGAAGTCGTCGAGCGCCTGCTTCCAGGTGAGCAGCGCCGGGCCCTGTCCGAGCACGATCCACTCGTCGTCGTCCGTCCACGCGTCGCGCACCTTCTTTGCGCCGAGGATGACCTCCTTGCCTAGATTGAAGTCGTCCTTGTGCTCCTCGTAGAACCCGTAGACCGCCTTGCCGGCGCGCTTCCACCACGGAAGGTCCTTCGCATCGGTCGCTTTCGCCATGGGCGGGGGCAGAGGCTTCGGCTTCCCGCCGATGAGGTCGTCGCCGCTCACGTCGAACTCGATCTCGCCTTTCGTGACGTGCGTCTCGTAGGTGCCGCCCCACGTCGACACGGACACCGCATCGAGGTCGCGGTTGCCGTCCCAGTATCGGGCGCACACGCGGATGGCATAGTTGCCGAACCAGACGTAGATCGACTGGCCGCCCACGTCCAAGAACCCAGGCCAGCCGGCCTTGATCATCCACGACGTGTAGCCCTCGGTGGCCGCGCGCTCCTTCAGCGTCCCGCGCCCCGGCACGAGCTCCACCACGATCGGCACCGCCTCGCCCCCGACGAGCGTGACGGCCTCGGTGACCTCCATGCCGTTGCCCGAGGCCGTGACGGTGTAGCGCGCGTCAGGCTTGATGGGCAGCTCGCCGGTCGCGAAGCGGCCCTCCTGGTCGGTCGTCAACTGGGCGGCTACCTCGCCGGAACCGTTTCGCACCGTCACCGACGCCCCAGCCACTCCAGCGCTGGTGCGGCCCACCACCAGCCCGGCGATCGAGCCCGTCGTCGCTTCTTCCAGCGTGACCGTAGCCGAGCGCTCCTGCCCGAGCACGACCTCGAATGCCTGTGGCGGCACCCTGCGATAGCCCTGCTTGCGGAAGGCGATCCGGTAGCGGCCTTTCGGAGCGTCGAGCAGCAGTTCGCCGTCCGCATCGGTGGTCTTGAGCACGGCGTGGTCGACGAGCAGAGCTTGGACGCCGGGGAGGGGCTTGCCGCTTGCGTCGAGGGTCCTGATGGTGAGCTTCCCGTGGTCGTCCATGCGGACTCCGACCGAGGCGATGGGCTTGGTGCGGCTGGTCTCGACTCGGAGCGACACAGGATTGTAGCCGTCCTTCGACGCCGTAAGCGTCCCGCTCCCGAAGTCGACCTCCTCGATCGCGAAGAAGCCTGCGGCGTCGGTAAGCACGGTCTTGCCGCCGAAGCTCACCGCCACGCCGCCCAGCCCGGGCGCCCAGAACGTGCGGTCCTCCAACCCGGACGCATCCGTCACCCGTCCTTGCACGACGCCCTTCTGGCGCACCTGCACGCGCGCCGTGCAGACGTCGTTGCCAGTGGTGTACTGGGCAGTGTCGCTCGACAGAGAGCACCGCACCTCCGCCGACTCGTCGGCAAAGTCAGGCGGCACGTCCCACACCTTGGCGAAGGTCACCGTGTCTCCGGCCTTGACGGTGCCCAGGTCGAGCGTCCCGATGGCGTTGCCGTCCACTGTCACGGCGAGCCGCACCCCGCGAGCATCTTGGCTCCCGCGGTTCGTGACTGCTCCCGTGAGCAGACACGGCGAGCCGCAGACCGCCTTGACCGGATTCGCACGGATACGGGGTGGATCGAACAGAAGGTCGGGAAGCACCGGCTGGCCGCCGTCGAGCACGAGGCGCTCGCCGATCGGGCCGTCAGGGCCGATCGGCTGGAGCGCGAACCTGTCTTGGAGCGGCGCGTCGGGACCTCCGATGGATCGGTCCGGGTACAGCAGCGCGAGGCCGCTCCCGAACGCGACGAAGTCGGTGTCGGCGTCGTCGATGAAGTCTTGGAAGGCGCCCCGGCCGCGCCCCGTTCCGTCCCATCTCTTTCGAACCGATCCCTGGGCGAGGTCGACGGCAGCCAGGTGCTGGATCGGGGTGCCGCCCGCGAGCCAGAACACGAGGGCGGTCCCGCCTGCTGCGCCGACAGCGGGTGCTGACCCCACGCCCTGGGTGATGTCGAGCCGCGCGACTTCGAGGTCTTCGAGCGTCCGCTCCGCTTTCGGATCGACGACCGCGAGCCGCAAGGAAGCGTTCCGCGCGTCCGCGCGCGAGACGCGCACGTACAGCGCTGCCAGGCGGCCGGTGCGCGCGTCGTACGCGAGGTCGCACGCCCAGTCGCGATTGCCGCCAGGCGGCGACGTCACGGCGAAGGCGGTTCGCATGATCGGGGGTTTGCCGTGCGCGAACTCGGTGATGCTGACGGCGGCGCTTGCGCGCGGCCCCGAGTTGGTCGGCGTGGTTCCGACGAGCCACACGCGCTTGGCCCCGTCGGTGGCCAACCCGGCGTGGTCCCGCGAGGCCGAGGCGAACACGGGAGGCCCTTCGGGGGCGAGCGACGCCAGGTCGTAGCGTGCGAGCCACACCGCCTTGCCCGAGCGGAACGACACGACGAGCGAGCCGCCGATGCGTACCGCGTCGATGGGGTCGAGCACGTCGCCCTGCCCGGCCTTCAGCCGCGGCCACGCGAGCCGTCCTCCCTCGAATCGCGGAGCGCGAGGCTGGGTGCCGTCGGCCCGGTACCGCTCCCAGAAGACCGAACGTCCCGGCCCGCCAGCGTACAGCAGCAGGACGCCCCCGTCGTCCAGCCCGACGCCCGCAGGGTCGATCATCTGCCAGTCGTGCATACCGGCAGGCGCGACCCCGCCCGTGGTCTCGAACCCGGTCTCGTCGTACGCAGGTGTGTCCAGGTTCGAGACCGTCATCGTCACACGCCGAGGCTCGACCGAGGCGGCCCCGACGGCAGCTTCGGGCAGGGAGTCTCCGTCGAGGTCGGCCGCGACGGATGCGCCTTCCGTCAGGACGAGCACCACAGGCGACGACGAGACCTCGACCTCAGCCGAGCCGCCCTCGACCCTGAGGAGCCGGGCGGTATGGGTCTCGCCGCCGTGCACGAAACGCACGGGCTTCGAGCCCCGCAGCTCGACGGTCGTCTCAGCGTCGTGCTGTCCGCCGCCCGTCTTGCCGCCATCCGAGCAGGACTTGAGCGTGCACGCAGTGGCGCTCGCGCACAGCGCAAGCGCGAGAAGCGCCAGACCGAGACGGCGCATCGCATCCTCCCCACGATCGCCCCGCAGGCCGAGTATACCCGGTGCGGCTCCACGGGACGCCTCGGTCTGATGTACCTGAGCACGCGCGGGGGGGGTATACGTCAGTCACCGACGATGTGCACGGGGAGGTGCTCCGGTGAGCGCGCGACGGATTCCGAGCGGGGTGCCAGGTCTCGACGAGCTGCTCGGGGGAGGGCTGATTCCCGAGCGCAGCTACCTCGTTCGCGGAGGACCCGGCACGGGGAAGACCACCTTCTGCCAGCAGTTCCTCGCCGAAGGGGTTCGTGCTGGGGAGCCGGCGCTCGCGATCTCGCTCGAAGAGGGCGAGGAGCAGTACCGGGCGGATGCAGCGGCAGCCGGCGTCGACCTCGGTGGCGTCGAGGTCCTGGACTTGAGCGCGCTGCCGGAGTCCTTCGCCGAGGATCAGGCGTACGACCTGTTCTCCCCGGCCGAGGTCGAGCGCGGCCCCACGACGGCGCGCATCATCGAGGCGGTGGAACGCCTGAAGCCGAGGCGCGTGGTCGTGGACTCCATGACGCGGTTCAGGATGTACGCCACCAATCCGTACGCGTTTCGCCGGCAAGTGGACTCGTTCGTCCGCTACCTGACGGGCTCCGGTGCCACCGTCCTGTTCGTCTCAGAGGCCATCCAACAGTCGTACGATTACGACCTGTGCTTCCTGGCCGACGGCACCATCACGCTCGAGGTCGATGCCGAGCTGAGGACCGTGCAGGTGGAGAAGCTCCGCGGAGGCAAGCAACGGACCGGCCGTCATGCGTTCGTGATCGCGGACGGAGGCATCCGGGTGTATCCGCGGCTCGTGCCTGGGGCGTACGAGCGCCCGTTCGCGCCGGAGCTGATACCGTCAGGCGTCCCAGAGCTCGATCAGCTGCTTGCCGGCGGCATCGAGCGCGGTCTGGTGACGATGATCAGCGGACCGAGCGGGGTGGGCAAGAGCACGCTTGGGATGCAGTTCCTCATGGGGGCGGTGTCGCGGGGGGAGAAGGCCATCCTGTTCGCGTTTGAAGAGTCTCTCGCCACGCTGCGCGCGCGCTGCTCAGGCCTCGGCATGCCGATGGACGCGGCGCTCGCCTCCAGCAGTCTTCTGGTGCAGACCGTCGAGCCCTTGCAGGTCTCGAGCGACGAGCTGGCGGCGCTTGTCGTCGACGCGGTGTCGCGCGAAGGGCGCACGGTCGTCATGCTCGACAGCATCGCCGCGTACCGCCTTGCGCTCCGTGGCGACGACCTCGTCGAG
>JAOAFY010000081.1 GCA_026416035.1 Coriobacteriia bacterium | reverse complement strand
CCACCACAACGACCGCAGCATCCAGTCGGAGGCCAGCACCACGGTACCCGCCAGCACCGCGGCGAGGGTCTGCACGAGGGTGTCGCGGTTCTTGATGTGCGACAGCTCGTGCGCGATGACCCCTTCGAGCTCCAAGCGGTCGAGCTTTTCGAGCAGTCCCGTCGTGACCGCAATGGCGGCGTGCTCGGGATCGCGGCCGGTCGCGAACGCATTCGGGGCAGGATCGTCGATCACGTAGGCGCGCGGAACGGGAAGTCCCGCGGCGATCGCCAGCCCCTCGATGGTGTTGACGAGGTACGGTTCGCGATCGCCATCCACCGGCCGGGCTCGGCTGAGCGCCAGCACGATGCGGTCGGAGTACCAGTACGAACCCCAGGTCATCGCGATGGCGACGACGAACGCGACCGCCACACCGCCATAGCCGATGTCGAACGCCTGACCGAAGACGTAGCCGATGGCGATCACGAGCGCGAAGAAGACGACGATGAGCAGCGCCGTCCGGCGCTTGTTGGCGGATATCTGGTCGTACATCGGTCGCGTCTAGAACTTCACGGCCACAGGTTCGCGAGCAGCCTCTTCGATCTCGAAGTACTCACGCTCGCGGAACCCGAACATTCCCGCGATGACGTTGGAGGGGAACACCTGGATGGCGGTGTTGTACGTCATCACCGAATCGTTGTAGAACTGCCTCGCGTACGCGATCTTGGACTCGGTGCCGGCGAGCTCCTCCTGAAGCATCAAGAAGTTCTGGTTCGCCTTGAGGTCCGGGTACGCCTCAGCGAGAGCGAACAGGCTCTTCAGGGCGCCCGTCAGCATGTTCTCCGCGTCGCTGTGCTCCTTGACCGTCTGCGCGCTCATCGCTGCGCTCCTGGCGGCGATGACCTGCTCGAGCGTCTCGCGCTCGTGGGCGGCGTAGCCCTTCACGGTCTCCACGAGGTTCGGGATGAGGTCGTAGCGCCGGCGCAGCTGCACGTCGATCTGCGACCACGCATTGTCGATCCTGTTGCGCAGCGTCACAAGCCGGTTGTAGATGCCGATCGCTGCGAATGCCGCGACCAGCGCCAAGAGCCCGATGGCTCCGATGCAGACCCACATACGGCTCCTCCTTTTGCACGGTATGTGCGGCAGGCACGAAAAGCACGGGCGCGGTACAATGCGCCACGCATCATCGTACCAGAATCCCGCGAGGAGCCCCGTGATACCTATCCGTGACGAGAACCCAACCCGGTCCTTCCCACTGGCGACGGTGGTGCTCATCGCGCTCAACATCGCGGTGTTCCTCTACGAACGATCGCTGGATCCTGCGTCGTTGCAGACGTTCCTCGCCCGCTTCGCGCTCGTACCCAGCCGAGTGCTCTCAGCGCCGTTGACCACGGTGGCGATCGCCAGCGTGTTCACCTCCATGTTCCTGCACGCAGGCTGGCTCCACGTCCTGGGCAACATGCTGTACCTCTGGATCTTCGGCAACAACGTCGAGGATCGGATGGGGACGGCGGCGTTCGTCGGCTTCTACCTCGCCGCTGGAGCTGCCGCAGCCCTCGCACAGGTCGCGGCGACCGGCCCGGTCGACATCCCGGTCGTCGGTGCGAGCGGCGCGGTTGCGGGCGTGCTCGGGGCGTACCTGGTCCTCTACCCGGGAGCGACCGTGGTCACGCTGATCCCTGTCTTCTTCTTCCTCGAGGTGGCGCGCCTGCCAGCATTCCTCGTGATCGGCTTCTGGTTCCTGTTGCAGCTCGGCAACGGCGTTGCATCCCTCGGCGCCCAGGTCGCGGGAGGCGGAGTGGCATGGTTCGCGCACATCGGAGGCTTCCTCGCCGGAGCCGCCGCGGCGCTCGTGGTCAGGGCGACGCAACGCAAGAGACGAAGCGGGTACTACGGCTGGTACTGACCGGCGTCGACCTCGGCCAAGAAGTCCTCGACGCAGCGCACCCGCGCGAGCTGACGACGGAAGTACTCGCAGTACGCCTCGACAGCGTGCTCGCGACCAGCGTCTGCGGGCTCGACTTCCTCGCTCGCCGGGCTCTCGTCGTCCCCCGTGGCCAAGACCTCGATGGTCGCCTGGATCTCGCCGAGGCGGGCGAGCTCGATCGCGATGCGGAACAGATGCGGCACCTTGACGGTGGCACGCAATGCCGATCCGCAGTGCGGACAGATGAACACGACGTCGCACGTCGATGGGTCGTGGAACACGACGGCGGAGACGTCCTCCAGCCCGAGCTCGACCTGCCCATCGCGCGGACATATGAGCGAGAACTCCACAACGACCTCCTCGTCACTTCTGATTGTACCGCGACTGGAGCGGCGCCTGTCGTGTGCTAGGATGAGCGGCATGCTTCCTCCGACGTCTGACGGCCGCAGCACCGACCGTGCGGTCTTCGTGCGCCTCCTGCGCGGTGTGCGGCTCGGCACACCGATCCTGCTCGGTTACGTGCCGGTCGGCCTCGCGTTCGGAGTGCTCGCACGCAAGGCGGGTTTCTCCGCAGCGCAGGCTGTGATCTGCTCAGCGACGGCTCTCGCAGGCGCTGGCCAGTTCATCGCGCTCTCTTCGCTCGCTGCAGGCGGGGACGCGCTCGCTGCACTCGCAGCCACGACCATCGTGAACCTCCGCTATGTGCTCTTCAGCGCCGCGCTGGCGCCGTCGATCGATGCCTCGCAATCCCCCCTCCGGCCCCTGCTCGCGTTCACCCTCACCGACGAGACGTTCGCGGTGAACACCGCTGACGCCCGCGGAGGGACGCTGGATGCGTTGTCCGCAGCCGGAGTCGGAGCGGTCGCGTGGCTGGGTTGGGTGAGCGGCACCGCAGTAGGCGCGACCGCCGCAGGCTCCATCGCGGACCCATCGCGCTTCGGATCGAACTTCGCCATGCCGGCCATGTTCACTGCACTGCTCGTGGGGCAGATCGAGAGCCGCCGGCACGCGGAAGCGGCCGTCGCCGCTGCAGGCATCGCGCTGGCAGCCGCAGCGGTCTTGCCCGGCACCTGGGGCATCATCGTGGGCGCCGTCGTCGGCGCGGCCTACGCCGCATGGAGGTCTGCGTGACCAACGACGGTGTCGTGTGGGCCGTGATCGCAGGCATGGCCGCGGTGAACTTCCTCTTGCGATTCGTGCCGATGGCGGCAGTGTCGCGGACACGGATACCGGAGCCGGTCGCCCGCTGGCTGTCCTTCGTTCCCGTGACAGTCATGGCGTCCCTCGTCGCCGTCGAAGTCATGCGTCCCGACGGAGTCTGGCAGACCACGATCGCGAACCCATACCTGCTCGCCGCGCTCCCGACAGCCGCCACCTTCGCCAAGACCCGCAGCTTCCTCGGCGCAACGCTCGTGGGGATGGCAGCGTTCCTGGCGTTCAAAGCCCTCCTCGGGTAGACTTCGCGTACCGCTTGAGCCTCGAAAGGAACCCCGATGCCGCACGTTCGCCCGTTCGCCGCGATCACGTACGCCCGCGACCTCGGTCCTGACATCACGCGGCTCATCGCTCCGCCATACGACGTGGTGGACGAGCAGATGCGTGCGCGGCTGATCAAGCGCGACCCGCACAACATCGTGGCGATCGACCTTCCGGATGGCCCGGCAGACCCCGACGCTCCCGACAACCGCTACCTGAGTGCAGCGGAGACGTGGCGTGCCTGGCGCGGAAGCGGCATCCTCGTCAAGCACGAGCAGCCGGCATTCTACCTGCTCGAGCAGTCCTGGGAGCAGGCGGGCGGAGCGGCGTCGCGTCGCGCGCTCCTGGCCGCTGTGCGGCTGCACGCCTTCGAAGAGGGCGTCATCGTGCCGCACGAGCGCACGCTCCCGAAGGCGATCGCGGACCGGCTTGCGCTGACCCGCGCCGTGGCGGCGAACCTCAGCCCCGTGTTCGGCCTGTACTCGGACCGGTCCGGCGAAGTCGACAGCCTTCTTGTCGCAGCGGCTTCCGGCGATCCTCTCCTGGAGGCCCGCGGCGACGACGGCACGCTCGCCCGCGTCTGGGCCGTCACCGATCGCCGTGCGGTGGCAGCCCTGCAGCAGGTGCTCGCCGAGAAGCAAGTGTTCATCGCAGATGGACACCACAGGTACACAGTTGCCCTTGCCTACCGCGACGAGCGCAGGGCGGCCGATGCGGCAGCCGGTGTTGCTCCCCGGGACCCCGCATACGACTTCGTGCTGATGGCGCTCGTGAACATGGACGACCCGGATCTCACCGTCATGGCGACCCACCGCGTCGCGCGTGCCGAAGGCACGTTCGACCATGCGAGGTTCCTCGGTGCGCTGGAGGCGCGCTTCGCCGTCTCGCCCATCCACCCTGACGATCTCGGATCGCTTGAGACGATCGACGCACCCGCGTTCGTCGTTGCGTTCGGTCGAGAACAGACGTATCTGGCCGTCCTAAGAGCCGACGTGGACCTCGATGCGGTCATCCCGCTGCCGGCATCCCCCCACTGGAAGTCGCTCGACGTCTCCGTGCTCCAGGAGCTCGTCTTGCGTCCGCTCCTCGGCATCCATCCGGACAACCCAGAGACGCTCGAGCGCCTGTCATTCGTGAAGGACGCCGACGCTGCGCTCGAAGTTCCGGGCGGCGACGTCGCGTTCATCCTGAGACCCACGCGGATCGACCAGCTCAAGGCGGTCGCTCTCGCCGGTGAGACCATGCCCCAGAAGTCGACGTACTTCCACCCGAAGCTGCCCACGGGGCTGGTGTTCCACGACCTCGGCTAGCGACGGACGCCCACGCCGTCCGGTCGCAACGACACGAGCCGTGCGCACGGTCCCGCGAGGGGGCACTGGTCGCAGCGAGGCGCAGACGGCCTGCAGTGCTGCCGCCCGATGAGCCACGCAGCCAAGTCGAGCGACCCGGGATCGCCCGGCTCGACTGAGCGGGCGGCAGAAGCCACCTCGACGACCGAGTCACGCACCACCAGACCGGAGCGCAGGAACACACGCCGGACGTGGACGTCGTACGCCACGCATCCGTCCTCGAGGCCGGTCAGGCGCACTCCGAGGTGCCGCACCAGCATCTCCGTGGCCATCGCGGCCTTCTTCACTCCGATGCCCTGGAAGGCCCGCAGCCGTTCGGCGACCTCAGCGACCCGCGTGCCTTCGGGCCAGATCGCAGCGGCGTCCCCTCGGTAATCTTCGATCACGCGTGCGGCTGCGGCTGAGACCCATCCCGGCAGCGTCCGCACGAACCTGTGCAGCGCGGGCGGCGCGGCGATGGCGCGGGCCACGCGCTCGCGCTCGACGGCCAGACGCCCCAGGTCGAAGTGGCCGAGCCGCTGAGCGAGCAGCCACGGGGCAGCCCATGCACGCTCCGCCGGGATGCCTTGCGTGAACAGCACTCCTATGAGGAACGCTTCTGCACGCGTCTTTACGAAGCGATCGGCCTCAGGCAGGTCCGTGAAGGCCCCGCCGGTCTGCACGACCCCTGCGGCCGCAAGCGTCCGTGCGTAGCTCCTCAGCGCCTCCGCCAGCGCTTCGTTCGCTGCCGGCTCCCTACGCATCCTTGCTGAGACGGGAGAGCCGCGGGCCGCGACGCAAGAAGAACTCGCAGCTAAGGCAGACGTCCTTCATCGCAGCGGCCCTGTCGACCTCCGGGTCGAAGATCATCGCGGGATCCGAGGTCACGCGGTGCTGAGGGAGCGGGCACTTCGCGTAGTAGCACTCGGCCGGGCACTTCTCCGTCGCGACGCTCGCGTGGGCGCAGCGGGACTGCAGCTCGTCATCGCACCCGCGTGCCGACCAGCATCCACCCATTCGTACCTCGCTTCCCGCTTGAAGCCGGACGTGCATACGGTACCATTCGATGCGGCGTGCCGCAGCCGCCGATCCTCTCCGACCACCACAGGGAGACCGAGTGCTCCGAACCGTCGCGCACGTCCCGCCCAAAGGCTCCTACCGCACAGTCGTCGTGGGCGCCGGCCCTGCAGGCGTCATGGCTGCGATGCGCGCATCTGCGGCCGGGCCGGTGCTGTTGGTCGACGCTGCGCCCCTTCCCCGGCACAAGAGCTGCGGCGGCATGATCCACGCGCTCGCGATACGAGTGCTCGCGCGCCACGGCATCAGCATCAACCGCGCCGT
>JAOAFY010000080.1 GCA_026416035.1 Coriobacteriia bacterium | reverse complement strand
TCGAATGCGCCGAGCGCTGCAGATGCTGCTGCCTTCTCGGCCTGCTGCTTCGACCGTCCTGACCCGCGCGCCACGAGCCGCCCGGCTACGAACACTTCGACTGCGAACCGCGGGTCGTGGGGCGGCCCGGAGGAGTCGACGACACGGTACTCAGGAAGCCCGAGGCCGTGGGCCTGGGTGTACTCCTGGAGGGCGGACTTCGAATCGCGGGGCGGTTCGAACGGTGTCGCGAGGTCTCCGAGAAGCCGGAAGACCACGGTCCGCGCGGCCGCCAGACCGCCGTCGAGATACGCGGCTCCGATCAAGGCCTCCACCACATTCTCGAGGATCGACCGGGCGCGACGCCCGTGAGCGCCCTCTCCATGACCCAGCGCGATGGCGTCGCTCAGACCCAGCTCCTCTGCAGATCTGGAGAGACGGGCCCCGGAGACCGCTGCTATCTTGCGACGTGTCAGATCGCCTTCGTTCGACTCTGGGAGGGCCTGGTAGAGCGCCTCAGCAACGATCAGTCCCAATACGGCGTCTCCAAGGAACTCCAGCCGCTCGTAGTCTTGGGCTCCAGCGTGCTCGGCAGCGTACGAGGGGTGCGTCAGCGCGGCCTGCAACAGGCTGCGGTCGGCGAACGAATACCCGACCGTCTCTTCGACGGCACGAAGGATATCCTCTGCCCTGCTCACGGCCTTGCGAAGAGAAGGCATGCGTTGTGACCGCCGAATCCGAACGAGTTCGACAGCGCGGTCTCGACGCGAAGCTCGCGCGCGACGTTCGGGACGTAGTCCAGGTCGCACTCGGGATCGGGGTCTTCGTAGTTGATCGTGGGCGGCACCACGCTGCGTCGGATCGCCTGGACGCACACGACCGCCTCCAGCGCGCCTGCCCCGCCGAGCAGGTGCCCGGTCATCGACTTGGTCGAGGAGACGGGTGGCGCGTCGGTGCCGAACACCGCCTTGATGGCTTGCGTCTCGGCGATGTCGCCGAGGGGCGTCGAGGTGCCGTGCGCATTGATGTACGACACGTCGCCCGGATCGATCCCTGCCTGTGCGAGCGCCTCCGACATAGCCCGTTTCGCGCCCGAACCATCGGGTGCAGGTGCGGTCATGTGGTATGCGTCGGCGGTCGCGCCGTAACCGACCAATTCGGCGAGGATGTCCGCACCGCGCGATACGGCGCTTTCCCACTCCTCGAGAATGAGGATGCCGCCGCCCTCTCCCATCACGAAGCCGTCACGCCCCGCATCGAAGGGTCTCGATGCCGCAGATGGGTCGTCGTTGCGCGTCGACAGCGCACGGGCCGCGCAGAACCCGGCGAGGCCGAGCGGGGTCACGCCGCAGTCGAACCCGCCGCAGATGACCGCATCTGCTGCTCCGCGACGGATGGCCTCGGCGGCTTCGCCGATGGCGTGGTTCCCGGTCGCGCACGCGGAGACCGGTGCGTAGTTGATGCCCTTGGCTCCGTAGCGGATTGAGATGTGGCCTGCGGCCAGATCCACGATCATCATCGGGACGAGGAACGGGCTGACGCGAGACGGGCCGCGCTCCAGCAAGACGGAGTGCTGCTCTTCAAGGGCGTGCAGACCCCCGATGCCTGAGCCGACGATGACCCCGACCCGGTCCGCGTTGCGCTCGTCGATCACGAGGCCGGACTGTGCGAGCGCCTCATCGGCGGCGGCAAGCGCGAACTGCTGGAACCGAGACAAGCGCCGCGCCTCCTTCGTATCCAGCCATGGCGATGGGTCCCACTCGTCGAGGGTCCCAGCGAACCGGGTGCTGTACGCGGATGCGTCGAACGCGGTGATGGGTCGCACTCCGGATTCGCCCGCAAGCAGCTTGTCGAACACCAGATCGGCTCCGACTCCGAGGGCACACACTGCTCCTATGCCCGTGACCGCTACCCTGCGTGACATGTGCTGGCACCTCCCATCAGACCGGACCTGCCGACGGCTCGGCGGCTGCTTCGGAAGCCTCGCGCCATTCTTCGACGAGGCGGGCCATGAGCTCGTCGACAGTCGGGATGTCGTGGATCCGTGCGGCTGACGAACCTGCGAAGACGAGGCCATCTACCACGTCGCCTTGCTGCGCCTTTACGAGCTTGTCGATGATGCAGTAGTCGCGATGGCACTCCTTCAGGCACGCAACGCAACGCTCGATCCGCGGCACGTCGCCACGCTCGAGCCGCTCGACGAACGGATTCCGGATGGCGCGGCCTGGCAGCCCGACAGGGCTCTTGACGATCACGATGTCGTCTGAGGTGGCGTCGAGGTACATCTGCTTGAAGGCATCGGATGCAGACGACTCGACGGTGGCCGCGAAACGGCTGCCCATCTGCACCCCTGCTGCGCCTGCGTCGAGCACGCGCTTGATGTCCGCGCCGGTCACCACCCCGCCGGCGCCGATCACCGGGATGTCGACGGCATCCAGGATCTCGGGAAGCAAGTCGAGCATGGGGCGGTCGGTACCGAGGTGTCCGCCCGCTTCGCAGCCCTCCACGATGACAGCCGAGGCGCCGAAGCGCTCGGAGAGTTTGGCGACCCGTGCGCTCCCGACGATCGGCACAATCTCTACTCCAGCATCGTGGCACCACGAGAACACGTCGCGCGAGAAGCCCGCTCCCGCGATCACCATGTCGACGCCTTCGTCGATCGCGGCGTGGACCAGCTCCTTGAACAGCCTGACGGCCACCATGACGTTCACGGCGATCACGCCATCGGTCGATCGGCGGGCGGCGCGGACTTCATGAGCGAGCTCCTCGGGCGAGAGCCCCGAGCCGGCGATGACTCCGATGCCGCCGGCACGAGCCACCGCCGCTGCGAGGGGCGCAAGGGAGATCCGCACCGCCATGCCGCCCTGGATGATGGGCAGGCGTGCCGTCCTCGTGCCGATGGTCAGAGATGGGAGGTCCACTGGCGCTCCTTGAGGTGCAGTCCGCCCGGCCGCGGTCAGGCGGCCGGGCGGGCGTCAAGCGATCAGGCGTTGGCAGCGATGTACTCGACAGCGTCGCCGACGGTCTTGATGTTCTCCGCCTCCTCATCGGGGATGGAGATGCCGAATTGCTCTTCGAGAGCCATGACCAGCTCGACGATGTCGAGCGAGTCGGCTCCGAGGTCGTCGATGAAGGACGCGTCCAGCGTGACCTCGCTCTCGTCCACGTTCAGTTGGTCGACGATGACGTCCTTGACCTTCAAGAAGATCTCCTCGTTGTCCACCAGTCCACCTCCTCTCCCCTGTCCTTGGGAATGATACCGGACGCCTCAGACGAAGGTCATCCCGCCGTCGACGGCGAGCACCTGTCCGGTGATGTAACGGGCGGCGTCGGAGGCGAGGAACGCGACCGCGTCCGCGACGTCTCCTGGCTCCCCGAAACGCCTCAAGGCGATCGCTTGGAGTGCGGCGTCCTTGACCGGTTCTGGGAGCGACGCGGTCATGTCCGTCGTGATGAATCCAGGAGCGACGGCGTTGACGCGGATCCCGCGCGGAGCGAGCTCCTTCGCAAGCGAACGCGTGAGCCCGAGCAGGCCGGCCTTGGCGGCCGCGTAGTTGGCCTGGCCAGCGTTGCCGACGAGCCCGACTACCGAGGAGACCATGACGACCGACCCGGAGCGCTGCTTCATCATGACCTTGGCTGCGGCACGCGATACGAAGAACGCGCCGGACAGATTCGTGGCGATCACAGCATTCCAGTCTTCGTCCGTCATGCGTACCGCTAGGCCGTCGCGGGTGATGCCGGCGTTGTTGACGACGATGTCGAGGCGTCCCCAGCGCTCGACGATCTCGGCAACCATGCGGTCGCACGCGGAGGAGTCCGCGACGTCTGCGACGACGATGCCGTGCGGTGCTGTGCTGCCCTCACCGGAGAGGCGATCGATCACCGCCTGCGCGCCAGCGGAGTCGCTCCGCACATTCATCGCCACCGTCGCCCCGAGGGATCCGAGCCGGTAGGCGATCTCCGCACCGATCCCCCGGTTCGCCCCAGTGACGAGGGCGACAGATCCATCGAGCCTGATCATCGTGAGACCTCCTCCCTGATGCGGTCGAGCCCCTCGGCATCGACCGACAGGCCGGTCAGACCCTCGACGCGACGCGCGAGCCCTGAGAGCACGGAGCCAGGTCCTGCCTCGATGAGCGTGTCAGCGCCCATTTCGAGCAGCCTCAGCATGGTCTCAGTCCAGCGGACAGGGCGTACGATCTGCTCTTCGAGACGGCTTCGGATAGTCCTCCCGTCACGGGCTGGTTCTGGAGCGGCGTTCTGCACGATCGGATACGCGGCGTCGCGGAACTGCACCTGGCACAGCACCTCGGCGAAGCGCTCCGCGGCGTTGGTCATGAGCGGAGAATGGAACGCGCCTGACACCTTCAGCGGCACCACCCGGCGTGCGCCTGCCGCCGTGAGCTCCCGCAAGGCGTCCTCCTCCACGGCGCGCTTCGTTCCGGAGATGACGACCTGGCCCGGCGCGTTGTCGTTGGCGACCCACACGCCGCCGACCCCGGACAGGACCGCGACGACGTCGTCGCGGTCCATCCCGAGCACTGCGGCCATCGCGCCCGGCGATGCCGCAGCGGCCTCGGCCATGAGTCGGCTGCGGAGCACGACGAGTTCGAGTCCCGCTTCCACGGAGATGCACCCTGCGACTGTCACTGCTGCGAGCTCGCCGAGGCTGTGGCCAGCCAGCGCGACAGGTTCGATCCCTTCAGAGATGAGCGTCACGCCCCACGCCCAGTCGGCGAGGAAGAGCAGCGGTTGCGCCGCGCGGGTATCCGACAAAGCGGACTCGTCATCTCCGCGTGCGATGTCGCGAAGCGGAAGCCCGGAGAGTCCCTCTGCTGCGTCGAGGAGCCTGTCGAGGTCAGGCACGTCAGGCAGGTGTTCGAGCATTCCCGGCCGTTGAGATCCCTGGCCTGGGAAGACGATGGCGCACCGCTGAGACATCACGCCTCCGGAACCCGACCGAGGGAGCGCATGACCTCTTCTGCTTGGGACATCATCTCCGCGACGATCTCTGCTGCAGGCTGGATGCACGAGACCATCGCGGCGGCCTGCCCTGCCATCACGCTCCCCATGACCACGTCGCCTTGCCGCATCGCGAGCGCGAGCTTGCCTGTGCCGAGCGCTTCGAGTTCCTCAGGCTTGTTCGCGCGGTCGAGTTCCTCGAGCATGCGGGAGAGCTTGTTCTTCAGCACGCGGACCGGATGGCCTGTGGAGCGTCCGGTGACGACCGTGTCGCGGTCCTTCGCGTGCACCACCATGTCCTTGACCGCAGGGTGGATGGTGCATTCGGCAGCGCACATGAACCGCGTGCCTACCTGCACTGCCTCTGCTCCCAGGGCGAAGGCGGCGGCTATGCCCCTGCCGTCCGCGATGCCGCCGGCAGCGATGACGGGGACATCGACCGCATCTGCGAGCTGCGGGACGAGGACCATCGTGGTGAGCTCGCCGATGTGGCCGCCCGCCTCCATGCCTTCCCCGATGATCGCGTCTGCGCCTGCGGCCTCGAGCCGCTTGGCGAGCGCGACGCTCGGGGCGATGGCGAGCACCTTGATGCCGCGAGCGTGCAAGTCCGGGATGTACTTCGCTGGGTTGCCCGCGCCCGTCGTGACTGCCGGAACCCGCTCCTCCAGCACCATCTGGACGATGTCGTCGATGTGCGGGGTGAGCAGCATGAGGTTCACGCCGAAGGGCTTGTCCGTGAGCTCCTTCGCCTTACGTATCTCCTCACGGAGGAGGTCGGTCGGCATGTGGCCAGCTCCGATGATGCCGATGCCGCCGGCGTTGCTGACTGCGGCAGCCAGCTCGGCGGTCGACGTCCACGCCATGCCGCCCTGGATGATGGGGTGCTCGATGCCGAGCAGTTCCGTCACGCGGGTGCGGATCGCCATCAGCGAGCCTCCTTCGTCCACTGTACGAGAGCGGTGCCCCAGGTAAGCCCGGCACCGAAGCCGACGAGCCCGACGATGGAGCCCGGGCGCAGGTTCCGGCCAGTATACAGCGCGTCGACCGCAAGCGGTATCGAGGCGGCCGAGGTGTTCCCGGTGGTTGCGATGTTCGAGAACACGCGGTCGTGCGGCAGCCCGAGG
>JAOAFY010000007.1:44466-44858 GCA_026416035.1 Coriobacteriia bacterium | reverse complement strand
TCCTTGTAGCGTGCATGCTCGATGCTGGCTAGGATTTCGAGCTTGAGTTCGTGGTTCCTACGAAGCGGTGCGTCTTCGGCGAGGACTTTGAGCAGCGAGGCCATCGCGTCGTCGAGTCCCGCACGGACGATCTCCCGGACGGCCGCCAGGCGCGTCTCTGCGTCTCGGTGCTGAACCGCGGCCGCGAGCACTCCGGCCGCCTCAGGACTCCGAACCTCGGCCAGGGCGCGAAGGGTCCCCACGCGAACGCTCTGAGTGGGGTGATCGAGTGCGCGTGCGGCGAGTGCGACGAGGCGCTTGTCGCCGAGGCCGAGCAGCACCTGCACGGCTGCGAGTGCTCGGCGTTCGTCCCCTGAAGCGAGCTCCGCGGATGCGACTGCGGCGACCTGTTC
>JAOAFY010000007.1:0-44456 GCA_026416035.1 Coriobacteriia bacterium | reverse complement strand
CCGCTGTTCCGCGTCGAACCGGACCGCGGCATCGAGGACCTCGCGGGCCAAGTCGCGGACGGCGGCTGACGCCTGTGGAGCGAGATCCGGGGCCGCGACGGCGGCCGATGCGGCTACGATCGCTTCGCGGAGGTGCTCGACGGAGCCGGCGCGCAAGGAGCGGACTGCTGCCTCGGCAACCGCCTTGAGGGACTCGGCGTCTCTCTTCCGTCCGAAGACCTCGAGGCACGCGACCAATGCTCGTTCGGCGGCTGCGGCGGGGGTGGCCTGCCGGACGAGCGATTCGACCACGAGCTGGTCGCTCTCGTCTGGGCTGGCCTCTGCGGCGAGCGTGAGCACATCGACGGTCTCGGGCACGCCGCGAGCAGGGTCAGCCGCTGGAACCGGCTGGACGAGCGCGCGCACCTCGCGGAGCATCTGCGTCGGCAGAGGTATCTCCTGCAGGAGGGAGTCGGCCCCGGTTTCGCGCTGCTCGGCGACCAGGCGGAGCAGTCGAGCGAGCGCCGCCGGAGGCATCTTGGCGAGGGCGGCGAGCATGCCTTCCATCGGGCGACCGTTCGCCGTGCGCGTCAGAGCGGCTTCGACGAGCGCGATTCGGGAGCGCTCGTCGAGGTGCAGCAACGACTGCGCGATGCGGGTGAGTGCGAGGTCGCGCATGGCCGGCTCGATCCCGTCGACTGCGGAGGCGATCTCGTCGAGCCCGTCGCCGTCCTCCGACGACGAGCGCCATCGTTCTGCCGCGGCGGGAAGGTGCTGTGCGATGTCGCCGAGCGGGGCGGTCACGAGGTCGACGCCAGCCAGCCCCTGTTGGTCGCTCGTGCGCAGAGAGACTTCGACGACCGCGAGGTTCTGTGCGCCGGCCTCCACCAGCGCCGCCCGCGCGCCGCCGGTCGCGCGGACTTCTCGGGCGTCGCGGGACAGGACGTCGAGCAACGCGCCGACCTCTCCCTGCGTGAGTCCTGGCGCGACGATGACCTGTCCGATCTGCAGAGCGTGAAGCGCCTCTGCGAGCGCGGCCGTAGCGGGTCGGCCGGCGCCCACGGGGACCCCGTCAAGCAGGAAGCGTTCCCGGTCCACGACCAGTCGGACGGGGCCTTCGACGACCATCGCGAGCATGGCTTCCGCCGCACGGCGGACCGCGTCGTCGCGGATGGGCGACGAGGGAGGGTAGAGCCGGACCGCGCCCGACGCGGACGCAAGGGCGCGAAGCGCCTCCTCGACGACGGCGATCCTGTCGCTCTCAGACGACCGAGCCATGCGGCCTCCGACGGTGGTCTTCACCGAGTATCGGCGCTCATCCGTCCGCGCTGTGCGACCTGCGTCACATCGCGGCGCTCGTGCACTGGACTACCCATGCCGATACGAACATAGTAAACCTCGGATGCTCCGTTCGTACCCGGAGGATAGGCGTGGCCCTCCGCACCGACGCATACTACCGGCAGCTCGCTGAACAGGCGGTCCGCGACGCCGGCATCGAGGAGCCTCCGGTGCCGGTGGCGGCGATCGCCGAGCTCATGGGAGTCCCGATCTTCCGCGTGGCGTTCCCGCTGTGGTTCACGGGCATGCTCGTGCACGAAGACGGGATGCCGCTGATCGTCTTGAACGCCGTGAAGGACAGGACGATCCAGGACCAGGCGGTGGCTCACCTGCTCGGCCACATCCTGATCCTGCTCGACGACGCGGCGGAACGCTATCCGCGTGACGATCTCGAGGGCCACCGTGCAGCAGACGTCGTGGCCGATGAGCTCGTCGTCCCCGGATTCATGGTCATCGAGCAGGCCGCGAAGTGGTTCAACGACTACCGCTACCTCGCCAGGCTCTTCGGCGTGAGCGAGAAGCGCATGCTTGAGAAGATGCAGGCCCTCGGGCTGATCAAGCTCCGTGGGATCCTGTGGGACTACTAGCGCCCCGGCCTCCGTGTGCAGGTGCGGTATCATCAGCCGGTCAGCCTCGCTTCCCACGGGATGGCAGGAGGTCTCATGAGAGCGTCGTACGCGGTCGGTGTCGACGTCGGCGGCACGCGGATAGCCGCCGGGCTCGTCGAGCGCAAGGGCCGCATCGTCAAGGAGGCCCGGGCGCTCACACCGAAGAACGGCCCGTTCGCGATCGCGGATTCCATCATCGACCTGATAGAAGAGGTCTCGGGCGGGATCCAGCGGTCGGAGCTTGCAGGCATCGGGATCGGTCTGCCGGCGCAGATCGACTTCGCGAAGCAGACGATCGAGTTCTGCACCAACCTGCCGCTTGCTGGCGTGGACGTGCGTTCTCTGGTCATGTCGCGGGTCAAACACGACGTGGTGCTCGACAACGACGGCCATTGCGCTGGCATCGGCGAGTCGAGGTTCGGTGCGGCCAAAGGCGTTCGCGACTTCGTGATGGTCACGCTCGGGACCGGCGTGGGGGGTGCGCTGTTCCTGTCCGGAGAGCCCTACCGCGGCGCGCGAGGGCTCGGTGGCGAGATCGGTCACATGGTGGTCCGCCTGGACGGGCCGCAGTGTCCGTGCGGAGGCTACGGCCACCTCGAGGCCTACCTCGGCCGTCCCGCGCTTGCCGCGCGCGGCAGGGAGGCCGCCCGGTCGTTCGCGGCTCGTACGCTGCGCGAGCTTGCGGGGGGCGACCCTGACGCAGTGACCGCAGAGCACGTGGTCGAGGCGGCGAAGCGTGGCGACGAGAACGCTCGCGAGATCCTGTACGAGGCCGGACACGTGCTGGGCCAGGCGCTCGTCGGCATCGTGAACCTGCTGAACCCGAAGGCGATCGTCGTCGGCGGAGGCATCGGCGAGTCGGCGCCTCTGGTCATCGAGCAGGCGTCGAAGGTGATCGCGGAAGAGGCGCTCGCCGGACGGCGGGACGTCACGATCGTTCGTGCCGCCCTGGGCAACGACGCAGGCGTGCTCGGGGCGGCGGCGCTCGCGTTCGACGAGCACGACAGCAGGGAGGCGCTGCATCGATGAGCCGGGCGACGGTCTACTTCGCTCCAGTCAGGACGGAGATGAAGCGGAGCCTCGTTGCGAGGGCAGGCGCGCTGCTGGAGAAGGCCGGGCTGCAGGCTGCGGTCTCAGAGGGCGACCTGGTTGCGGTCAAGCTCCACTTCGGAGAGGCGGGCAACACGGGATTCGTTCACCCGGTCTTCGTCCGCGAAGTCGTCCGCCGCATCAAGGCGCTCGGCGGGAAGCCGTTCTTGACGGATGCCAACACCCTGTACCGCGGCGAGCGATCGAACGCGGTGGACCACATCGAGTGTGCGCTCCACAACGGGTTCTCGTACGCGACCGTCGAAGCGCCGATCGTCATCGCGGACGGCCTGGACGGCAGAGACGCCGTGGACGTGCTGATCCAGGGCAAGCACTTCGATGCGGTGCGGATCGGTTCGGCTGGCGTCCACGCGGATGCGATGGTCGTTCTCACGCACGTGAAGGGGCACGAGGCGGCCGGTTTCGGAGGTGCGCTCAAGAACGTCGGGATGGGGCTGGGGTGCCGCTCGGCGAAGCAGCGGATGCACGCGGACTTCCGCCCCGAGGTCGAGGCTTCGAAGTGCCGGTCGTGCGGGCGGTGCGTCCGCTGGTGTCCCGTCCAGGCGATCGTGCTCGGGCCGGACCGGGTGGCCGTGGTGGACCACGGCGTGTGCTACGGATGCGGCGAGTGCGTCGCAGCGTGCCCCTACGGCGCGATCGCGACGCAGTGGAAGACGACGCCCGAAGCGTTGCAGGAGAAGATCGCGGAGCACGCGCTCGGGGCGCTCGTCGGCAAGCAAGGCAAGGTCGTCTACGTCTCGTTCGTGATGAACGTGTCTCCAGACTGCGACTGCTGGCACTTTTCCGACGCCAGCGTCGTGCCCGACATCGGCGTGCTCGCCTCTGACGACATCGTCGCCATCGATCAGGCCGCGTACGACCTCGTTGCTGCGGCACCCGGCCTCGCGGGAACTCGCGGGGGCGGGACGGAAGCGGGCGAAGACAAGTTCGCCCGCATCACCGGCATCGACGGGACGCACGTCATGCGCTACGCGGAGCAGATCGGTCTGGGAACGAGGGACTACGAACTCGTGACGGTCGGGTGACGATGGGCTAGCCTGGGACAGACGGACCGGTCGACGCCGAGGGGAGAGATGTGGACTACTTCGACGTGCTCAGGCGGGGACTGAAGATCGCCTGGGAGAACAAGCGGCTGTGGGTGCTCGGCTTCTTCGTCGCCGGCATGGCGAGCGCCCCGAATCCGTACACGCGAACCTTGACTTGGACCGAGCAGCAATCCGAACTCGCCGCCCAAGCCGAGGAGTTGGTGCGCTGGATCGATTCCAACCTGGGGCTCTTCGCGATGCTCGTGGCGGCGCTCGTGTTCGTCAGTCTCCTGATGTTCGTGCTTTCGGTCGCTGCCCACGGGGCATTGGTGTGGGCGGCGGACGAAGCCGCCGAAGGCCGCCCCGTGCGGCTCAAGGACGCATGGAGCGCGGGCTTCCGGCGCTGGGGACGGACGTTCATGATCGGGGCATGCCTGTTCGTGCCGCTTGCCGCCGTCGCCGTCGGCGCGTTCATCGCGGCCTTTGCGCCGATCGTGAGCGTAGTCAGCGAATCGGGCTCGGACGCTGCCGCCAGCGGAGTGTTCGGCACGCTTTGCTGCGGCTTTCCGATCCTGATCGCCCTGGTTGTGGCAGGCGGCGTCCTGGTCGGCTTGCTGTTCAACCTCGCGTTGCGTCACGGAGTGCTCGAGGACCGGGGCTTCGGCGCGTCGATACGGGCAGCGTGGAGCGACGTGTGGGGCAAGCGAGGCGTATGGATGATGTGGCTCGTCATGCTCCTGCCAGGGTTGGCGTTCGGCGCGGTGTTCGGCGTGGTGGGGCTGCTGCTCGCGGCCCCCGCAGCGTTCGCGATCTACTCGGGCGAGCTGGCGGCCGCCGTTGGCATCCTCTTCCTCGCCGGCCTGGTGCTTACCGTTCCGCAAGCAGCGTTCTTTACGTTCGTCTCGTCTGCATGGACAGTCTTCTTCAGGCGCATGACGGGCAGGGAGCAACCGCAACCCGCGGTTGCGGCAGCCGCTGTTCCCGCGCGGCCGTCCGAAGCCGTCCCGCCTCGACCTTTCGAGATCCCTCCGCCGCCACAGACGCCACCAGCTCAGGCGACACAAGTTCCGCCCCCACCTCCGCCCCCACCTCCGCCCGCTCCTCAGCCGCCGGGCGATGGGGCAGCGCCGCCCGACGATGGCACGCAGTAGCCCCGGCCGCCTGCTGGTCTGTGCGACTCCTATCGGGAACCTCGGAGACGTCACGCTCCGGGTCCTCGACGCGCTGCGCTTCGCTGACGTGACGCTCGCCGAAGACACTCGGGTGACGGCGCGGCTGTTCGCACGTTACGGCATCGAGACGCCGTTGGAGCGCTTCGACGAGGTGACCGCAGCGGCCAAGACCCCTCGTGTCCTCGAGCGCATCGCGTCAGGCGAGACCGTGGCGCTCGTCTCCGACGCAGGCACGCCGGGCATCTCCGACCCGGGGCACCGGCTGATCGCCGCGTGCCTCGATGCCGGCATCGAGGTCGAGGTCCTCCCGGGGCCATCCGCGGTCGTGACCGCGCTCGTCGCCAGCGGGCTGCCGACGCGCTCGTTCTTCTTCGGTGGCTTCCTGCCACGCAAGGCCGGGGAGCGCGAACGCCTGCTGGCATCGGTCGCGGACCTCGATGCCACCCTCGTGTTCTTCGAGTCGCCGAAGCGGGTCGCACGCACGCTTCGTGCGATCGCAGATGTGTTGCCAGGGCGGCAGGGGGCCGTTGCCCGCGAGCTCACCAAGGTTCACGCGGAGGTGCTGCGCGGGAGCGTCGAGGATCTCGCACGGCAGCTCTCAGACCGCGAGGTCAAAGGAGAGGTGGTCGTGCTCGTCGGACCGCCTGAGCAGCGAGCAGCCGCCGTCGACGACGACGAGCTTGCACGCGACGTCGAAACGCTCGTGCGCGGCGGGGTGACCCGAAGCGAAGCGGTACGGGAGGTCGCGCGCACGCGCGGAGTGCCGCGCTCGCGAGTGTATGCGGCGGCGCACGCCGATCGGCGGACGCAAAGAGGCGACGGCTCCTAGAGCCGCTTGACCTCCGCGATGCAAGAGGAGCAGACGGCGCGTCCCTTCACGACGACGATGTCCTTCTGGCTCCCGCAGATGACGCACGAATCCTTGTGCTTCGTCAGGACGATGCGCTCGCCCTCGAGGGATATCGAGAGGGGGTCCTTCACGTTGATGCCGAGCACGCGCCGCATCTCCATCGGAATGACGATGCGTCCGAGGTCGTCGACCCTGCGGACGATGCCGGTCTCGCTCATCTGCTCACCTTCCTGCTCGCGGCCGTCTTGCCGGTGTGCGCTATCATTGGTGACTCGGAAGAGCCCTGCACTTCCATGAATGCCCAAGCATAGCGCAGGGATAACATCAGCAGGCGCGATGCGCCCGAACGGAACGAGCACCGGGACGACGGGCAGGCCATGGACGACAGACCACGCTTCTACATCACCACGCCGATCTACTACGTCAACGCAGAGCCGCATCTCGGCACGGCGTACACCACCATCGCGGCCGACGCGCTCGCCAGGTACCGACGGATGACCGGCTACGAGGTGTTCTTCCTCACGGGACTTGACGAGCACGGCCAGAAGATTGCACAGGCAGCCGAGGCGGCAGGCATGGATCCGCAGTCGTGGGTGGATTCCATCGCCCCGAAGTTCCTCGAGACGTGGCGGATGCTCGACGTGAGCAACGACGACTTCATCCGTACGACGGAGGAACGCCACACGCGGGGCGTGCAGGCGTTCTGGGACGAGCTGTATCGCAGGGGAGAGATCTACCAGGGCCACTACGAGGGCTGGTACTGCGTGCCCGACGAGACCTACTGGAGCGAAGAGGACCTCGCAGACGGCATGTGCCCCCAGTGCGGTCGTGAGGTCCAATTCGTCAGGGAGGACAACTGGTTCTTCCGTCTGTCGGCCTACCAGGAGCGCTTGCTCGAGTTCTACGAGCGCCGTGAGGCCGAGGGGCGACCGTTCATCCAGCCGGAGACGCGCCGCAACGAGGTCGTGTCCTTCGTCAGAGGCGGGTTGAAGGACCTGTCGATCTCACGTACGACGTTCTCGTGGGGCGTGCCGTTGCCCTTCGCTCCAGACCACGTCACGTACGTGTGGATCGACGCGTTGCTCAACTACATCACGGCCCTGGGGTACGGCAGCGACGACCTGTCGAAGTTCGAGCGCTTCTGGCCAGCGGACTACCACTTCGTAGGCAAGGACATCATCCGGTTCCACTGCGTGATATGGCCCGCGATGCTCATGGCCGCAGGGATCGAGCCGCCGAGGACCGTGTTCGCCCACGGCTTCCTGCTTGCCAAGGGCGAGAAGATGAGCAAGTCGAAGGGCAACGTGCAGACGCCCGCCTCTCTCGTGGCCAAGTTCGGCGTGGATGCGTACCGCTACTACTTCCTCCGCGACGTCGTCTTCGGGCAGGACGGCTCGATCTCGATGGAGTCGATGGTGCAGCGCTACAACGGCGACCTCGCCAACGACTGGGGCAACCTCGTGTCGCGGCTGCTGAACATGACCGAGAAGTACCTGGGCGGGCTGACTCCGTCGCAGCCGCTTGCGGCCACCGAGGCGGACGCCGAGCTCCCTTCCATCGCGCGGGCGCTGCCCGGACGCTACGAGCGGGCCATGGAGCGGCTCGACTACGCTGCGGCGCTCGAGTCTGTGTGGGACCTCATCAAGGCCGCGAACCGGTACGTCGAGACGCAGGCGCCGTGGAGCGCCGCCAAGGCCGGTGAGGACGAGCGCGTGGCGGCGGTCCTGTACAACGCGCTCGAGGCTGCACGGATCGCGGCGCTGTTCTGCGCTCCGGTGATGCCTCGAACCTCGGCCGAGGTGTGGCGTCGGCTCGGTCTCGGCGACATCGGCTCGGTGACGGACCTCGGTTCCGAGGCGCGGTGGGGCAGGCTTCCTGCCGGTCTTGCCGTCACGAAGGGCGAGCCGCTGTTCCCGCGCATCTACGAGGAGTAGGGCATGATGGCGCGCCCCATCGACTTCGCGGGCCTCGCACTGGGCGCGCCCGTCGCCGATGCGCACGCGCACCTGGACATGCTCGACGATCCGGCGCAGGCCCTCGCGCACGCGGCGCTCGCGGGGGTGCAACTGGTCGCCACGGCGGTCGACTTGAGCGAGGACACGCGGACGATCGTCGAATCCGAGGCCTGGCGCGTCGAGGCTGCATCTTGGCTGCGCGCACACGGCTTCGAGGACCGTGCGGCACCGGAGGTGCGCATCGTCGCGGGGGTGCATCCTCACAACGCGAAGGACGCGGCGACCGTCGAGCAGAACCTCGCCGATCTGGCGTCGAGCGGGCTTGTCGCGGCGATCGGTGAGTGCGGCTTGGACTATCACTACGAGCACTCTCCCCGAGCGGTGCAACGGACGGCGTTCGAGCGTCACCTCAGCATCGCGCACGAGGCCGGGCTGCCGGCGATCGTCCACTTGAGAGAAGCGCACGACGAGGGCTACGAGGTGCTGTCGCGCATCGGCGTACCTGCTGCCGGGTGCGTCGTCCACTGCTTCACCGAAGACGCGCAGACGGCGCAGCGCTTCCTCGAACTGGGTTGCTTCGTGTCGTTCGGCGGAGTGACGACCTTCAAGAAGGCCGACGCCGTTCGGAGCGCGGCGGCCGCGGTGCCGCTCGACCGTCTGCTCACCGAGACAGACTGCCCGTTCCTGGCTCCTGAGCCGTTCAGGGGTGCGACGAACGAGCCGGCGCTCGTGACGCAGGTCGTCCGCGCGGTGGCAGCGGCGCACGGCGTCGATCCGTCGGTCGCGGCCAGCGCTGCGTTCGAGAACGCACGGCGCCTGTTTTGCGGCGGAGCGAGATCGTGAGGCGTCCGCTGGTCATCGCTCTTGCCGGAAGCCCGCGGCCGGGTGGCAACAGCGACTGCCTGCTCGAAGAGTTCGTTGCTGGCGTGCGCGATGCGGGAGCGGATGCGGACCTGGTCGCTGCGCGCGATCTGGTGTTCGCCGCGTGCGACGGCTGCGGTGGGTGCTTCACGAGCGGACGATGCGTGCACCGGGACGATGCCGATGCGTTCCTGGAGCGCCTCGACGCAGCGGATGGGCTGGTCGTCGCAAGCCCAGTGTACTTTGCGGGCGTGCCCGCAGTGCTCAAGGCGGTCCTCGACAGGATGCAGCCGTGCTGGGCGCGGACCTACCGGCTCGGGCAGCCGCGCCGGCCGAAACGGCCCGGCGCCTACCTCCTCGTGGGAGCCGGAGGCGATCCATTCGGCACCGCCGGCGCGGAGGCCACGCTTTCCAGCGCCATGCAGGTATGCGGGTTCTCCGTGGACGTTGCGGGTCGGTTCGTGGGTCTCGACGGCCCGGACGATGCTCGACGTGACGCCGACCTGCGTGCACGCGTGCGTGCGATGGGGGCTGACTTCGCCGCTGGCGTGCTCGAAGGTGCCGCCCGAAGATGATCGGATGCCGTTCGTCGGAAAGGCTGAAGGAGAGGGCTCCGGTTGCCGACGGTTCGGCGGCTTCCGCTATAATGTCCAAGTCTCCGTCTCGTTGACGGGACGTCATGCAGCCGATACGAAAGGGTTCTATGGGCAAGCCGGACACACCGGCCCATCACCCGAAGACCCCGTTAGTCGCCATAGCACTCATCGCAGCACTCGTCGTACCGCTCATCACAACCGGGTTTGCCTGGGCCAGGCGCGGAGCGACCGTCTTCGTCGACGGCGATCCAGTCTTCGTGCGTACCGGCGCTTCGACCGTTGCGGAGCTGCTCGACGAGGCCTCGGTCCGCGTGGATGCGAACGACATCGTCTCCCCCGGCCTCAGCGATCCTGTCACAGACGGCATCACCGTGATCGTCCGCCACGCTCGCTCCGTCACGATCGACTGCAACGGCGAGCGGCTCGCTCTTGACGTGGTGGGGAACACGGTCGCAGACGCGCTGGTGGCGGCCGGGCTCGATCCGTCGATGGGCCTGGATGTCTCTCCTGAAGTGGACACCCCGCTTGCGGACGGCATGATCATCACTGCCCGGGACGTCTTCGTCCGGCTGCTCCAGGAGGAGGCGGTCGTGCCGTTTGACATCCTCGAGCGTCCCGACCCGTCTCTGCGGGAGGGTACACGGAAGGTCGTCGCCGAAGGGGTTCCCGGCAAGGCCGTCCGCCTCTACGAGGTCCTGGTCGTCGGAGGCATCGAACGGGCGAGGTACGTCCGCAGCGAGACGGTGCTCGTCGAGCCCAAGGCGCGTGTGGTGCTGGTCGGCACCAAGAAGGTCGCACGGCGATCGCCGGGTGCGGCAATCGCGCCGGTGGCGCCTGCGACCCGCAGCGCCCAGCCGCCCGCGAGCGGCACGAAGCTCACAGTCGTCTCCACTGCATACACTCCTTGGGACGCGGGGTGCGGGGGTCTCCGTGTCATCGAGCGGAGGTTGCGGATCTACGACATCCCAGATGGATGGGGGATCGTGGCGGTCGATCCCAAGGTGATCCCGCTCGGGACGAAGCTGTACGTTCCTGGATACGGATACGCGGTGGCGGCCGACACCGGTGGCGCAATCAAGGGAGCGCGCATCGACGTGTGCTTCTGGAAGGGCGGCCAAGGCGCCGCCTTGGAGGCAGCCCGGGCGTGGGGCCGTCGCACAGTGGCCGTAGTCATCGTCAAGTAGCCGGATGCCGTTCTCTTCGCTGGCCTCGCCTTCGGCGACCATCGACGTGCTTGTGCGGCACGGCCTGTATACGCGCAAGCGGCTCGGCCAGCACTTCCTCGTCGACGACAACGTGGTGGGCCGTATCCTCGGACTCGCGTGTCTGTCCGGGACGGAGCACGTCCTCGAAGTGGGTCCTGGGATCGGCACCCTCACCTACGCGCTCGCCCAAGCGGCCCGCTCGGTCGTAGCGGTCGAACGGGACGACCGCCTGAAGGCCGCGCTCGACGAGCTCATCGCCGCGTGCCCAAACGTCACCGTGGTGTACGAGGATGCGCTTCACGTGACGCCGGACGACCTCCGGGCCGATGACGGCTCGTTGCCGTGCACGATGGTCGCCAACCTGCCGTACTCGGTCGCCGCGACGGTCGTCCTGCGGTTCTTCGAGCGCCTGCCGGGGCTGAGGTCGGCGACGGTGATGGTGCAGGCCGAGGTAGCGGACCGCATGGCGGCCGATCCGGGGACGAAGCAGTATGGAGCATACACGGTCAAGCTCGCCCTCCGCGCGAGGTGCGTCGACCGTTTCGCCGTCCCACGCACCTGCTTCCTTCCGCCGCCCCGGGTGGACTCCGCGGTGGTGCGGCTCGAGCGCATCGAGGCAAGGCCCGACGCCGACGTCGCCCGAGCCAGCGCAGCGGCAGACGCGGCGTTCTCGCAGCGGCGCAAGACCATACGCAACGCGATAGCGTCCGCAGCGGGTGCTGCAGCGGGCGAGGTGGAGCACGCGCTCCGGGCTGCAGGACTCGATCCGTCAGCTCGCGCCGAGGATCTCGGGGTCGAGGACTTCGTCGTGCTCGGTCGCGTGCTGGCCGGATACGGCATCTTACCTTGAGTTTTCCAGCCGGTTGTGCTACTCTTGCGTCCACCTGAGGAGGAGTCTCATGGAGTCGATGAACCAGCTCGAGGTCGTGGGACGCATCAGGAGCGACCTCGAGAACCTCACTGGTACGCGCGTCCGTCTGAAAGCGAACATGGGTCGTTCGAAGGTGTTCGAGCGCGAGGCCACTCTCGAGCAGACGCATCCGAGCCTGTTCGTCCTGCGGATCGATGAGAAGCGCGGGCGTACCGCACGGGTCTCGTACAGCTACGTCGACATCCTCACGGGCACCGTCGAACTGACGCACTGCGAGACGGGCGAGTGCCTGTTCCCGTGGATGAACTGATGGCCGCTGCCGGCTGAGGCCCGCGGCGCGCTCTGCGAGGCGAACGTGCCAAGCCAAGTCGTCCTCGCCGCTCCGGCGAAGGTCAACCTGTACCTCGCCGTCCACGAGCGGACGAGCGACGGGTACCACCGGCTGTCGACCGTCTTCCAGGCGCTCGACGACCGGCTCTCCGACGTGGTTCGCCTCTCGCCGGCTACGGGATTCAGCGTCTCAATGAGCCCCGACGTCGGAGTGCCTGAGACCGAGAACCTCGCCTTCAGGGCGGCCGTGTCCATCGCGCGCGAAGCTGGGGTAGCAGACGGTCTCGAGGTCTTCATCGAGAAGCGGATCCCTGCTGGCGGAGGGCTCGGAGGTGCGAGCGCTGACGCGGCCGCCGTGCTCGTCGGCGCATGCGCGCTGTGGGGGTTGGACCCTTCGAGCGAGCAGGTCTTGGGCATCGCGCGTCGCCTCGGCGCGGACGTGGCGTTCTTCCTTGCGGGCGGCACCGCGCTGTACGGGGGTCGCGGCGACGTCCGCGAGCGCGACTTTCCGACGCCTGAGATCCCGCTGGTGGTTGCGACGGCCGGAGAACCCGTGCCGACGGGTGCCGCGTACGCGCTGCTCGACCGCATGCCGCGACCGCCGGCCCCCAGGCCGGAGCGCCTCTTTGAAGCGCTGATCGCGAAAGACGCCTCCGGGATCGGCGCTGCTCTTCACAACGACCTGGCACCGGTCGCGAAAGCGCTCGTCCCCAGCGTCGCAGAAGTCGAGTCCTGGCTCGCTCACGCCGAGGGCGTGGTAGGAGCGTCGGTCACGGGCAGCGGCTCGTGCGTGTTCGCCGTGTGCGTCTCCGAAGCGGCTGCAGATGCCGCAGCAGAGGCGGCGCGCGACCGCGGCTGGTGGGCGCAGGCGTGCTCGACCTCGCCACACGGCGTGCGCATCGTGGCGACGGAGTAGACGAGCCGTTCGGCGTGCAGGGATTCCCGGGGTTGCGGCGAAACCACACGATGAGGGCCGCACAAGGGGGTCGCATGAAAGTCACGAAGGTCACGCTGCGTCCGGTCGCGATGAACAAGGTGTGCGCTATCGCCAGCATCGTCATCGACGACGAGTTCGTCATCCACGACCTGCGGGTCGTCAACGGCGACAAGGGGCTGTTCGTCGCCATGCCGTCTCGGAAGCTGCCGAGCGGGGAGTTCCGCGACATCTGTCACCCGATCAACACCGAGACGCGTCAGATGATCCAGGACGCCGTGTTGCAGGAGTTCGCGGCCGAAGGCGGCCTGGAGGCATTCAGGGCTGCCGCCCAGACCCTCGAAACGGCGAGCTGAGCAGCGTCTTTCCCCTGGCCGTGTGGTATACTCCGTGCGCTCGCCATGCGCGCGTCCGAGCGCGCTCGCGGAGGCGCTGGGGCGTAGCCAAGCGGCAAGGCAGGGGACTTTGGATCCTCGATCGTAGGTTCGAATCCTACCGCCCCAGCCAGCATGCCTGGTCGTCTGACCCACGTGGAGGGTGCGGATGGGCGCGTCGGCACTGATCCTCGCCGCCGGTGAGGGGACGAGGATGCGGTCCCGTCTCCCGAAAGTCATGCACGAGATCCTCGGCGTCCCGATGGTGCGGTACGTCGTCGAGGCAGCCCGCGCAGCCGGGTGCGACCCGGTCGTCGTCGTGACGGGTCACGGAGCCGAAGTCGTCGAGGCCGCGCTTCCGGACGTGGCGACGGTGCGGCAGGAAGTACAGCTCGGCACCGGCCACGCGGTCCAGTGCGCCCAGCAGGCGTTCGAAGGATTCGACGGATCGCTGCTCGTGCTCTCGGGCGACTCTCCGCTGATCTCAGCCGATACGCTGCGTGCGTTGGTGGAGGAGCGCGAGGCCGCCGGGGCCTCCGCGGCCGTGCTGACGGCCGTGCCTGATGATCCTCGAGGCTATGGACGTATCGTGCGCGACGATGCCGGGCGTCTCGTGCAGATCGTCGAGGAGCGCGACGCACCCGAGGAGATCCGCGCCGTACGCGAGGTGAACACAGGGTTCTACTGCTTCGACGCGCAGACGCTCTTCGCGCACCTGCACGCGCTGGACAACGCGAATGCGCAAGGCGAGTTCTACCTGACCGACGTCGTCGACGTGTTCCGTCGCGAAGGGCTCGCAGTGGTCACCGCCACTGCCCGCGACGCACGCGAGGCGGCAGGAGTGAACAACCGCGTCCAGCTCGCCGAGGCGGCCAAGGTCCTGCAGCGCCGCATCAACGAGCGGCACATGCTCGCTGGCGTGACGATGAACGACCCCGACCTGGTGTGGATCGGCCCGAGCGTGACGCTGGGACGTGACGTGACGCTCGCCCCGATGACCTTCCTGCTCGGCGAAACGAGCGTGGCCGACGGCTGCGTGATAGGTCCGGATGCGCGCGTGGTGGACTCCGTGGTCGGCCCCGACGCGGTCATCGACTCCTCCATCGTCGTCGAGTCGTGCGTGTGCGAGGGCGCGTCTGTCGGCCCACGCGCGTACCTGCGGCCCGGGACAGTCGTCAGGCCGAATGCCAAGGTCGGGACGAGCGTCGAGGTGAAGAACTCCATCATCGGCGAGGGGAGCAAGGTGCCGCACCTGTCGTACATCGGCGACGCGGAGATCGGCGTCGGCGTGAACGTCGGCGCGGGTACCATCACCTGTAACTACGACGGACGTTCGAAGCACAAGACGGTCGTCGAGGACGGTGCGTTCATCGGGTCCGACACGATGCTGGTGGCCCCGGTACGGATAGGGGCTGGCGCCATCACGGGAGCCGGCAGCGCGATCACGCGCGATGTGCCGGCAGACGCGTTGGCGGTGGAGCGTGCGGAGCAGCGCATCGTCGAAGGATGGGCACGGCGCAGGCGCGAGCAGGACGAAGAGGAGTAGGAGCTGGTGCTGATGGGCGAAAGCGGAAAGCGGCTGATGGTGTTCTCCGGCACCCACAACCGGGAGCTCGCGGAGGGCATCGTCAGGCACATGGGCATCGAGCTCGGCAACATCAAGATCTCGAAGTTCGCGAACGGCGAGATCTACGTCCGCTACCTCGAAAGCGTCCGAGGCGCCGATGTGTTCTTGGTGCAGTCGATGTGCCAACCGGTCAACGCATCGATCATGGAGCTGCTGATCATGGTCGATGCTGCGAAGCGCGCGAGCGCCCGGACCATCACCGCGGTGATCCCTCACTACGCCTACGCCCGGCAGGACAAGAAGTCGGCCGCTCGTGAGCCCATCACCGCGAAGCTTCTTGCCGACCTGCTCACGGTCGCCGGCGTCGACCGGGTCATCGCGATGGATCTGCACCAGGGGCAGATCCAAGGATTCTTCAACCAGCCGGTGAACCACCTCACCGCGCTGCCCATCCTCGCTGACTACTTCGAGAGCCTGAAGCTGGAAGACCTCGTCGTGGTATCCCCAGACGTGGGCCGCGTGAAGGTCTGCAAGAAGCTGGCGGACATGCTCGGCGCCTCGCTGGCGATCATGCACAAGGGTCGGCCGGAGCACAACGTGGCCGAGATCACGCACGTGATCGGCGAGGTGGACGGGAAGACCTGCATCGTGGCGGACGACATGATCGACACGGCGGGTTCCGTGACGGAAGGCGCCAGGGCGCTCATCAACAACGGCGCTCGGGCGGTGTACGTGGCTGCGACGCACGGCATCTTCTCGCCGCCGGCGTACGAGCGGATCGATTCCGCCCCCATCGAGGAGGTCGTCGTGACCAACACGCTGCCGGTCCCGGAGGAGCGTCGGCACGGGAAGATACGTGTGCTGTCGGTCGCGCCGCTGTTCGCGCACGCGATCGAGAACGTCTACAACGACGAATCCGTGTCCGAGCTGTTCGATCCGGATTTCCAGCTGTAAGAGGACGGACGACTGAGGAGGTTGTCTGACGCATGACAGAGACCATCGAGATCGCTGCAGAATCGCGGACGAAGATCGGCAAGAGCGCAAAGGCGTTGGCTCGCGAGGGCAAGCTTCCGGCGGTGCTGTACGGCGCAGGCGTTGGATCGAAGCCGATCCAGCTCGATCGACACGAGTTCGAGCAGATCGCGGCGCGCGAAGGCGTCACCGCGATGCTGTTCAAGGTATCTGTCGACGGCCACAAGCCGGTCAACGCGATGATCAAGGAGCTCGCGCACGATCGCGTGAGGGGCACGCTTGTGCACGTCGACTTCTGGGCCATCAAGATGAACCAGCCCGTCACCACGGTGGTTCCGCTGAACTACCTCGGCCCGTCCGCAGGCGAGAAGGCCGGAGGCGTGCTCTTGCACGAGATGCGAGAGGTGCACATCGAGGCGCTTCCTTCCGACCTGCCCGAGCACGTGGACGTCGACACGTCTGCGCTGCAGGTCGGCGACTCGTTGCACGTGCGCGACATCACGCCGCCGCAGGGTGTGACGATCCTCGACGACCCGGATACCATCGTCTGCTCTGTGACGCCGCCGCAGAAGGGCATCGAGGCCGAAGCCGCAGCTGCGGAGGAGGGTGCCGAGCCGGAGGTCATCGGCAAGCAGACGGCGGAGGAGTAGCCCGGTCGTATGGCGCACTTGATCGTGGGGCTCGGCAACCCTGGCGAGGAGTACGCACGCACCCGCCACAACGCCGGGTTCATGGTCGTCGACCTGCTGGCGGACAACCTCGGCGTCTCGTACTGGCGTGAGGAGGCGGGTGCTCGCGTCGGGGTGGTGCGCGTGGGAGCCGACGACTTCGTGCTCGCCAAGCCGCAGACCTACATGACCCGGTCCGGAGCGGCGGTGAAGCGTCTTCTGGAGCGCTACGAGGTGCCGCTGAGCGGTCTTGTCGTGGTGCACGACGACCTCGATCTGCCCGAGGCAGTCGTGCGCGTCAAGCGCGGTGGCGGCCATGGAGGTCACAACGGCCTGCGCTCCCTGGTCGAGTCGCTCGGTTCGGGCGACTTCGTCCGGGTGCGCCTCGGAATCGGGCGGCCTCCCGGCCGGCAAGACCCCGCAGACTACGTCCTGGAGCCGGTCCGGGGAGAGGTCGCCGAGAGGATCGAGAGCGCGGTGCCGCACGCGGCCGCGGCGGTGATGCACGTTGTCGAGCACGGCGTAGAGGCCGCCATGCGGGAGTTCAACGGCGCGTAGATACCCTTACCGCAGGTACGGCATCGGGTCTGTCGGCGTGCCGTTGATCCGCACCTCGAAGTGGAGGTGCGGACCGGTGGAGAGCCCCGTGCTTCCCACGGCTCCGATCGGTTCGCCCTTGCCCACGTGCTCGCCCACGCCGACCCGGAAGGAGCCGCTGCGCTGGTGCGCGTACAGGGTCGCGACGCCGTTGCCGTGATCGATGATGATGGTGTTGCCGTAGCCGCCGCGATACCCAGCGTAGATGACGGTCCCCGCTCCGGCGGAGACGATCGTGGCGCCGTCGATCGAGCGAGGCGGGTCGAGGTCGCGACCGATGTCGATCCCGGTGTGGAGCTTGCGGACGCCGAGTATCGGGTGGATGCGGTACCCGAACGGCGAGGAGACGCGGTAGAAGCCCGGGACCGGCCATGCCATCACCCCGGCGAAGTATCCCGACCCGTGTCCGAACAGCTCAGCGGCGATGCGGCGGGACTCCTCCTCTTCCTCCTCGGCGAGCTTGCGTAGCCGCTCGGCGTCGGCCTTGTTCTTGGCCATCAGGTCGGCCTTCTGCCGCTTCAAGGCCTCCTGTTCGGCGAGACGCGAGCGATGCTGCGCTCTTAGGTTGCGCAGGCGCTTCTCCTCGGCGGCTGCCTCCTTGCGCTTCAGGTCGACCGCTTCGAGCGTGCGAGCGAGCTCGGTCCTCGCGGCCTCCAGACGCCGCTGGGTGTCTTCGAGGATCGCTGCCGTCCTTTGGTTGTCGCGGATGACGCGCTCGACGAGCGACGTCCTGGCGATGAGGTCCTCGATGCTTTGCGCGTCGAGAAGGAACTGCACGAAGAACAGGTCGCCCTGCTTGTACGCCTCCTGGAGCCGCTGTGCGAGCAGCGCGGTCTGCGCGTCGTACTCGGCCTGCACCGACGCGATCTCGGACTCCTTGACGGCCACCTGGCGCCTCAAGTCGGCGACCTCGTCGTTCAGGCGTCGCGTGCGCTCGGTGGCCTTGGCGATGTCGTCAGCAAGCCCTGCGATGGCGGACTCGATCTCGGCCATGCGGTCCTCAAGGGTCTCGATCTGGCCGGCGAGTGCCTTCGCCCGTTCTTCGGCCTTCTCGGCTGCCTCGCGGGCGTCGGATGCAGCCTTCTCGTGCGCCTCGAGGTCGGCGCGCGTGTAGGCGTGTGCCAGCGGAGTCGACGCGATGGCGGCGATGAGGGAGAAGGCGATGAGGGAAAGGAAAGCGCGTCTGTGTCTCATGCTGCATGTCCTCCGGGGGGAGGTCGTGTCCGTCCGCCGGAAGGCGCTCCGCAACGGATTCTAGCAGCGTGGGGCATATACTGCAATCGAAGCCAGAGTGCCTGGAAGGGCACGGACGGAAGGGGAGCAGCCATGTCCGACGAGGTCAACCAGATTCCACCGCAGTCTTCGCAGGAAACGCCAGGTCCGGAGAGCGACACGAGCAAGATCCTTGCGGTGCTGGGCTACCTGACCGGCATCGTCGCGCTCATCGCCCTGTTGATCGAGCCGTACAAGAACGAGAAGTTCGTCAGGCTGCACGCCGTCCAGGCGCTCGCGCTCGCTGTCGCCGGCATGGTGGGGTCGTTCCTGGTGTCGATCCCGGTCCTCGGGTGGATCGCGGGACCCATCGTCGGTGTCGCCGTGCTCGTGTTCGCCATCATCGGCATCGTCAAGGCGCTGCAGGGCGAGTACTACCAGATGCCGGTCGTCTACGATCTCGTGAAGCAGTTCGTCTAGCGCTCATCGGCGGGGGCGATCCGCACACCGGCGTCCGCGGCTGCGTTCGCGGTCCGGATGTGTCCCTCGCCGTCGACGAGCCAGACCGAGACGGAGCGTTCGCGTGCGTACGCGAGCGCTCTGTCCGCTCCTCGGACGAAGAGCGCCGTGGACAGGATGTCGCTTGCAAGCCCTGAAATCCTGCCCGCTACGGTGAGCGACTGCACGCCGCGTGCTGGCTCGCCTGTGGCCGGGTCGATGATGTGGTGGTAGCGGATGCCATCGCGCACGAAAGACTGCTGGTAGTCCCCGGAAGTCGACAGCGCCGCCTCGCCCGTCCACTCCGCGACGGCCATGACCCTGCCCGTGTCGCGCGGATGCTCGATGCCGATCCGCCACGGCCGTCCCCCGGGCTTCGTGCCGAGCGTGACGGTCGTGCTCCCGGCAGAGACGATGGCGGCCGTGACGCCGCGTGCGCGCAAGGCCTCACGAGCGCGGTCGAGCGCAAGGCCCTTGGCGGCGCCTCCCAGATCGAGGCCCGGTGCGAGGAGTCCGCCGGGCGCGAGACGAGGTTCGTGCACTCCGAGGCGCTGGAAGACGCCGGTTGCGGTCGTAGGGCGCGAGAAGGTGCGGGAGGCCGCCAGAGCGAGCGCAAGGTCTCCCGGGGCAGGCACGGTTGGCGTGCCGTCGAAGCCATACAGCCGTACCACGGCACGCAGGGCCGGGGAGAACTCGGCTGAGACCCCGAGCCGCTCGACTTCGTCCAGCACGACGGCGGCTTCTGGCGGGAGCGCGTGCTCCGCGTAGGGATCGGCGTTGATGGCCGCGACGGACGAGGTCGTGCTGTAGGCGTCGAGCGCACGCTCGACCGCGGCGATCTCGTCGAATGCGTCCGCGATCGCGCCCCGAAGCGCGCGCTCGTCGCTGCCGTACGCCTCGATCGTGACGACCGTGCCGAGTGCCGGTCTGCTCTCGCGTACCGGCTCGCGGCGCGCTGAGCACGCGCTTGCCGCCACCGCAAGGGCGATCGCAGCGACTGCTACGGTCGTGCGCCGAGCGATGTCCACGCCCGCGAGCCTCCTTCCGGCCGACGGGTGCGAGTATATACTGGGCAGCACCACCCGGCTGATTGGATGCGAGACGATGTTTGCGATCGTGCACAAGCGGCAGCTGTCCGAGTCCGTCTTCGAGATGGGCGTCCACGCGCCGCAGATCGCGCGGAAGGTCCGCGCGGGACAGTTCCTCATGCTGCGGGTGAACGAACGCGGCGAGCGCATCCCGCTCACGTTCAGCGACTGGTCGGCCGACGAGGGGTGGATCCGCTTCATCTTCATGCGGGTGGGCAAGACCACGCACCTGCTGTCGCACCTCGAGGTGGGCGATGCGCTTGCCGACGTGGTCGGCCCGCTGGGCGTGCCGACGCACACCGAAGGGCTCGGCCGCGTGGCGGTTGTCGGCGGAGGCGTCGGGACGGCGGTCGCGTACCCCGTCGCCCGCGCGATGCTCGAAGCGGGCAACGAGGTCACGGCGATCGTGGGTGCCCGCACGAAGGACCTGCTCATCCTGATCGAAGAGTTCGAGGCGCTGCCCCTCGCCAAGCTCATGGTCGTGACGGACGATGGGTCGGCGGGAGAGAAAGGTCTCGTGACGGCTCCGCTTGCTCGCCTGTGCGACGCCGGCGCGATCGACCACGCGATGGCGATCGGCCCCGCGATCATGATGAAGTTCTGCGCACAGACCACCAAGGAGCGCGGCGTCCCGTGCACCGTGTCGCTCAATCCGATCATGGTGGATGGGACCGGCATGTGCGGAGCGTGCCGCGTGACGGTCGGCGGCGAGACCAAGTTCGGCTGCGTGGATGGCCCCGACTTCGACGGCCACCTCGTGGACTTCGAGGAGCTGATGAGCCGCCAGCGCGTGTACGCGGACCTGGAGCGTGAGGCGGACGCGGAGTTCAGCAAGGAGTGCTCATGCCGCCTGTAGATGAGACGGGGCGCAGACGCCCGTCGCGTGCGCCTCGCACGCCGATGCCTGAGCGCGACCCGGTCGAGCGGGCGCAGGACTTCGACGAGGTGGCGCTCGGGTACACCGAGGAGCAGGCGCTCGCGGAGGCGGACCGCTGCATCCAGTGCGCGAACCCCACCTGCATCGCCGGGTGTCCGGTGAACATCGACATCAAGGCGTTCATCGCGCGCATCCTGGAGCGCGACTACGCGGGTGGCGTCGCGGTCATCAAGGAGCGAAACGCGCTTCCGGCGGTGTGCGGTCGCGTATGCCCGCAGGAAGAGCAGTGCGAGGCGGCGTGCGTGCTCTCGCGCAAAGGCGAACCCGTGGCGATCGGCCGGCTCGAACGCTTCTTGGGGGACTACGACCTCGCGTGCGACCTCGAGCACCGGTGCCGGGTGGAAGTCGGCCAGGACAGCGGACGCAAGGTCGCAGTGATCGGTTCGGGGCCGGCAGGCCTCGCGTGCGCAGGAGAGCTGCGCCGGTTCGGCCACGCAGTGACGGTCTTCGAGTCGCTGCACGCGCCGGGAGGGGTGCTTACCTACGGCATCCCGGAGTTCCGGCTTCCCAAGTCCATCGTGCAGGCCGAGATCGAGATGCTCCAGGCCACCGGCGTCGAGATCGTCACCGATGCCGTCGTCGGCGCGACGTACACCCTTCAGGAGCTGATGAGCGTCCACGGGTACGACGCGGCGTTCATCGGCGTCGGCGCGGGGCTTCCGATCTTCCTCGGCGTGCCAGGCGAGAACCTGAACGGCGTGTACTCCGCGAACGAGTTCCTCACGCGGGTGAACCTGATGCGGGCGTACGAGTTCCCGAAGGCGGACACGCCGGTGTGGCGGGGCCGGAAGGTGGCCGTGGTCGGCGGGGGCAACGTGGCCATGGACGCCGCGCGCACTGCAAAGCGGCTCGGCGCCGAGCAGGTCTTCCTCGTGTACCGCCGCTCGGAGGACGAGATGCCGGCACGCCGCGAGGAGGTGCACCACGCTCGCGAAGAGGGCATCGAGTTCAAGATGCTGTGCTCGCCGCAGGAGGTGCTCGGGCGCGACGGCTGGGTCACCGGCATGGTGGTGACCCGCATGGAGCTCGGCGAACCTGACGAGAGCGGCCGCAGGGCGCCGGTGTGCGTCGTCGGATCGGAGCACACCATCGAGTGCGACACGGTCGTCGTGGCGGTCGGCACGCGCGCCAACCCGCTGCTGACGACGGCGACACCGGGGCTGGAAGTCTCGTCTCGCGGTTACATCCTTACCGACGAAGATGGAGCGACGAGCATCCCGGGCGTGTTTGCAGGGGGCGACATCGTCACGGGCGCGGCGACCGTCATCCTCGCGATGGGCGCCGGCAAGCGCGCGGCACGCGCGATCGACCGCTACCTCCGCGACTCCTCCTAGAGACGAACGGCCTACCTGGGGTATACTCGTCGCGAGGTGCGTGCCTACTGGCGCCTCTTGGGGGACGAGCGGCGCGAATGCCGCTCCGGTCGTCGGAAGGGACGTGGATGGACGAGCCGATCTCGGTGCTCGTGGTCGACGACGATCAGGCCATCGTCGACATGATCAAGATGGGCCTCGAGGCGGACGGCATGAGGGTGCTGTCCGCGAACGACGGCGGTGAGGCGCTGGACGTGCTCGCCAAAGAAGCGGTCGACGTGATCCTGCTCGACATCATGATGCCGCGCGTCGACGGCTGGATGGCGCTCATGGAGATCCGCAACAATCCCGAGACCGCCGACATCCCCGTCATCATGCTCACGGCAAAGACGCAGGACTTGGCAAAGATCCTCGCGTTCAAGCAAGGCGTCCAGCAGTACGTGACCAAGCCGTTCAACTTGATGGAGCTCTCGGCGCGTGTGCAAAGCCTGGTGCGCAACCGGCCGCGCGCGGGTGCGCGCGTGAGGGACGGCGAGAGCGAGTTCCGCAAGCTCGCGGTCCGCAAGGGCGGACGCACTGTGCTGCTGAGCATCGACGACATCGTGTACATCTCTGCGAAGAACAAGTCGACGTACGTGCACACCTACGAGAACCAGTACCTCGTCGATCTCACGCTCACCGAGCTCGAGGAGCGGCTCGGCAAGGAACGCTTCGAGCGGGTGCATCGAAGCTTCATGGTCAACCTCGAGCGCATCAAGGAGATCCTGCGCGTGGACGGCTCCTACGTGATCGTGGTGACCGACCGCGACGAGACGCAGATCCCAGTGGCCCGCCGGCACGTCAGGCAGTTCAAAGAGGCGGTGGGCTTGTGAGGCGGCGGGCAACGCTGCTCGCCTGCGTGGCGCTTGCAGCAGCGCTCTTCGTGCCTGGCTCGGCGGCGGCCGAGCGGACGCTCGCGCTTTCCACGGGGTCGTTCGACTTCCAGGTGGCTGCGGGACAGTCCGGCAAGGGCTCGGTCATCGTGATGAACCCGAGCAAGGAGCCCATCGAGGTCTACATCTACGCGGGAAACCAGGTGGTCGACGAGAAGGGCCAGGTCTCGTTCGAGATCCCCAAGCCCGGCGACGTGGGCGGCATCGGCAACCCGGCCTCGTGGCTGCAGGTCACCATGTCGAGCGACATGAAGTCGCGTGGCAACGTCCCGTACATCGAGCTTAGGCCGAACGAGCGCAAGCAGGTCGACTTCACCTTCCAAGTGCCGGACGGCGTGCCGCCTGGGGACCACCAGATCCTGCTGTTCTTCGAGATGGCGCCGCCCAAGGACGTGGCGACGGACGAGGCGCACGCGTTGGTGTCGGGCCGGCTCGCCGCCCGCATCCGCATCCGCGTGAAGGGCGAGATCGTCGAGCGTCTGCTCATCAAGCCGTTCGTCGTCCGCTCCTTCATCATCGGCGATCGCGTCCCGTACTCGTACGCGATCCGCAACGAGGGCAACATCGACAAGGTCGTACGAGCGCGCGTCACGCTTCAGGCGGCCAGCGGTGCCGAGCTCGTGACCCAGGAGGCCACCGAGACGACCGTGTACGCGGGCGCGATGGCTGAGAACTCAGGCATTGTGCGACCGGCGGGCACCATGCTCGGCCGATACTCCGTGCGGTTGGAGGTCGAGTATCCGCGCGAGGGCGCGCAGACCGACATCCCCGAGCGTCTGACCGAGCAGCGCACGGTGTGGGTCGTCCCGTTGTGGCTCGCGATCGGCGTGATCGTGGTCGCCGGCGCGATCGCGATGTGGCTCTCGTGGCGTGCAAGCGTGCGGGCGGCCGCTCGCAGGATCGAGCGCGAGCGGCGCGAGGGGCGCCGCAGAGAAGCTCGCGTGCGCATGGCCGAGCGGGAGGACGGGGACGACGTCGACGGGACGGACGCCTCAGCAGGGCGCTAGTCCCAAGCCAGGGAGTACGACTGGGTGTCGTCGGGGAGGGCGACTTCGTAGCCGCTCGTCTTCGCGCCCTCGATGCGGAGGGTCTCGCCGTGGGTCGTCGCGATCTCGAGCGTCCACGGGGTGTTGGCTTGCACGCGCACGTGGGAGGCATCGGTCTGCGTCACGGCAGCGAATGCACGGACGCGGGCCGTCACGGTGCTGGTGCCGCTCGTGCCTGCGGATGCAGAGCACGCGAGCAGCAGCGCCGCCAGGAGCCCTGCCAGAGCCGCCGCACCGATCTTCGTCCGCTTCACCGTTCTCGCCTCCTCTGCTTCTGGTACCTATATCGGCACTGAGCGGCAGAATATGAGGGACGAACGGCATCACAAGCCGCTTATCTGACGAACGGTACCGTTCGGGAGCGGGCACACGGTCTGCCGTCGAGCGGTTCGAGCACGAAGATCCGGTGCAATGACGAAGAAGCCCCCGCATGCGCGGGGGCTTCTTGGGATGCTATGCTGCGCTGCTTACGGCTGCGCGATCGTGTAGGTGATCGTACCGCTCACGACGGTGCCGGCGTCGATGCTCCAGTCCACCGTGCCGGTGACACTGTCGTTGTAGCTCAGGTTGCCGCCCTTGCCCCAGCTGTAGGGCGACAGCGGAGCGACAGTGCTCGACAGCGTGGTGAACGTGCCCTTGTTCACAGATGCCGAGAGCGTCGCGTTCTTGTTCGACTTGCCGGTGACCGTCACGGTGCCGGTGGCCGGCGTGTACGGGTCGACGTTGCCGAGGTTCACGCTCGCCGGGACGGTGATCTCCATCTGGGGCTGCACGGTGGCGCTCACCGTGACCGTGCCGCTGGTAGCGGCGTTCGCGTAGGCCACGACGCCGAACACGAGCGCCGCGACCGCAGCTGCGATCAGGATCGTCCTCTTCATGGTTGGTTCCTTTCTCTTCGAACCGGTCGCCCTGCCCGGGCTTTCTTCCATCGTCGAAGGTCGTCCGACCTTCCTGGTGCGGGTATCGGCCTACGCACCACCTCGCTTGACGCTCGTCTGCCGCGCGGCGAAATACCGTGACAAACGGCACACAGGGCAGATGAGCGGTGCATCGCGAGGCAGGTGGAAGGCCTGTGCGGAGCGGCGTCTCATCGTGCGATCACCGTGTAGATGACGGCGGCCGAGTACGTGCCGGGCTCGGTGTCCCACGGCACCTCGATGCGGATCGCATCGGTGTAGGTCCGCTCTCCGCTCGGCTGGCCGAGCTGCGCGGTGAGCGCCGTCGACAGCCCGAGCGACGACGCTGCTCCCGAGGTGGACTTCACGAGGTCGAAGGCGACGTTCGCCCGGACGAGGATGCCCAGGTTCGGCCGCTCGTACAGCACGCCCGGAACGACGCTGCCGAAGTCGACTGCGGTCTCCGAGACGGTGAGCTCGAGCCACGGCACGCCGGGCACGGCGGAGAAGGCCGTCTGGGCCTGCGCGATGACAAGGCCTGAGCTTGCGGTCCAAGTGGCGCTGACGCGGTACTCGCCTGCGGCGGGCAGGCTCATCGTCGCAGCCGTCCACACGATCGTGGTCTGAGCGCCTGCTCCGAGCGTCGTGCCGGTCGTCTCACGGGTGTATCCCGGGCCGCTGCCATAGGTCTGCCACGAGCCATCCGGGGCGAGGTAGCCGTCGCCTGCTCCGAACGCCCCGTTCGAGTCTTCATCGCGCCAGATGACCCAGCGCACGGTGGTGCCCGATAGCGTCACGGCGCCCTGGTTGGCGAGCGTTGTCGAGACGGTCAGCGTGGATTCGACTGCATCGCCACCGGTCACGGATAGTGCTGAGATCCGCGCCCGGTATCCGACGAAGAACGGGACGGTCGCGATGATGCCGCCGGTGCTGTTAAGGAGCGTGACCGTCCAGGTCCCCACAGGAGCGGTCGCGCCCAGGGTGTAGGCGTCTTGCGCGATGCCCGTGGAGTCGGCGTTGATCAGGTTCGACGTCCGCACGACCGTTCCGGCCGGATCCGCCCAGCGGAAGCGGACCTGCGTGCCAGCCGTCAGGCCCATGCCGCGTGCGTACACGACGTCGCCGAGCTGGAAGGCGTCTTGCGGGGAGCCGAAGCCACCCACTCCGAAGGTGGCGAGCGAACTCACGGTGGTGCGGTCGACGGCGGCCGCCGTGTGAGGGCTCGCTGTGCAGGTGAGCGTCGTGTCATCGACGGTGCCAGAGGCGGCGCCTGCCGGCACGCGGACGCGGACGACCACGTCCGCGCCGGCACCGTTCGGCCCGAGGGTGAGCGACGAGATGGGCGTGACGCCATCGGAGGCCAGCACCTGCACGGTCCAGCCACGCGAAGACGCAGCCGAAAGCGAGACCGTCCTCGTCGTGGGCCAGCTGTTGACGACGGTGTGGCGGTACGAGACGGACGTGCCTGCGCCTGCAGGAGCGGAAGCGGCGGCGGGCGTGACGCTCAGGGCGCCTCGCGCAGTGGTGGTGTCGTAGCCCTTGCCCTTGAGGTTGGGGGCCCCGACGACCTGCCCTTGGATTGCGGTGACGTTGACAGTGCCGAGCGCAGCGCCCGCTGGGACCTGCACGAGCACGGAGACGACTGCGCTTGCGCGCGGCGCGAGCGTCAGCGAGGTCACCACCGAAGCACCCGCGGCGTCACGGATCTCGGCGGGCCAACCCTTGTCCGAGTCCGCAGAAAGGGCGATGGTGCGGGTCTCGTCGGTGTTGTTCGTGACCGTGTTCCGGTAGACGATCGTCTGGCCAGGCGCCATCGATCCGTACTGGTCGGGAATGACCAGGACCGGGCCGACGGTGGTGATGTCGGTGGCGGCGCCTGAGACGCCCGCGACGGTCGTGTGCGTCGCCGTCACGGTCAGCGTGTCCCTCGTGCCGTCTGGGGTGTTGGCCGGCACCTTGAGCGACACGGCGATGTCGACCGAGGCGCCGGGTGCCAGCGTGACAGTAGCGACCTGCGCTCCGGTGGCGGCCAAGGCGATCGTCACGCTCCACTTCTTGGACGACGATGCCGTCAGCGCGAACGTCGCGGGCGTGTTGCCGAGGTTCTTCACCGTGTGCACGTAGGTGACCGTCGTGTCAGCCGAGGCGCCCGAGGCGCGGTCCGGCTCGACGCTGACGCCGTAGCGGCGCAGCGCCACGACTGCCGCGCTGTCCCACGCGCTTCCCTGCCTCGAGGTGAACTGCATCCCGATCGGCGCGTCGGCTGCCACGCCAAGGGCGCTTAGGGGGATGCGCGTCTCGAGCTCCACGCCGCCAGGGGCGCCGGCGCCCTGGATGGACGCGGGCACCTGCGCGCCGAGCGATCCGGCAGGCGCAGATGCGTCACCGGGCATCGGATCGCCGTTCGTCGCATCGGCAGGGACGTAGCGGTACAGGGCGGCAGACGAGAAGGTGTTGCCGCCGGTGAGGTTGTAGACGACGGCCATGTCGGTGTTCCGGAGCCGGCCGTCGCCGTCGAGGTCGAGGTACACGGTGTAGTCTGGTGCGGCCGAGCCGCCGCCTGTGGCTGCGCGGCGGACGTAGTGGTACAGGTAGGAGCCGTCGTAGGTGGCGGCGACGACGGTGAGGTCTGCGTTGGTGCTGCTGCAGTCGCCCGTGGCGTCGTAGGTGCAGTTCGCTGGATCCTCGAACACGCGCGCCCAGTCTGCGAACGCGCCGTCGATGGTGATGGTGGTGCGTACCAAGGCTACGCCAGGGATGGCGGGCGCCAGCAGGGCTGCTACCAGCAGTGCGGCGAGCGCAGAGAAGCGGCGGCGTGCGCCGCCGCGCCCCGTGCGCGTCTTCGATGCTGGGCTGATCATGGCGGCCTCTTGCTGTCGTTGCTGCCGTGTGCGGCAGTCGCCCCATATATCGGTACGCGCGTAGGCCGAGGCCAGGACTTTCTGCCGAATGTCGCAATAGTGTGACGAGCGGCACACAAACTCTGCACGGCGGCCGCTCGTCGCCTAAGCGGTCTCAGTTCCGGAGCGCCGACAGGGGCGCGGGCATCCGCCCTCCGCGCCGTACGAGCCGCACGCCGGCCCACTCGTTGACGCTCATGACGGGAGCGGATCCAAGAAGCCCGCCGAAGTACGCGGTCTCTCCTGGCCCTTTGTGTGGCACAGGCACGATCCGGGCCGCGGTCGTCTTGTTGTTCACCACGCCGATCGCGCACGCGTCGGAGATGATTGCCGCTAGGGTCTCGACGGGGGTGTCTCCTGGGACGGCGATCATGTCGAGCCCGACGGAACACACGGAGGTCATCGCCTCGAGCTTCTCGAGCGAGAGGGCCCCGGTTGCCGCCGCCCGCGCCATGCCGGCGTCTTCGGACACGGGGATGAACGCACCTGACAGCCCGCCCGTGCTCGAGGTGCCCATCGCCCCGCCCTTCTTGACGGCGTCATTCAGCAGCGCGAGCGCCGTGGTGGTGCCGGGTCCCCCGCATCGCTCGACTCCGATTGCCTCAATCACCTCCGCGACGCTGTCGCCCTCGGCCGGTGTAGGTGCAAGCGACAGGTCCACGATACCCATCTGCACGCCCAGGCGCGACGCCGCTTCGCGGGCGATGAGCTCGCCCGCCCGGGTGATCTTGAAGGCGGTGGCCTTGATCGCCTCCGCAACCGCGGTCAGGTCGGCATCGTCGGGCAGCGAACGGACGACGGCGCGAACGACGCCCGGGCCCGAGATGCCCACGTTCACGCACGCGTCGGGCTCGCCCGCGCCGTGCATGGCGCCGGCCATGAAAGGGTTGTCCTCGACCACGTTGCAGAAGGCCACGAGCTTCGCGCATCCCACTCCGTCGCGGTGGGCAGTCGCCTGGGCGGTCTCGACGATCGCGTCCGCCGTCAGCAGGATCGCATCCATGTTGATGCCCGCGCGCGTGGACGCCACGCTGACAGACGCGCAGACGCGCTCGGTCGTCGAGAGCGATCCGGGCAGCGATGCGACGAGCGCACGGTCCGCGGCCCCGATGCCCTTGTGCATCAGTGCCGAGAACCCACCGATGAAGTCGATGCCGACGGCCTGTGCGGCGCGCTCGAGGGCGTGGGCGATGGGGGTGAGGTCGGCCGCCCCTGCGGGTGCCACCTCCGCCACGGGCGTGACCGCCACACGCGTGTTGACGATCGGCACCCCGAACTCGCGCGCCAGCCGCTCGCAGGTCTCGACGAGCTTCTCTGCGCTTTGCGTCACCCGCTCGTAGATGCGCTCGGCCACCCCTTCGACGGTGTCGGCCGCACAGCCGGTGAGCGAGAGCGAGAGCGTCACCGTCCGGATGTCGAAGTGCTGCTGGGTGATCATCGTGAGGGTCTCGGCGATCTCCTCAGGCGAGAGTTGGAGCATCGAAGCCTCCCCTCAGATGCGGTGCATGAAGCGGAAGACGTCCTCGCGCTGCAGGGTGATCTGCAACCCGAGGTCGTTCGCCACCTCGGCCAGACGCGCCTGCACGCGGTCGAACGGGCAGGCCTCCTCGTCGACGGTCACCAGCATGGTCATGGAGAACACGCCCGACAGGATGGTCTGCCGGATGTCCTCGATGTTGACGCCGCACTGGGCGAGCGTCCCGGACACTGCCGCAACGATGCCGACCCGGTCTTCGCCGAGCACGGACAGGATGGCGCGCGTCTTCACAGGCGTCCCTTCCTCTCGGATGCGTGCCGCTTCACGGTATACTCGCTGCGTCGGGCGTGCAACCGTGCGGCGCGCGCCTGCGCTGCCCCAGCCGGCCGTGCGCGACTGCACGGCGGGACGTCGAGCCGAGGCGAGGAGGACCGGTATGCCGATACCCATCGTCCCGGTACGCGTCGGCGACGTGGTGCGCCTGAAGAAGCCGCACCCGTGCGGCGCGAACGAGTGGGAAGTGACGAAGCTCGGAATGGACATCGGGCTGAAGTGCCGCGGCTGCGGCCGGGCGGTGCGCCTGCTGCGCTACGACTTCGACCGCCGCTTCCGGGGCTTCATCGAGCAGGCCGCCGTCACCGAGGAGGGGCCTCAGGACCCGCCGTCAAGCGCCGAGGGCGGCTGCGAAGGTTCTGTGCGGTTGAGCTGAACGTGCACGTGGTCTCCGCCGTTGCGGGTGTAGGCGGCGAGCTGCAGGTCGGTCTTGTCTGACATCTTGCGTACGCGCGCGATGCGCGTGACTCCACCTTCGACCCGGTCCCCGGCCTTCACGCTCACGTCGTCGACGTGTATGAGCACCAGGTCGAGGTGGTCGAACCCCTCGGGCCTGATGTGGATCTCGAAGTCGTCGAAACGCCCGTACAGCTTGTAAGGGCGGACCGCCACGACGGTGCCGGACACGGGCGCGAACACCCCGGCTCCCGGCTCGGCGCCGCAGTCGATGGCCGTGTCGGGCGCGCCGCGGCGGTTGCTGCGCCACAGCCGGATGACCGAGCCGTGCCAGATCGTCGCGGCCTCCTCAGCGTCCGTCGCGGCAGGACCGTCGGCCGGGACCACGGCCTTCATCCGGGCCGCATCCTTGACGCTCGCGTCAGGGACGAGCGCGTCGAGGTGGACGGCCCTGTCGCCTGATGCCTGGTGGAACGCCACCTGGGTGGCGGCCTGCGGGTCGACCGGCAGACGGAGGTAGAGCGAGCCGTGCCGGGCGAGCAACGGCGTGGGGTCGCGGAGCGCCGCCGCTGCCGCGGCGGGTCGCGAGAGCCGCTCGACGACGGCCGAAGCTGGCACGTGCCGAGCCCCTGAGAGCAACCCGGCGGCTGCTGCTGAGAGCACCAGGGCAGCGCCGGCAAGCCCGTAGACGCCTGCGGGAAGGGCAGAGCGCCGACGGCGGTATCGCCGTGGGCGCAGCGTGATCCGACGGTCCGGCATCACGAAGCCGCCTTCGCCGTGCAGTCCGCCGCGCCAAGCGCGGAAGTGTCGTTGCTGTTCACGCTGATGCTCATAGCACGTAGGGTACCAAGATGCGCTCCCGAATACCGCGGCAGTGCTAGAATCGTGCGGCACGGTGCCCGAGATCCCAGAAGGGGCTGAGATGGAGCGGCTCGAGAGCGTCTTGCGCGCAGAAGACGAAGCACGCGCCCGCATCCAGGCGGCACGCGAAGAGGCGAAGCGGCTCAAGGTGCAGGCGAAGCAGGACGCGGAGCGTCTCGTTCGTGAGGCGGAAGAGGCAGCGCGCGCGCGTGCCGCTGAGCTGTCGGCTGCCATCGTGGCTCAGGCGCAGGCTGAGGCGGAGGCCGTCGTCGCGCAGGCACGCGAGCGTACGGACGCCGCGGTGTCCGCGGCGCGCCGGCGTTTGAGCGCGGCTGCGAAAGAGGTCGTCGAGGAGCTGGCGGGCTGACGATGGCCGTCGCGCGCATGCTCAGAGCCACGGTGGTGGTGCACAAGGCGGCCGTGGACGACGTGGTAGACCGGCTCCAGTCAGCCGGCGCGCTCGATCTTGAAGCGGTGCCCTACGAGCTGCCGGGACGCGCGGTCTCCAGCGACGACGAGGCGCGGTTGCGGTGGCTGGACGAGCAGATTGCGGACGCGAAGTTCGTGGTCGAGGTGCTCGGGAAGCGTCGCGAGGACGACCGCCCATTCGCGGCGTTCGTCTCGGAGAAGATCCACCTCGATGCCGGGAGCTTCGAGGCGCTCGAACCGGACGCCGCGTTCCAGACGCTGTACCAAGAGTGCCTGACGCTCACGGACCGTATCGCCTCGGGCGAACGGGAGCGAGAGCGGCTCCGGCACCTGATCGCCGAGCTGGAGCCGTGGCGCGACCTGCGCATCGAGGTGCAGCGTCTGCGCGACACCGAGCAGGTGCGGTTGCTCACGGGCACGGTGCCCGCCGCGCAAGGTGCGGCGATCAGGCAGCGGCTGCGCGAGGTTTCGCCTCTCATCTCGGTCGAGGAGCTCGGCCCCGTCGGTTCCCGGGCGGCGTGGGTGGTGCTCGCGCACAGGTCGGTCGTGGACGAGGCGAGGGCGACGCTCGCGCTCACTTCCTACCGTGACGTGGCGTTCCCGTCGGGCGTGGCGGGGTATCCCGCCGAGGAGATCGAGCTCGCCCGCGACGCAATCGCGCGGATCGAGGAGGAGCGGGACCGCTACGAGGAGCGTCTCCGCGAGCTCGCGGCCCGGCGGTACCGCGACGTCGTGGCGCTGCTCGAGGCGCTGCTGTCCGAGCGCGAGGCGGTGCTCGCGCGGGAGTCGATGGGCGCGACCGACCGCACGGTGGTGATCACCGGGTGGGTGCCCGCGAAGCGGCGCGCGGAACTGGAGGCGTCGCTCGCGGCCGCCGGACACCTCGTCGACTACGAGCTTCGCGAGCCGCTTCCAGACGAGGAGCCTCCGGTGGAGCTCGACAATCCGAGGCTGCTCAAGCCGTTCGAGCTGCTCACAGACCTGTATGGCCGGCCCCGGTACCGCGACATCGATCCGACCCCGCTCATCGCCCCGTTCTTCTTGCTGTTCTTCTCGATCTGCATCGGCGACGTCGGGTACGGACTCATGCTGATCGCGGGCTTCTGGTTCATCAAGCACCGGATCGACGTCGCTTGGGGGGTCAAGCGGTTCTGCGACCTGATGATGCTCGGCGGCGTGGGCGCCATGGTAGCAGGCGTCGCCTTCGGGTCGTACTTCGCGCTCGACTACGAAGCGGTGCGCGCCGTCGTGCCGGTGCCGCGGCTGCTCGACCCGCTCGGTCAGCTGACCACCTTCTTGCTGTTCACCGTCGTCATCGGGATGGTGCAGGTGTTCTTCGGCGTGCTGGTAGCCGCGTACGACGCCGCCCGGCAGCAAGACTACTCGTCGGCCATCGGCGACCAGCTATCGACCATCCTGCTTGCTGCGCTGATCGGAGTGGCTGCGGCCGTGCCGGCAGCCACAGGTTGGGCGCTGGCGCTCGGCCTCGGCGGAGCGATGCTGCTCAAGGGGCACGCCATCGAGGCGGCGCTCGCGAAGGACGAGCAGGTCGCGGCCTGGGACCGCGCGATCGGCGTCGGCTGGGTCGTGCTGTTCATCGCGTGGGTGATGGTGCTCGCGTTCGACGGCCCGGCCGTCGCGGGCTGGATCCTGCTCGCCTGCACCGCCGTCGGGCTCGCCGTCTCGAAGAGCGTGCGCCGCGCCGTGGCGGGGCTTCTGGGCGGCGCATACGCGGTGTACGGGATGACGTCGTTCATGGGAGACATCTTGAGCTACACGCGGCTTGCCGCGCTCGGGTTGTCCGGCACGCTCGTGGGCATGGTGTTCAACATCCTGGCCAACCTCGTGTGGAGCGGTGCGTCTGGCCTGTTCTCGAGGGGCCCCGTCGGCATCGTCGCCGGCGCCGTCGTCGCGCTGCTCGCGGCAGCCGTGTTCGTGGGCGGACACGTGTTCAACGTCGTCATCAACTTGCTCGGCGCGTTCGTGCACCCGGCGCGCCTGCAGTTCGTGGAGTTCTTCGGCAAGTTCTACGGCAACGGCGGTACGCCGTTCGCGCCGTTCGCGTACAAGACCAAGGCAGTCGTGCTGCACCCCGCCGGGGCGCAGCGGGAAGGAGGCGTGCGATCGTGAAGGACGTCATTCTCGGGATGTCGGGCACGGACTGGGCGCTGCTCGGGGCCGGCGTGGCTGCGATCCTCGGCGGAATCGGGTCGGCGATCGGCATCACCATCGCGTCGAGCACCGCGTCGGGCATCCTGTCGGAGGACGGCAGCAAGTTCGGCAAGCTGCTGCCGCTCGCGGCGATGCCTGGCACGCAGGGCATCTACGGCTTCATCGCCGCGGTGTTGGTCGTCATCTTCTTCAACGTGCTCGGCGGCAAGGTCGACCTGCCGGCAGCCATCGGGTTCAAGGTGTTCCTGGCCTGCCTGCCGGTGGGGTTCCTGTGCCTCGTGAGCGCCATCTACCAGGGCATGACCGGCGCGGCGGCCGCAGGCATCGTGGCGGCCGACCAGCCCGCCCCGGCGCTCATCTTCCCGGCGCTGGTCGAGACCTACGCGGTGCTCTCGCTCATCGTGACGATCCTCATGCTGCTCGGTCTGCAGACCGCTGCGCAGGCGCTGCAGTAGAGGGGGAGCCGTGGCTCTCGCGGACATCCTCGAGCAAATAGCGTCTGACGCCGAGGCGGAGGTGCGCGCGATCCTCGCGCAGGCCGAGGCGGAGGCGGCGGAGCTTCGGCGCGACGCTGAGGAGCGCGCCCGTGCGCGTGCCGAGCGGATCGTCGCGGAGACCCAGGCGGAGGCACGCCGTGAGGCCGATGCCCTGCTCGCCGCGGCCCGGCTGCGGGCTCGGGATGAAGCGCTCGCAGCGAAGCAAGCGCTCATCTCAGAGGCGCTCGAACGGGTGGCCGCGGGCCTGGCGGCGCTCGAGCCCGATCGCTACGCGCGCTTCATCGCCCAGCGTGTCGTGCGCGCGGCGCGCGGCGGCGAGGAGCTGCTCGTCGCCGAAGCGGACCGTGAGCGGCTGGCCGGGTTGGAGGCGGCGCTGATGGAGGCGGCCCGTGAGGCCGGGCGCGAGGGCCTCGTGCTTCGGCCGTCGGACGACCCGGCGCCCGTGGAGCACGGCGTGGTGCTGCGCGGCACGCGTGATTCGGTCGACTTGTCGGTAGCGGGTCTGATCGACGCGGAGCGCGACCGGCTGGTGGAGCGGCTGGCCTGTGCGCTGTTCTTGGGCGGGGGGGAAGGGTAGCGGATGCGGCCGCCGCTGCTGAAAGCCGTGCGTGACTCGCTCAGGTACGGGTACGCCGTCGGGCGCGTCCGTGCGCTGGAGGTGCGCGTGCTGCGCGACGCGACGTACGAGCGGCTCGTCGACGCGCCGTCGTTCGCCGAGCAGAAGCGCATCTTGTCGGACACCGCGTACGGGCCGCACCTGGAGGGCGTGCAGACCGCAGACGGCGTGGAGCGCGGGCTCGAAGCGGCGATGCACGAGGTCTACGGGCTCGTGTCCGACCTCGGCCTTCCTGAGCCTATCGTGCGGTTCTTCCGCGTCCGGCACGACTTCGCGAACCTCCGCGCGCGGCTGAAGGCCGAGGTGCTGGGCGCAGATGCGCAGTCCGACCTCTCGTCGCTCGGGACGGTGCCGCCTGAGGTCGTGGCGGGGCCGGTAGAGGCGCTCCCCGAGCACCTGCGGCGCGTCGCGCAGGAGGTGCTCGAAGCTCTTGCCGAGCTGGACGAGCGGTCCGAGCGTGACGGCGGTGCCGTGGCCGGGTCGCTCGCGAAGCTCGAGGTGGTGGACGGCATCGTCGAGCGTGCGGCCTACGCCGAGCTCGCCTCGCTGGCGAAGGCGTCGGGGAGCGAGTTCTTGCGCGAGTACGTCTCGCTTCAGGTGGATCTCGCGAACGTGAAGCGCGTGCTGCGTTCGCGCAGGCGTGCGGAGCCGCTCGCAGAGGTCGAGCCGAGGCTGCTCGAAGGCGGGCGCATCTCGCGCGCGCGGCTCGCTGCGGCGTACCAGCTGCCGCTCGAGGAGCTTGCGGAGCGGCTGGCGTCCGAGCGCGCGTTGCGCGGCGTGGCCGTCGAGGAGCTGCTCGCGCTCGACCGCCTCGACGTCGCTGCAGACGCGCTGGCGGTGCGCATGATGCGCGAGGGGCGCGCCGTGCCCCTCGGAGCGGAGCCGGTGGTCGCGTACGTGCTTGCTCGGGAAGCGGAGGTGCGGCAGCTCCGCGTGCTCCTCATCGGCAAGCTCGCGGGGCTCGGAGCCGAGGAATTGCGTGCCCGTCTCAGGAAGGTGTACGTGAGCCGTGGCTGAGAGGATCGCGTTCATCGGCGACTCGACGAGCGTGGCGGGATTCCGCCCGCTCGGAGTCGCCGTGTTCCCTGCCGAGGACGAGGTCGCCATCCGAGCGGCCTGGGACACGGCAGCGGCAGGTGGATACGGCATCGTGTTCGTGACCGAGGCCGTGTATGCGGTGCTCGCTGACGAGATTGCGACGCTCGCAGATCGGCCTGTGCCCGCCGTGACGGTGGTGCCCGGCGCAGGCAGCGCCGGGGGAGTCGGAGAAGCCAAGCTGGCCCGCGCGATCGAGCGTGCGGTCGGCACGAGCGCACTGATCCGGGAAGAGGAAGCGTGATGGAGCAAGGGCGGATCATCAAGGTCGCCGGGCCTCTGGTGGTGGCCGAGGGCCTCGTCGAATCGAAGATGTACGACCTGGTCAAGGTCGGCGACGAGGGGCTGATGGGCGAGATCATCGAGATGCGCGGCGACCGTGCTTCGATCCAGGTATACGAGGAGACCGAAGGGCTCGGGCCGGGCGACCCGGTCGTCTCGACGGGCGCGCCGCTGTCGGTGGAGCTGGGGCCAGGGATGCTGGAGCAGGTATACGACGGCGTCCAGCGGCCGCTCGACGTGCTCCAGGCGCAGGCAGGCGCGTTCATCGCGCGCGGGCTCTCTGCACCGGCGCTCGATCGCGAGCGCGTGTGGGCGTTCGAGCCCCGCGTGGCGCCAGGCGACACCTGTCGTCGGGGGCGACGTCATTGGCGTGGTGCAGGAGAACGTCGTCGTCGAGCACCGCATCATGGTGCCGCCGCACCTCGCCGGCGAGGTCGTGGAGGTCTTCGCGGGCGAGCACACCGTCACGGATGCCGTGGCACGGCTGCGCGACGCGAGCGGCGCGCTGCACGACCTCACGATGATGCAGGTCTGGCCGGTGCGCGTGCCGCGGCCGTACCACGAGAAGGTCTCGGCCACCGAGCCGCTCGTGACCGGCACGCGCGTCATCGACACCTTCTTCCCGGTCGTCAAGGGCGGAGTCGCGTGCATCCCGGGACCGTTCGGGGCAGGCAAGACCGTCACGCAGCACCAGATCGCGAAGTGGTCGAACGCCGAGATCGTCGTGTTCATCGGGTGCGGCGAGCGCGGGAATGAGATGACCGACGTGCTGATGGAGTTCCCGGAGCTCACCGACCCGTACTCGGGCCAGCCGCTCATGAAGCGCACGGTGCTCGTGGCCAACACCTCGAACATGCCGGTCGCGGCGCGCGAGGCGAGCGTCTACACAGGCATCACGATGGCGGAGTACTTCCGCGACATGGGCTACAACGTGGTGCTTCAGGCCGACTCGACGAGCCGGTGGGCCGAGGCGATGCGCGAGATCTCGGGCCGTCTGGAGGAGATGCCGGGCGACGAGGGCTTCCCGGCGTACCTCGGCACGAGGCTCGCGTCGTTCTACGAGCGGGCAGGGAAGGTCCGGGCGCTCGGCAGCGACGGCCGGGAGGGTTCCGTCACCGTCGTCGGCTCAGTGTCGCCTCCGGGCGGCGACCTGTCTGAGCCCGTCGTGCAGAACACGCTGCGCGTCGTGAAGGTGTTCTGGGCGCTGCAGGACCAGCTCGCGTTCCAACGCCACTTCCCGGCGATCGACTGGCTGACGTCGTACTCGCTGTACCTGGACAAGGTGACGCCGCACTGGTCGGAGCAGGTCTCGCCGGAGTTCCGCAGCCGGCGCGACGAGGCGATGGCCATCCTCCAGCGGGAAGCCGAGCTCGCCGAGATCGTGCGCCTCGTCGGCGTCGAGGCGCTCTCGCCGGAGGAGCGGGTGCTCATGGAGACGGCCAAGTCGATCCGGGAGGACTTCTTGCAGCAGAACGCCTTCCGCGACGACGACCAATTCTCGTCGCTCAAGGAGCAAGACGCGCTTCTGGGCGTCATCCTGCTGTTCCGCGACAAGGCGCTAGAAGCGCTCTCGCGCGGCGCGTCGCTGGATGCGATCTTCGCGGCACCCGTGCGCGAGCGCATCGCGCGTGCGAAGTACCTGAGCGCGGAGGACCTCGCGGAGTTCGACGCCATCGCCTCGGACATCGAGACGCAACTCGTCGGCGGCGAGGACGAAGAGCCGGCTGCGATGTATGCGGGAGGTGAGCGCTGATGCGCGAGTACATGACCACGCGCGAGATCGTCGGCCCGCTCCTGCTCATCGACAGCGTCGTCGACGTCACCTACGGCGAGCTCGTCGAGTTGGAGTACCCGGACGGCACGCGCTCGCTTGGCAACGTGCTCGAGGTCAACGGCTCGGTGGCGCTCGTCCAGGCGTTCGAGGGCACCCGGGGCTCGAATCCGGCGGGCACGAAGGCGAAGTTCCTCGGACGGCCGCTCGAGCTCGGAGTGAGCCGCGACATGCTCGGCCGGGTGTTCGACGGTCTCGGGCGGCCCATCGACGGTGGTCCAGAGATCATTCCGGAGCGGCGTCTGCCGATCCACGGCTCTCCGATCAACCCGACCGCGCGCGACTTCCCCGACGACTTCATCCAGACGGGCATCTCTGCGATCGACGGCCTCAACCCGCTCGTGCGCGGTCAGAAGCTCCCGATCTTCTCCGGCTCGGGCCTGCCGCACAACGAGCTCGCCGCCCAGATCGCGCGCCAGAGCGCCGTCTTGGTCCGCAGCGAGCGGCCCGACGAGGTCGGCGAGAAGATGGAAGGCGAGTTCGCGGTGGTCTTCGCGGCCATGGGCATCACCTTCGAGGACGCGGAGTTCTTCATCCGAGTTCCGCTCGACGGCGGCGATCGAGCGGGCTGTGCTGTTCTTGAACCTCGCTGACGACCCGGCGGTTGAGCGCATCGCCACGCCGCGCATGGCGCTGACCGCGGCCGAGCACCTCGCGTACGAGTGCGACATGCACGTGCTCGTCATCCTCACCGACATGACCTACTACTGCGAGGCGCTGCGCGAGGTGTCGGCGGCGCGCAAGGAGGTGCCGGGCAGACGCGGCTACCCGGGCTACCTGTACACCGACCTCGCCACCATCTACGAGCGCGCAGGCCGCATCAAGGGCAAGCACGGCTCGATCACGCAGGTGCCCATCCTGTCGATGCCCGACGACGACAAGACGCACCCGATTCCGGACCTCACCGGCTACATCACCGAAGGCCAGATCATCTTGGACCGCAACCTGCACCGTCGCGGCGTCTATCCGCCGGTCGCCGTGCTGCCGTCGCTCTCGCGGCTCAAGCAGAAGGGCATCGGCCCGGGCAAGACCCGCGAGGACCACGCGGACCTGTCGAACCAGCTCTTCGGCGCGTACGCACGGGGTCTGCAGGCCAAGGAGCTCGCGGTGATCCTCGGCGAAGCTGCGCTCTCGGACACCGACAAGGCGTTCGTGGCGTTCGCGGACGCGTTCGAGGACCGCTTCATCCGCCAGGGCAAGCACGAGGAGCGTTCGGTGGCCGAGACGCTCGCGATCGGCTGGGATCTCGCGGCGATGCTGCCGAGAAGCGAGCTGAAGCGTATCAAGGACGCGTACGTCGAGAAGTACCTGCCCGGGCGGGACGAGTAGCGCGGGGGAGGTCGAGGCGTGGATCCGTCGTTCGTCGAGTCGCTGCGCGTGGCGCTGACAGTCGCGATGGCGCTGTTCTTCGCGGCGCTCATCGGCTTCAACGTCTACATGGTGCGCACCTACAAGAAGCGCGCGCAGGGCGCCGTGATGCCGACGGCGGTCGTCGTGATCCGCGTCATCAACGCGATCCTGCTGTTGGCTGCCGGCGCGATCGTCGTGTCGGCGTTGGCGAAGAGGTAGCCCGATGTCGGTCATGCGCGTCAATCCCAACCGGATGGAGCTTCTGAAGCTCAAGCGCAGGCGCGACGTCGCAAAGCGCGGGCACAAGCTGCTCAAGGACAAGTTCGACGAGCTCCTGAAGGAGTTTTTGGCCCGCATCGCCGACAGCAGGCGGCTCAGGCGCGAGGTCGAGGCGCGTCTCGCGCACGCCTACGGGCTGCTCGCAGTGGCGCGTGCGGAGGCGGGGCGCACCGACATAGCACAGGCGCTGCTCGCAGGCGAGCCCGCGCCGCTCGTGTCCACGGCGGAGCGCAACGTGATGAGCGTCCGCGTGCCGAAGATCGAGATCCGGGAGGTCCCGCAACCGGGCGGGTACTCGCTCGGGACGATGCCTGCGGTGCTCGACGAGGCCCTCGAGGCGCTGGCCGAGACCCTGCCGCTGATGATCGAGCTCGCCGAGCGCGAGAAGGCGATCGAGCTGCTCGCTGCCGAGATCGAGCGCACGCGGCGTCGCGTGAACGCGCTCGAGCACGTGCTCATCCCCTCGATCGTCGAGACCATCAAGAGCGTCCAGATGAAGCTCGACGAGGCCGAGCGCGGCAACCTGACGCGGCTGATGAAGGTCAAAGACATGCTCGAGCAGCAGCGTGCGGCAGCCGAGGGCAGCCAGGACGCGTAGCTTCCCTCAGGCGTCCGGCTCCTAGCCGGTCGAGCCCGTGAATCGCCATCTTTCCAGCGCGAGCGGCGGCACGAGCGTCGCGCCGCCGTCTTCGGTGCCCACGAGCTCGCGGTCGCGGCCGGTGGCCCGAAGCCCCTTGAGCGCTTCGACGACGCTTTGCGTGAACCGCGCGTTGCGAAGCGGCTTCGTGAGGCGGCCGTCCTCTATCAGGAAGGTGCCATCGCGCGTCATGCCCGTCAGGAGCACGCTTACCGGGTCTTCGATGTTGACGTAGTGGAAGCGCGTGACGTACACGCCGCGCTCGATGCCTGAGATCATCTCGTCGATCGAGGCGGTGCCCGGCTCGACGGCGAGGTTCAGCGGCAGCGGCCCGTAGGGGTTCGGCGCGGGCAGCGCGTGTCCCGTGTTCGGGCGCGCGAGCCGGGCGGCCCAGTACGAGTCGGTGACGACGCCGACCGGACGGCCCCGGTCGACGAGCGGGACGCGGCGCTTCGGCACGCCCTCGAAGTCGAACGGCAGGCCGACCGTGGCGGGGTCGAGCGCGTCGTCGAGAAGCGAGAAGGACTCCGGGAAGAGCTGCTCGCCTTCGTGGAGCGCGACGAACGAGCGGCGTTCGTGGTAGGCGCGTGCACCAAACGAGGTGTAGCCGAGGAAGTCGACGACGTCGGCGACGGCGTCGGGGGCGAGCACGACGGGGTAGGTGCCCGGTTCGAGGGGCCCCGCCCCGACGGCGCGTGCAGCGAGCAGCGCAGCGCGGTCACCGAGGGAGTCGGCGGGAAGCGAGGCGGCATCCGGACCCAGCCACGCCGCCCAGCCGCTCGCGCCGGTCTCGTGCATCGAAAGCACGGTCGCGCGGGCAGCGGAGCGGGTGGCGGCGGCGTCGATGCCGCGAGAGTTCGCGACTGCGATGCCCGTCACGCTCGCCGAGACGGTTCCGGCGGCGGTAAGGCCGCGTTCAGAGGACTGGGCGATGATGGCAACGGCAGCAGCTGCGCGCGCATCGGCGTCGAAGGCATCGAGGAGGGAGGGGCCGTCGGGGGCTGCTGGTACGAAAGACGCATCGGGCAGGCCCGGGTCGGGCAGGCCCGGGAACGAAGGGTCGTCGGGGGCATGGACGGCCGCCTCGCGTGCGCGGGCGCAGCAGCGCACGAGCGCCTCGTTGTCGGTGCGGTCGGTCGACGCGACGCCCTGGCGGCCGCCGACCACCACGCGCACCGACACGCTGTGCGCGCGCTCGACCACGTTCTGGTGGATGCGGTTGTTCGCGAAACGGGTGAGCGCGGCGTGCTCGAACGAAGCGAGCGCCTCGACCTCGTCGCCGTCAGCGAGCGCGAGGGCGCGGCGTGCGAGTTCTGCGGCGGCTTCGTGCGCGCTCATCGGGCCACCCCCACCTGGACGTCGCGGAAGCGTGCAGGCGCGGCGCCGTGCGCGACGTGGGCGACCTGCATCGGCTCGCCCTTGCCGCAGTTCGGCACGCCCCAGACCTGCCAGTGCCTGGCCGAGCAGACGGCGTCGCACGACGCCCAGAACTGCGGCGTGATGCCGGTGTAGTTCGGGTTCTTGACCATCCTGCCGAGCTTGCCGCCCTTTATCTCCCAGCCGACCTCGCAGGCGAACTGGAAGTTCAGCCGCCTGTCGTCGATCGACCAGGAGCTGTTGGTCTCCATGAGAAGCCCCTCGTCGGTGTCGGCGATGAGCGCGTCGAGGTCCCATTCGCCAGGCTCCAGCGAGACGGTCGTCATCCTGACGAGCGGGATCCGGTTCCAGCCGCTCGCCCGGGCGCAGCCCGTGCTCGCCCGCCCGATGGCCGCGGCGGACTCCCGCGAGGAGAGGAAGCCGACGAGCACGCCTTCTCGCACCACGTCGAACCGCTGCGCGGGCACGCCTTCGTCGTCGTAGGCGAACGAGCCGAGAGAACCAGGCGTCGTGGCGTCGGCCACGACGTTCACACGATCGGAGCCGTACTTCAGCGTCCCGAGGTCGGCGGCGCGCACCCACGAGGTCCCCGCGAACGCGGCCTCGTCGCCGAGAACGCGGTCGAGCTCGGTGGGATGTCCGATGGACTCGTGCACCTGCAGCGCCACCTGGCTGCCGTCCAGGATGACGGTCGTGGTGCCGCTCGGGCAAAGGGCGGCCCGCGTCAACGCAGCGGCCTGCTCGGCTATCCGCGGCGCGTTCCCAGGAAGGTCCATCGCCACGATGGCCTCCCACCCGCCCTGCAGGTGCTGGCCGCCGTGCGAGTTCGGGTACGAGCGCGTGAGCACCTCGCCGTCGGTGATCGCGCGCGCCGCGATGCCGGCGCCCACCTCGGTGTAGGACTGCTCGATGAAGGCGCCGTCAGTCGAGGCGAAGACCTTCGTCAGTGCAAGCGAATCGAGCGACGCTTCGGTGACGCTCACCAGCGGCTCGGCCCGCATCGCTTCGTCTGCCGTCAGGAGGAGCGAGATCTTCTCCTCGATCGGCACGGCGAACGGGTCCGTCTCGCACGGCCCGCGCCACCGGTCGCGCACCGCCGGCGCGTCGGCGAGCCGGACGGGGAAGCGCCAGGTGCGTGCGGCGGCGCGAGCGAGCGCGACCGCTTCGTGCGCTGCGGCGCGGATGGCTTCCTCGGTGGCCTCGGCGGTGGCGGCGAATCCCCACGCGCCGTCTGCGATCACGCGGATCCCGAGCCCCATCGTCTCAGACGACGCGACGCCCTCGACGCGTCCGGTACGCACGGTGATGCTCTCGGAGCGCTCCTCGACGACGCGGACGTCCGCGTACGACGCGCCTGCAAGCTCGGCGGCGTCAAGCGCCGCCGCAGCGATGTCGCGCATGCTCCCCCTCCTGTCAGTCTGCGGTCGAGCGGGCACCCGCGGGCGGCGCCGTCCGCATCGACCACTCGTAGCGCCGCGCGCCCGCGTAGTCGCGGCGGTCTGCCAGCCGTGCCAGGCGCACCACGTCCCCCGTTCGCGGTGCGTGCACGAACCAACCGCCGCCGACGTAGATGCCGACATGGTACACGGGACTGCCGAAGAAGACCACGTCGCCGGGCTTGAGATCGGCCGGCGTCACGCGCTCGCCGAGCGCGAACTGCGCGCGAGAGTAGTGCGGCAACTGCACGCCGTGCTGGCGGAACACGTACATGACGAGGCCGGAGCAGTCGAAGCCCGCGGTCGGGCTCTCGCCGCCCCACACGTAGGGGACGCCGAGGTACGCCAGCGCGGTCTCGACGGGCGAGCCGGGCTGCACGGAGACGGTCCCGTCCTGCGAGCCGGCGAGCAGGCGCCGCAGGAACGCCGCTTCTTCTGCCTGCCGCGCTGCCGACTGCTCGGCGAGCAGCGCGAGCACCTCGGCCTGCGCGTTTGCGAGGAGCTCCTGGCGCTCCTGGATCCGCAGTTCGATCTCGATCTTGCGGGCGGCGAGCTCGAACTCGAGCTCCTCGGCGCGCTTGGCTGCGGCTTCGGCCTCTTCGGCCGTGCGGCGTGCATAGTCTCGCTGGGAGGAGAGCGACGCTACCGTCCGGGCATCCGCCTCGCCGAGCGCGTTCAAGAACCGCAGCCGGGCGATGAGGTCTGAAAGCGAAGAGGCCCCGAGCAGGGTGGCGAGCGGGTGCTCGGCTCCGTTGCGGTAGATCGCCGCTGCGCGCTCCTCCAGCAGGCGCTGCTGCTCCCGAAGCGCCACTTCGGCTTGCGCGAGGTCGATGACCGCGGCATCGGCACGGGCGCGGGCAAGCGCGAGCTGCTCGCGGGCGGCGTTCCATTCCTCGGCGGCGATGCCGAGGTCGCGGTCGAGCGCGTCGAGTTCGGCCGTGAGCGCATCGACGCGCGACTGCAGGGACGCGAGGCGCTCGGCGTCGACGGGAGCGGCCGGCGTCGCGGGCAGCGCCGATGCTGGCGCGAAGAGTCCCAGCGCCAGGGCAGATGCGACGAGCGCAGCAGCCACGCGCGGGTATGTGCGCTGCGAGATCATGGCGTCACGCACCTAGCACGCTCCGTGCCACCGACGCCCCGCAGGAGCCGGGCGCGGAGACCCGGCTCCTGCGAGGGTTCTCCTGCGGGCGTTCTCGGCGAGGGTACGATCACGGCCACCAAGAGGCGGGGGCGGTGCTGTGCTGCGATGCGCAGTTGGTCTGGCAGTACTCCCTCCGCCAGTTGGCTGGGGTAGTACTGGTCGCGGCAATCGCTGTCACGCCGCTGGTCGATCCAGAGTAGATGCCGTCTGAGTCAACGTCGACGAGCAGGCGCGGCCGCTTCCACCCGTGCGGGATCTTGATGTGACAGTACGCACATCTGCCCCGGCTGCTTCCCTGGTGATTTTGATGGACCGAGTTCGACCACGAGCCGGTCGGCCCGTTCAGGTCGTGGCACTTGGCGCATATGACGGCGGGAGTTCCGTCTGGTTTGGTGGGCGATATCGCGAGTGTC
>JAOAFY010000079.1 GCA_026416035.1 Coriobacteriia bacterium | reverse complement strand
AGCGTGCCTACTCGGGTGATGAGACGCAGCACTACGGCGTCGGAGGGAGGCAGCTCCGCCGTCCCCATTGCGGAGGGGAGGACTTCGACGCCGGCACCGCCCTACTCAACACCGCAGGCATGACGTTCTTCGGCTTGGACTGGGCGAACCGCAGCGCCACCGTGCTGATCTGCACGAACTGCTCGCACATCGACTGGTTCTTGCAAGCGCCGGAGCGCATCTGACCAGCCTTCTGACCGGCGCGTCCGGCGGACGGCACGCCGTGGCCGGCAAGTGGCTGGCCTGCGCGAGGCGCGTGGGTCGGGGTCGAAGTGCGGTTTGAGGGGCCCATCTTCAGGAAGGGGGACCAGATGGAGGGGAAGCCAGCAGCTCCGCGGTTGCTCAGGGCGATCATCGGCTTTTACATCCTGGGCGTTGCTGCCGGCGCCGTGGCTCTGGTCACCAACCGCGCTGCTACCGGTGAGCAGCTCGCCAGGGTTCACGGGGTGCCTTGGCTGGCAGGCGCGCCAGCCATCCTGCTGACGCTCGTCATGGGTGGGCTCACCATCGCGGGCCTCGGTTCGATGAAGCCGTGGGGCTACCGGCTCACAATGGCCTACATGGCATACCTGCTGGTGGCGCCACCTCTCGTCGTGGGCGGAAGCCGGCTCTCGGTGTTCGCCAATGTCATGTGGCCGCTCTTCATGCTCGGCTACCTGTATCTGACACGCCGATCCTTCGGAATCGGGTCGACCGAGCAATCGGCGAGCGCCTCGGCCTGATGCGTGCGCATCGCCGTCTCGCTGTGCATGGCGACGATCATGCTCATCCGCCGTTTCGGATCCGCGAATCCTGGACGCGCCGGTGCAATGATGAGAAGGGCGCCCAACACTGCGCGACCTGCCGCAAGAGGCCGGACGCGGCGCTCGTCGCGAAGCTCTCATGGCTGGTCCTCGGAGGCGTGGCCGCAGCGCCGACTGGCGCTGCGTTGTTCGCGTTGTGCCGAAGATCGGTTGCTGGGAAACCGTAGGCTAGGTTCGTCGCGGCGAAATCGTACCCAACGGTTCCCTTTGCGGATGATGTGTGGTATATCTAACACGGCGTGTGAGAAATACCACACATCGAAGGGGGATGACCGGTATGAAGCGCTCTCGACTGTCTTGGCTTGGGTTCCTCGGGTTCCTCGGACTGCTCGGTCTGGTCACGGGCAAGGTCGGAATGTACGGGTTCTTCGGGTTCTTCGGGTTCTTCGCGTTCAGGTCGATTGTGCACGATGAACGCCTGGACGCTACCGTTGCTGCCGCTGGACGCAACGCGTTTTTCGCTGGATTGGCGATATTCGTCGTCACCTCGCTGAGCGTCTCGTTCCTGACCGTATCAGCCGCCCGCGTCCTGGCTGGTTACGCTTTCGCCGCGACGTACGCCATCCAGATGCTCGTCTTCGTCGTCTCGCTGATCCACTACGACCGCGTGGGTGCCGTCGCATGAAGCTGAAGACGAGGATCCGCGAGTACCGCATGCGCGCTGGCCTCACGCAAGAGCAGCTGGCGAACGCAGTGTCCGTCCGGCGTGAGACGATTGTGTTCTTGGAGTCAGGCAAGTACAACCCGTCTCTGCGGCTCGCCATGGCGATCGCCCGAGAGCTCGGGGCGACCGTCGAGGAACTGTTCGCGTTCGAGGAGTAGCGCGGCAGGTCAGGATCTGAGAGCAGCAGGACGGGCATGGCGCGCTGTTCCTTCGGCTAGCCGACGGAACTGCGCGATGCACGGGTACAGCATGTGGTGAGCGCCGGAGGATCTTCTGCACGGGGGGAGAAGTGCTTGGCTGCGCAGGGCGACGTGCGCAGTACGGGTCGAGGGCGTGGCATGGCACTGGACGAGAGCGTTCGCGCTCCGCTGCATGGGCCATGCGAAGGAGGGGAGCCCGATGAAAGACGACAGGTTGGTGCGAACGACACGGCTCGTGGTGGCGGTTCTCGGTGCGCTTCCGGGGGTGGTTCTCGGGGCGTTGGTCGTGCGCGAACTGGTTGGCGAGGCAGGAGCGGACCTGAACACGGCGTTCCACCTCGTGCTGGCGGGCGTTCTGTTCGCCCAGGCCGCGTGCATCGCAGTGCTCTCCTGGCGTGCGCGGTGGCTTGCGGCGGCGCGGCGATGTCGTTCTCCTGCGCGATCGGAAGCGAGATGCTCGGCCCGCCAGTCCTGGCGGTCTTCCTGGTTGCCACGATCGTGCTTGCCCGGCGGGTCCTCACGCGGGGCCCGGGTGAGACCCGACAAGGTTACGCCGCCTCGGCGTGACCGGCCCGCGCCGTCGTCACGATCCGTCAGGCATCGCGACGTGCCTGAAGGTGACCGTCGTGTCAGGCACCTGGAAGTCCGTCCATAACGGGTAGATGCCGACTCGGTCAGGTGTCGCGGGGCTGCCGGTCCCGATCACCCAACCGCCACCGAGGTACATCGTGACGTGCGAGACGCCGACAGCGCCGTTCCAGCGATAGAAGAGCAGATCGCCGACGGTGAGCTCATCAAGCGAACGCAAGGGTCTCTCACCGTCCGCCTGGTTGAAGGACCCGTCAGGAAGGCGGACGCCGACGGCTTCGTATGCAGCCTTTGTGAAGCCGCTGCAATCGTAGGCGTCGGGACCCTTGGCGCCCCATCGGTACGGGGTGCCGAGCAGGCTTCGCGCGGAGAGGACGAGCCGATCGCGATCGGTGCGCGCAGGCGTCCGGAGAAGAAGCGCTGCCCTCACAAGCGGAACTGTCAGTGCCGTCCCGCCCGCGATGACGGAAGCCAGGATCGCCAGGACGGCGACTGAGCGTCTCAAAGCGAGGCCTGTAGGACGTGGCGTGCCCATGTGCGAAGCATGGCACGGCACGCCAGCGGCCGGATCTCCCGTCAGCGCTCGGTTGCCGACTCGTCACGCTGTCCGCTGCCGACGCCCTCGATCCGGTACATGATCGTGAGCCGACCGGTCGCGCCTGCCGGAAGCCCCAGGAAGCTCGTGTAGCTGTCGGCCGCTCGCTTCATCGCGTCTTGCAGGGCTTCGCCCCGGTGCATCTGGCTGACGCCTCCCCGCATACCCTCCGAGAGCGCCGTAAGCCCGGCCTTGGACGTGTCGAGGCCCGGAATCTGCTGCCCCCGCACGCTCCCGCCGGATGCGAGGGCAGACAGCGCGGACTTCAGCTCGCTGAGCATGCCGGCGGCATCTGCGAGGTCATCGAGCGTCCCGCTCTGCGCTTCGAGGCCGGCAGTCACGGCATCGAGCCCGGCGGCCAGCCGGCGTGCGGCATCGAGCGTGTCGGTGAGGCCGGGCATCTGCTGACCTGCGACGGCTCCGCCGTCGCGCAGCGTGACCAGCGCGGCTTTGATCTGCTCGAAGGCCGCAGGCACCTGGCCCAGCGCCGCGGCCTGAGACGCGATCGCCGCCATCCCGTCTGCCGTCTGCCGCAACCCTTGCGCGAGCCCGGCGACCGCGGCACGCGTATCGGCAAGCCCCGGGACGGGCTGGCCGCCTACGACCCCGCCAGTGCGCAGCGCATCGAGCAATGCCTGCTGTTGCGCCAGACCGGCCGCGAGCGCGGCGAGCTGCGTATCCGTGGGGTACGCCGCTGCACGGTCCTGGGCGAGCGCAAGAAGTGACGCGTTGGAGGACCGTACCTGGTCGAGCAGCGCGATCTGAGCGTCGAGGAGCGCAAGCACTTGCTCCGCGCCGTCGCGTGCCTGTGCCGTACCCTGGGCGAGCTGCTCTAGGGCGTCCCGCATCTGAGCAAGGTCGTCGAACGCTCCCGTGTCGATGCCGGCGATGACGCCATCGAGGTACTGCGCCTGCGCCTGCGCGAGCGTCGCAAGCCCGTTCGCGCCGTCGGCGAGCTGCCCCAGACCTGCCCGCAGGGCGCCAAGCCCCTGTGCAGCGCCGCTCACGGCCGACGCATCGAAGCCCTCGAGCCCGTCGAGGATGCCCGTCACGACCTGCCTGTGCCCGGCGGCGAGCGTCGCAAGCCCGTCCAGCGCGTCTGCGGCTTTCGCCAGCTGGCCAGCGATCGACAGGTCGGCCGAGCCTGGCAGCTTCGGGAACACCGAGACGATGAGCGGCTCAAGCTCGATGTCCCTTGCGTCCAGGACGATGGTGGCAGTCGCGTCGGGCGTCGGCACCATCGGGATCGCGTAGGTGGCCGTCGAGCCGGTGACCGCTACCTGGGCGCTCTCGGGGGCTTCCAGGACCGTCATGCGGGTGCCATCGATCTTGAACTGCGGGATGCACAGGAACGGCACGCTGTAGGTGACCTCCTCCGAGCGCACCGCGCCGGAGCCGTCCTCGAACGTGATACGCTCGCGGCGCTCGAAGCGGTTGTGGGCGTGCAGCGTTATCGCGAGGCGTCCGCTCTTGCCGATAAGTTCCGACGGCGCGACCTCCACGCCGTCGAGCTCGTAGCGCACGGTGATGTCGAGCGGGAGGGTCGCCTTGGTCTCCACACGGTAGAAGACGTCCGCGTTGCCGCTGGACTCGATGCTCCCGCGGACCACTCCTCCGTCCAGCTCCGGCGCAAAGCCGTCGGTGAGCGAATGCAGCGCCGTGGCTCCCGGCGCGGGATCGGCGACTTCCAGCAGCCCCTCGCCCGTGAGGTGCAGCCAGTCCACCACGACGGTCTTGCTCACCGTGCCGGTTGCGTCGCAGATGGCGTAGACCGTCTCGGAGTCTGCGACGGACTCCGGCTTCGCCGCTCGCGGGGCAGACGAGGCCGTTTGTGTGCCGATGACGGCGAGGACGAGCGCGGCCGTCGTGGCCACGGCGAGCAGACGGTTCGGGATGAAGCGGACGGTGCGCATGATCATCGACCTCTCTTGACGTGTTTCGGCCAGCCAACGCTCAGGCGTTCGTACAGCGGCTGACCGACGACGAGGACTGCTGGCAGCACGAGCAGGATGACCGCGAAGCTGGTGACGGCTCCTCGGGCGATCAGCCCTGAGAGCTTGCTCAAGATCCCGACCCGCGAGAGCACCGCGAGCGATATCGTCGCCGCGAACATGGTCGAAGCGCTGACGAGGATGGACTGGCTGGACTCGGCGACTGCGATGTGGATCGCACGGATGCGGTCTCCGAGGCGTCCAAGCTCCTCTTCGTAGCGGGTGGTGAGCAGGATCGCGTAGTCGACCGTCGCACCGAGCTGGATGGCTCCGATGGCGAGGGCCGCCACGAAGATAAGCTTCCCACCCGAAAGCGCCTCCAGCCCCTGGTTCACCAGGATGGCGAGCTGGATGCACCCGAGGAGGGCGAGCGGGACGGCGACCGAACGGAACGCCACGGCGACGATCAGCAGGATCGCGGCGACCGACAGCAGGTTGATGCGGTCGGCGTCGCCCTCAGACGCGTGCTCCATGTCGCGCGTGAGCACCGTCTGGCCGGTGAGGTAGGTCGTGGCCGGCCACGAGCGCTTGGCCTCTGCCCGGATCGCATCGAGGGTCGCGTCCAGGCGCGCCGTGTCGTCCAGGCCGTACGCGAGGTCAAGCGTGAGGTAGGTGCGGTCGTCCGAGAAGAACGCCTCCCGTGCGCTCGCGGGCACGAACTCGTCGGGCAGCCGCGGGTCCACGAGGGCGGTGTATCCGAAGACGCGGTTGACCCCCTCCAGTCGCGACAGGCGCTCGCGGAGCGCGTCGAGGCGCGCGACGTCGTCCGCACCCTCTACGACCAGGTACATGGTGGAGGCCCGGTCGAACGCCTCCGCGATGCGGTCGTCCGCCTTCACGGACGGCAGGTCCTTCGGCAGGCTCTGCGTCAGGTCGTACGACAGCGAGACGCGCCCGTACGCCCAGGATGCGGCAGCCAGCACGACGACGGCGATGGCGATGATGGGCCAGGCGTGCCGAGCCACCGCTTCTCCGAGCCGAGAGAAGTCGAACCGCGGGACGCGGTGGCTCACCCGCTCGATGATCGGCCTGAAGTCGACGAGCAGCCCCGGAAGGATCGTCACGACGCCCGCCATCGCGAACACCACACCCCGCGCCAGTGTGAAACCCATGTCCTTCCCGAAGCCGAGGTGCATGGCGCTTAGCGCAAGGAAGCCCGCGATGGTCGTCAGCGCAGCCGACGCGATCGACTTGAAGGTGGCGGCCGTGGCCACAGCCATCGCATCCTCCGTCGCTGCGTGGGCACGCTCTTCTTCGAAGCGGTGGTAGAGGAACAGCGCGTAGTCCATCGTGACGGCGAACTGCATCGCGAACACCGTTTTGCCCGTGCCGGGCGGACCGTATATCAGGTTGCGGCTACCGCGGGGAATGCCCCCGATAAGCTGGTCTAGCCCTGCGACGCCTGTCCTCTGCAGCTCCATCACAACAATTCCCTCCTACCTGTCTCT
>JAOAFY010000078.1 GCA_026416035.1 Coriobacteriia bacterium | reverse complement strand
TCTTCAAGCGATTTCGCGAAACGCGCACCTTCGATGGTGTTGTGGTCCGTGATCGCGATGACCTTCAGATCGGTCTTCGTCGCCACGTATTCCATGATCTCGGGGATGCTTGCGAGCCCGTCGCTGTGATCGGAGTGGATGTGCAGGTCCGCCTTGCTCCAGACCTCGTTCATGACAGCCTTTCGGTCGTGTTCGATGCCGCTTGGATGCAGCAACCTTCGTGCCACGGAGGTTGCCTATGCCGCCTGATGATGTATCGGACGCTCACAGCTCCGCCTCAAGCAACGCTTTCTCGGTGAGCGCGACTTCTGCGCGGTCGAGGACGTGCTGGGTGGCCAGCTGCTGAAGCCGCTCCGTCGTCGTGCGAAGCCGCTCCGCCATCGCACGCATGGCGGCAAGGGCGAGCTCGGGGTCGTTCCGCAAAGCTTCGAGGAACTCGCGCCGGTCGTACGATGCGAGTTCGGTCTCGCCCACTGCCACCGCGGTCGCTGACCGCGGACGCTCCTCGAGGATCGCGGACTCCCCGAACATCTCGCCGGGGCCGATCTCGCCCACCACCGTGTCCACGACGGTGCCACGCTTCTTGATACGGACCGCGCCCCGGAGCACTACGTACATCCTGTCGCCCTCCGAGCCTTCCTCGAATACCGTCTCGCCGTCCGAGAGCTTCACCAACCGCCCGCTATGAGAGAAGTCCACGGCTGCTCCTTCCTGTCACCAGCCATGCCGCCCGGCAATCAGCGCCCTTCCAGCCATCGCGACAGCCTCTTGACGCCTTCCTGGAGGCGTTCCAGCGACGCCGCGTAGCTGAAACGCAAGAATCCTTCCCCGCCTTGCCCGAAGTCGATCCCCGGAGCGACCGCCACCCGAGTCTCCTCGAGGATCCTTCGAGATAGAGCAAGCGAGTCCGTACCCCAACTCCGCGCATCCGCGAAGACGTAGAACGCGCCGTCCGGGACGGTAGCGACCCCGAGCCCCAGACTCCGCAATGCCGGCACGAGGAAGTCCCGACGCTCCCGATAGATGGAGCACATGCGCGCGACGTCGCCTTGTGCCTTGAGCAGCGCAACTGCCCCTGCCGCCTGCACGAAGTGGTTGGCGCACAAGAAGAAGTTCTGCTGGATGACCTCCGCGGCCCGCACGAACTGACGAGGCGCGATGAGGTACCCAAGCCTCCAGCCCGTCATCGCGTACGCCTTCGAGAAGCCGTTCAGCACGAAGGCACGGTCGGTATGCTCGAGGATGCTGTGGCTCCTCCCGCTGAACTGCAGACCGTGGTAGATCTCGTCGCTCGCTATCCACACGCCCGTCCGCTCGGCGAGATCCGCCAACGCGCGCAGGTCCTCGTCTGGAATGACCGCACCGGTGGGATTGCCAGGCGAGTTCACGACGATTGCCTTCGTGCGACGCGTGACCGCTGCTTCAAGCTCATCGATCCGGAAGCGGAACCCTTCCTCTGCGCGCACGCGGACGGGCACGGGTACACCGCCGAGGAACCGGACGTAGTTGGGATATGCCGGATAGCACGGGTCAGCCACCACGACCTCATCCCCTGGATCGAGCAACGCACCGAACATCAACAGCATCGCTGGCGACGTGCCCTGCGTGACCACGATGTCGTCCGGGTCCACGGACACACCGTAGGCGACCTTCATGTGCTCCACGATGGCTTCTCTGAGCGACGGGAGCCCTGCAGACTGCGTGTAGCCGGTCTCCCCGGCCTCCATCGCTTCTTCGGCCGCTTGCGTGATGACGCGCGGGGTAGGAAAGTCCGGATCCCCGATCTCGAGCCGCACGACGTCTTCGCCGAGGGCTTCCAGCTCCTTGGCTCGGGCCACGACGTCCATCACGACGAACGGACGCATCGACCTGGCGCGCTCAGACACCTCGTCCACGACGCCTCCCTCAGACCCGTGCCTCGTACTGCTTCTGGAGCCACACCGATCGCACCTCAGCGCGCCTGAGATCCACGAACGACGCCTCGCGGGTGCATACGACTTCGTGCGGTGGCTCAGGATCGAACACCAAGCCAAGCTCCTCAAAACGCGCCCAGAAGTCCGTGCCGGGAAGAACCCGCAGGGTCGAGACCTGTATCTTCCCAGGATCGAGGTCGATGCAGAACCGCATGCTGTCCAGCATGTCGCTCACCGAATCGCCAGGCAGCCCCAGGATCAGGTCGCCCTCCACCCGGATGCCGTGACGCTTGCACGCCTCGACGCCTGCGATGAACCGGTCCGGGTCGAACCCGCGCCTGCACTGCTCCAGCGCACGCAGGCCGGTGGTCTGCGGACCCGTCTCGACGGACGCGACTCCGGCTCGAACGAGCAACGCGGCTGCCTCGTCGTCGATCCGCTCCACGTCCACCTCCACCGTGTGCAGCCGCACGCCTCGCGCCGCATGGGGGGCCAGCACGTCGGCCAGCCATGCGAGCCGCTCTCGAGTAAGGTTGAAGACCGGGTCGACGAACGAGAACGTCCGAACCCCCGGGGTGCTTGCGATGAGCGCCACCTCCGCCTCAACCCGCTCCTTCGAGAACGACCGTATGCGGCTGCTGCCTTTGCCCTCGAAGCAGTAGCCGCACGCGTGCGGGCACCCGCGGTAGCTCTCCACGTACGTCGCACCGTCGACCGGGGCCAGGATGCCGGTGAGGTAGGGCGACGGGAGGTCGTCGAGCCGCTCCACGGGCGGCCGCTCCCTCGTCAGGCGCGCCGACCCGTCCGGATCCCGGAAGGCGATCCCTGGCACGCGCTCAAGCGGTTCCGCAGCGACGAGCGCGTGCAAGACGTCCGCGAACGTGGTCTCCCCTTCGCCCAGCACCACGACTGTCGAGGTGCGCGTGCCGCTCCAGCGCAGTCACCGCGACTGGAGACACCTCGGGGCCCCCCGCGACGACGAACGTGCTCGGAGACGCCGCCCTAACCACTCGCAGCGCCTCGTGCATGTCTCTGGCCGACCAGCAGGTGAACGAGGCTCCGATCACATCCGGCTCCAGCTGGAGCACGCGGTAGGCCACCCACCATGGGTCGGTCCCCGCGTCCAGGTCGAGGGTCTGGAACGCGACGAGACCTGACAGGTGCCGGTCGTGCTGCGCGTAGGCACGCACGTACGCGCAGCCCAAGGACCGGTATCCAGGGCTGTTCAACGCCAGCAGCACGACGCGCAACGGCTTCACGCCCCGCCCCCTTCTCGGACACGGTGGACGGCGTGCGACTCCGGGACTTCAAGGCCGGCGACCTCCACCCACACCCGGTTCACGGTGCCGGTATCGCACGCAGCGGCCAGGACCGCTTCGATGCCGGCGATCGGGTCGCCCGCGGCTTCGAGGCGAACGTGGCCCGCTCCGGCCTGTGCGGCAGCAGCGACGACGAGATGGGCTTGGTCCGCGTTGTGCCGGCACACGGGCACGACCGCCGCGACGGCCACCGGCATGCCTGCCGCGTCTGCTGCACGGACGAACCGCCTGATGCCAGCGAGCGAGGCATCGCATGCCCCCGACCTTCCAGCAAGACGGTCCCCGACCGGCCCGACCCCGAAGAGGGTCACGCGCACGTGGCGTACGCCGGCGCCGAGCGAGCCTCGGACGTTCTGCTCCACGTCGAGCGCGACGCCGTCCGTCTCGATGCCTATCCGTTCGAACCCCTCGTTCCGAGCACTTGCGACGATCGTCGGAAGCTCAGGGTGCAAGAAGGGTTCCGCACCCGCGAGCATCACGCTGGGTCCCACGGGGGCCGTCCACTCAGCGACGATCTCCCGCAGCTCGGCGGCAAGATCGGCTGGCGAGCGCCAGACGAACGACGGCGCGGCAGGGTCACACAGCCGGCATCGCCTGCGGCTCGGCATCCCTACCTCGACGCGCGCGAACGGCAGCATACGCCTCCCCAGACAGTCGTCGAACAGTATAGCCGCACGTGCGGCTCGTCATGGAGCCGTCCGTCGACTGGTAGAATCTTCGCATGAATGGGGCTCGACACCAGACCGTTTCCGCGCTGAGGTACCTGCCCGCGGTCCTTGCCCTCGTCACACTTGCCGGGACCCGCCTCGTGAGCTACGAGCTGTTCCACTCCGTAGCTGGCCTGTTCGTCGTGGCCGTCGAGTTCAGCCTGTTCACGGTCGTCTGGCACAGCCGTCGCAACCTCGACAACGGGGTTCTCGTGCTGATCGGTTCGTCAGCCGCGGCAGTCGCAACGGTGGACGCTGCCCACCTGCTCCTCCACAACGGACTGCTCACTGTGTCGGCCACGTCTGCTGCTGCCCCTCTTCAGGTGTGGACCGCAGGGCGCATCATCCACGCCCTCTCGCTTCTGGCGGCCACCGGCTTCATCGACCGCAAGCCGATCCCCTGGGTCGTGCTCGCGACGAGCATGTCCGTGGCGGGCGCCATCATCGCTGCAATCGTGTTCGGAGTTCTGCCAGCCACCCTCGCCGCACCCGCAGGTTCGCCGTCGAGCATCGGCGCATCGGCATTCGTCGTCGCAGCGCTGACGGCTGCATACCTGCGGCTGGCGCGCAGAGCAGACCGGTTCTACAAGCCGGTCGCCCGCATGATGAACTCGGCCGTTGCATGCATGGCAGCATCGGAGATCGTCCTCGCCGCATCCGTGGATCCGACCGGCATCACCGGATTGGTAGGCCACCTCCTCCGTGTGGTGGCCGCCTACGCGTTCTACAGGGCCGTGGTCCTCACGGCCCTCGAGGAACCGCAGGCCGTCATCTTCCGCGAGATCAGCCTGCGCAACGCCTTGCTCGAAGAGACAGAACGCGCGCTTCGGCTCGCCAAGGAGCGGAGCGATGCGATGAGCACCGTAAGCGCCATGATCGCCCGCGGCGAGCCGCTCGACACGATCATCGCCAAGGCCTTGGAACTCGGATGTGAGACGCTCGGCGCAGACGGCGCAGCGCTCACAAGCCGTACGGACGCCGGCTGGTTGGTGACGCACGTCCACGGCTTCGACCGAAGCATCATCGGGATGCGCCGCGATGCTGCGTCGGCGCGACACCTGCACCTTGCTGCCGAGAAGGGCGCGCCCGTCATCATGAACGATCCGCTTCGCGATCCGAGGGTCGATGACGAGTTCGTGTCGCGCTTCGGGATCAGCGCTTTGTTGGTCGCTCCTCTGATGGCCGGCAACGAAGCGCTCGGAACTATCACCTTCGTCACCCGGAAGTCCCGAGGTACGTTCGACGAGCAGGATCGCGCGTTCGCTGCACGCCTGAGCACCGCGCTCGGGCTCGCAACCGCGAACGAGCGGCTCCGCTCTGCGCAACTGCGGGTGGCCGGGGCGCTGCAGACGGCCATCCTCACCATGCCGGATTCGCTTCCCGGGTTGCGGCTGGGGCACGTCTACCGATCGGCCGATCGCCTCGCACGGATCGGTGGCGACTTCTACGACGCGTTCCCGATCGCCGAGCACAAGCACGCCGTGCTCATGGGCGACGTATCGGGAAAGGGCGTCGATGCGGCGATATCGAGCTTCGTGACGCGCACTGCCTTCCATGCTCTCGCCCTGCGGGAGCAGTCTCCCGCACGCGTGATGTCGGCGGTGAACGACGTGCTCTCGCGGCTGCTGCCCGACGAAGCGTTCGCGACGGCGATCTTTGGCGTCCTGGATGCTCGGCAAGGGACCTTCACCGCGTGCAGCGCCGGCCACCCTGACCCGGTGGTGTGCATCGACGGTGCGTGCGTCGAGTTCGAGACCACGCGCAGCCTCCCGCTCGGCATGTTCTCTGACGCCAGGTATGAGGAGTTCGAGATCCCGTTGGCGCCCGGCCACGTGCTCGTGATGTTCAGCGACGGCGTCCTCGAGGCGCGGCGCGGAACGGATGCGTTCGGCGAGACGCGCGTGCGCCAGGTCCTCGCGTCCACCAATGCTGCGGATCCTCAGGTCGTTGCAGAATCGCTCCTGGCGGCGGTGACCGCTCACAGCGATGGGGTACGCCTGGACGACATCGCCGTGGTCGCCTTGTGCCTCTGCTGAGTCGGCACGAGCATCGTGGCGCACCCGGCACAACGAAACGGGCGGCCTGCAGGCCGCCCGTCATCGTCGCTGGTGTCGGAGGTGGGAGTTGAACCCACACGTCCTAGTGGACACTAGGCCCTCAACCTAGCGCGTCTGCCATTCCGCCACTCCGACGTTTCGCTGTCTCGTGGACAGCGAGGGGAAGTGTAACAGAACCCCTGTGAGCGTTCCAGACGGAATCTACGATGGGCTTTTCTGGACCTCGTCCCGGTGTGTGGCGGCCGAGACGCTGCGCCGCTGCTTCTCAGGCGGGATGGGGTTCGGAGCTGCGAAGTGGCACGCGACCTTGTGGCCTGGTGCGACTTCGCGAAGCTCCGGCTCGCGCTCGCTGCACAAAGGCAGCTGCGCAATCGGGCACCTCGTATGGAATCGGCACCCCGACGGCGGATTGATCGGGCTGGGGACGTCGCCTTCCAGGATTATCCTTGCACGCTGGCGTTGCTTGTCGGGATCCGGCACCGGCACTGCGGAGAGCAGGGACTGCGTGTACGGATGGTGAGGTTCGTCGTACAGACCCTTCCAGTCGCCGATCTCGATCATCTTCCCGAGGTACATGACCGCGACGCGATCGGAGATGTGCCGAACCACCGACAGGTCGTGAGCGATGAACAGGTACGTCAGTCCGAACTC
>JAOAFY010000077.1 GCA_026416035.1 Coriobacteriia bacterium | reverse complement strand
ATACAGAAGCAAAGCAGTGAAGGGCATTACGAAGGCCATCGAAATCGAGCCTCCACCCGGCAGCTGAAACGCAAGCAGGTCAAGGAGTATCGCCAGCAGACCAAACAGCAGCACACCAAACCAGTTTGGCTCAGGAGATTCTCCTGCAGACAGTACAATCCCCCCGACGACGAAGCCGAGGAGAACGGCTGTGGTCCAGGCACGTCTACTATTCACTCTCAGAATCTCCGCTGCTGGTATCGGGCCAACGCCGTGCGTACGGAAGCAAGCAATCTCGTGCTATCCGCGAATCCAAGCTCCGCCACCCAGGACGAGAGCGGCGAGAGACGCGAGAAGGAAAGCAATCCGCTTCATGTGAGAAGACCCCCTTTTCAAGTGGTGTCTCCTCCCATCCCGCTAGCAATGGAAGAACCCTGTCCGCTCCGCTCACTCGAATGCCGACAGTGTTCAATAGGCGCGACACGGCGTTGGCCCAAATCTGTCGTTATGCTGTTGTCAAGAACCCGAGGCGTCGATTGATGGCGTCCAGCGTCGCCTTGACGATCGAATCCTTCTCGCTCTGCCGGACCAGCGCTGCTCCGGTCAGAGCCTGCTCCCCCAGCGAAGTGACGAGTACGATGCACGCGACTGCGACGGATTGCTGTCCGAGCCGCACGATCTGCACGTCCTCGAGCGCAAAGCTCATCGTGCCCTGGAGGTATTCCTCAACCGCGCTCAGCGTCGCCTGAGAGACGAGGCGCTGACGGGTGGTCTGGCTCGCCGGCCCCACGGCACTCCCGATGTACAGGTCCCCGCCGATCTCCAGGGTCACAGAGACCTTGACCTGGACGCCCGCGGACTCAGCGCTCACGGACCGGATGAGCGCTCGCGGGTGCTCGTACGGGGATTGCTTCGGAACCGCATCCTGGCCAAGTTGAGCGATAGAGATCTTCTTGTGATCGATGGGGATCCCGAAGGTCGCCATGATGGTCGACTCTATGTCGCGAACCAGCTGCTTCGGGGACTTCGTCGGGAGCGCGAGGACGTGGATCTCGTCGATGCGTCCCTCTGGGGACGTCACGACACGCGCGGCCTTGATCTCCGAGACCTGCGAGAGCGCCTCTTCGATCTCAGCGACCGTGGTTGCAGAAATGCCGCGGTCCACGCCGCACCTCCTACTACGGGCGAGCTTCAGGCCTTCGGCTGCGTGTTTGCGTCAACCAGGTGCGATGCGACTATGTAATCCCACTGCACTATGTGTGTCAACAATCACATCGGCGGTTGTAACGCTGAGTAACAAGCGGTGGGCGGCATATAGCCGCCCACCGTCACTCCCGACTTCGGCTAGGGATCACCTTGGAACAATCAGGCCATAGTCGCCGTCGCTCCTGCGATACAGCACGTTGATGCTCTCCGTTTCGGCAGACGCGAACACGAAGAAGTCGTGCCCGAGGAGCTCCATCTGGAGTGCGGCCTCTTCGACAGCCATCGGTTTGACCTCGATGACCTTGCGCTTGACGATGCTCGGCTCGCGCTGCTCGACGGCTGGCTCCGCCGGAACCGGCTGGGTCGGCGCCTTATGGCGGTCTTGCATCTTCGTCTTGAGCTTGTACGCTTGCCGCTCAAGCTTCTCTGAGACCAGGTCGATGGCTGCGTACATGTCGACCGCGGCTTCCTTGGCCCGGACGACGTGCCCCTTCGTGAACATCGTGACCTCTGCCACATGCTTCTTCTCGATGGCGGGATTGTGCTCGGCGCTGAGCTCGATTTCGATGCTCATGACCAGGTTGTCGTTCAGCAGCTTCGCAACCCTGCCCACCTTCTCCTCGGCGTATTCGCGAAGAGCTGGTGTCACGTCCATGTGGCGACCCTTCACGATCGTGTTCATCGCAGCCTCCTTACGTGGTCGGACACTTTGAAGATACCCACCCTCGGCGATCGACAGAAACGGCTGCCGCAGCGGCGATGGCAGGCCGACGACGGCCGCATCCTGCTCGGCTAGCGGATATGACCCAGGAAGTCCCTCGTCCGCTCGTGCTGCGGGTTGTCGAAGACCTCCTCAGGCAGCCCTTGCTCGACGATGACGCCGCCATCCATGAACACGACCCTGTCGGCGACGTCCCTGGCGAAACCCATCTCGTGCGTCACGACCAGCATGGTCATTCCGCCGAGCGCGAGCTGCTTCATCACGTCCAGCACGCCACGCACGAGCTCAGGATCGAGCGCGGAGGTCACCTCGTCGAACAGCATCACGTGCGGATCCATCGCGAGCGCCCGGGCGATTGCCACGCGCTGCTGCTGCCCGCCTGAGAGCTGGGCCGGGTAGTAGTCGATCCGGTCCGCCAGACCGACCCGTGTAAGCTGCTCCACAGCGATCCGCTCCGCCTCTTCCTTCGAACGCTTGAGCACCTTGCGCTGCGCAAGCATCACGTTGCCCTTTGCAGTCAGATGCGGGAAGAGGTTGAAGCTTTGGAACACCATGCCGATCTTCTCGCGAACGGCGTTGATGTCAGTCTTCGGACTGTTGACGAGCACATCTTCGAACCACACCTCGCCGCCTGTCGGCTCCTCGAGACGGTTCACGCATCGCAGAAGGGTGGACTTCCCGGAACCCGACGGCCCAAGGATCACCACCACCTCGCCTTTGTGTACGTCCATGTCGACGCCGCGCAAGACCTCGACGTCTCCGAAGCGCTTCTGAAGCCCCTTGATGCGGACGACCGGCTCGCCGTTGCTCTTGGTCATCGTCGTCACTCCTCTCAGACCGCCACGGCGTGCTCGGAGTCCACAGGAGGTCGAGCCTCAGACACGCTGATTGCACCGCCCTCGGACCTCGCCAGCCGGTTCTCCAGATGCTGGACGAGCCTGCCGAGCGGAATCGTGATCACGAGGTAGAACGCCGCAGCCAGCAGGTACGGAGACACGTTGTATGACGACGATGCGACTTCACGAGCCTTCATGACCATCTCGCCCATGCCGACAGCGGCGAACAGCGAGGTGTCTTTGAACAGCAGTATGAACTCGGACATCATGGTCGGCAGTATGCGCCGCACCGTCTGCGGGATGATGACGAATGTCATCGCCTGAGCTGTCGTCATACCGAGCGATCGAGCTGCTTCCATCTGCCCCTTGTGGATCGATTGGATGCCCGCCCGGAAGATCTCGGCCATGTACGCCGCCGAGTTGAACGAGAGCACGACGAACGCGCGCAGGTACAACGAGTACGTTGGACCGAACGGGCCGGGGTTGTTCATCGCCGGGAACGCCTCGATGAGCGCCTTCCACGGCGGCAGGAGCGGCAGGCCGAAGAAGACAATCAGGATCTGCAGGAACAGCGGCGTGCCGCGGATGAAATCGACGTAGGCGGTCGCTGGGAACCGGAACCATCGGGAGCGTGCCATCTTCATGAACGCGAGCGCCAGACCTCCCGGGATGGCGAGCGCGTACGCGATAAGCACGCAGAGCAGCGAGACAGGGAACGCACGCAGCACCACGGGGAACGCCTGCGCGATCACCTTGGGCGAAGCGAACAGGTGTGAGACCTTGCCCGACTCCCACCAGTCGAGTGCCCCAAGGACACCCCGACGACCCATCGTGAACGTGACGTCGACGCCGCCGATGCCAAGCACGTCGCCGTCGGCAAGTGTAGGCGATCCGGATACCGGCGCTCCGTTCAGCAGCACGGGGGTCGGCGAGGTGTCTGCTGAGACTACCAGCCACGACCGCCCTCCGGCGCCTGGCCCGACCCTCCCCCGCGTCAGCCGCACCGTGCTCCCCGGCGCGAGCTGCGCATGGGGCAGCACGACGTTCGCGTTCTGCTTGCCGATCGTGACCGAATCCGACGCCGGCGAGATCACGTACACATCGCGCACCATGCCGGTCTTGCCCCGCTCGGCAGGCCGTTCGTACAGCAGCCGTTCTGGCCCGCGCATGGTCAGCAGAGCGACAACGGCCGCGATTGCAGCGACGATGTACGCGATGCGAAGCACGTTGTGGAGCAGGCTGCGTCTCACGCGGGTCCTCCTTGCGATGCATCATACCGTAGGGCCGGCGGGATGCCCCGCCGGCCCTGATGGTTCCGCTTCGCGGACACGCCCCTACTGGGCCTTGCGCACAGCAAGCGACTGGTTGGAGTTGATGTACGGGTCCGAGAAGTCCACCGACTGCTTCCGCTCATCCGTGATCGTCATGGCAGAGGCGACCATGTCGAACTCGGTCCCCGCTTGCAGGCCGGTGATGAGCGCATCGAACTTGTAGCTCTTGAACTCCACGGCAAGCCCGAGCTTCTCACCGATCGCCTTCATCAAGTCGACGTCGAACCCGACAATCTGACCTTCCTCGACGTTCTCGAACGGCGGGAACGCAGTGTCTGAGCCGACGATGATCTTGCCGGGAGTGAGCGTCTTGATCTCGCCGGCCGGCTTCTCGGTCACGCCGCTGGTCGCTTCAGGCATCGACATCGGCTCGGAGCCGAACCACTTCTTGTAGATCTCGTTGTACGTGCCGTCCTTGATGATCTCGGCGAGCGCCCAGTTGACCGCGTCGCGAAGGACGGTGTCTTCCTTGTTGAACGCAAACCCGTACGTCTCGTCCGTCTTGATCTCCTGGACGATCTCCAGGCCGCGCGCCTCATCCTTCACGATGTCTTGAGAGATCGGCAGGTCGTTGATCACGCCAACGACGTCGCCGGCCTGAAGCGCCTGGAACGCGGCCAGGATGTCGTCGTAGGCTACGACTTGTACACCCTTGGGCGCGAGATTCCCCTTGGCCCAGGCCTCACCAGTCGTGCCAGACTGCACGCCCACCTTGTCTCCTGCCTTGAGGTCGTCCACGCTCTTGATGACGCGGGCTCCGGTCTCGCCGCCGGTGCCGGTGTCTTCCTTCTTCGCACAGCCCGCCACGGTCAACACGCTGAGCGCAAGCGCGCACACCACGAGCAGCACGAGCGTCTTCCGGAACGTGCCCATGGACTCTCCTCCCGTCATCATCCCGGGCGCCTGAACCGCCCGGCCTGCATCGCTACGCATAACTATAGCGCACAGGCGAGCAATCTGTGGAACAGGTTGGCTCCTTATGCAGGGTGCGCTCTATTCGATGCACCATCGAATGAACACCTATGGAGAGACGGTCTCCTCATCGCTGTCAGTCATACGGAGTTCGGGCAGGTCACCGACCCACTTGGCACGAATCGCCGTCAGCGTGCCATCTGCTGCCATCGAATCCAGGGTCTCTCGGACCTTGGTCTCGAGTTCGGGCGAATCCTTGGCGACCAGCACCCCAAGCGGAGTCGGCTGCCCGATCGATCCAGAGAACCGCACTCCCTCGAAGTCGCGTGCGAGGTAGGCGCCCACGAATGCGTCGCAAGCGACGTAGTCGAGTTCGCCAGCCACAAGCGCGTCGAAGGCCGCTCGCAACGTCTCGTACGGACGAGCAAACCCTTCCCAGTACTCTGATTCCAGGTACCAGTAGGCGGCCGACCCCTTCTGGCAGCCGACCCGGGCATCTTGCAGCGCGCCGCTGAGACCTTCTGCATACGGGACTGTGGTGACCTCTGCCGCAGCCGTTGCCGCACGAGCGAACAGCGCGACGCTGTTCGTGGCGTAGGTACCGGCGACCGCGACGTCGGCCAGCACGGCGTCCGTGACCGGGACGGCTGCGAATCCGACGTCGACGGTGCGGTTCGCGACAGCCGCCGGGACATCGGTCCACGACATCTTCACCAGCTCGAGCCGAAGACCGAGCCGTTCGGCCACTGCAGCCGCCACGTCGATGTCTAGACCGACGACCTCGCCTTCGACGGCGCCCGCGAACGGAGGCTGGGACGGATCGACAGCAGCTCGCAGCACGCCAGCCTTCGCGATCGCCGGAGGCGCGATGCGTGGGGTCAGAGCAGGCTCGGCCTGCTTGGCCTGGCAGGCCGTGACGAGAGCGATGACGGATGCCGCGGCGGCAAGAACCGCTGCAGTCTGGAACCGTGACCGACCCATCGATGTACCTCCGACCACCTAGCGTCCAGTGCTTCCATCCGGCTGACCTGGTCTTTGGCCCCACACTCGCGCACTGGGGCTTCCGCTTGATGCTATCTCACTACCGGCCCTCTCGCCCGCCGAAGCGGACGGTGCGACTTACCCCTAAGGCGCGCCATGCTCACACGGAGGCATGGCCTCCGGCTTACGTGGGTCCTTTCGGCCGCGCCTACCCTGGACTAGGGCGCCAAGGCGCCCGCAACCACAGACCCGGATGGAAGCACCACGAAGTGTAGCAGGTGCTTGCCAACGCTTCAGCTGGTGAAGCGCGATGCGCGCGCCACGACGACCGCGCGCACCTCCTCGGCTCCCGCAGCCCGAAGCGCCGCAGCGGCCGCGTCGAGCGTCGCTCCGGTGGTCATGACGTCGTCGACCAGGAGCACACGAGCCGGAATCGTGGCGGCGTCGCGCACTGAGAAGGCGGAGCGCACGTTCTCACGACGCTGGTTGCGCCCGAGAGAGCGTTGGTCCGCGCGTTGGCGCGCACGAAGCGATTGCACGACTTGGACGTCCAACCGGGCAGCGACGACGCGCGCGAGCGGCAGCGTGTGATCGTAGCCCCGGCGCGCACGCGCTCGTGGCGTGGGAGGGATCGGCACCACCGCATCCGGCCAGCCGGCCCACTCTGCGCACGCAGTGGCGGCAAGCGCACCCAGTACCGGGCCGTACCGACGCTCTCCAGGATCCTTGTGGAGCGCTACTGCGGCCG
>JAOAFY010000076.1 GCA_026416035.1 Coriobacteriia bacterium | reverse complement strand
GGTACATGCTGCGGAAGAGCTCGCTGCGCGGTCCAGCGGGTGCCGATATCACGTTGTAGGCGAGCACGCCGTCTGGCGACATCACGCGCTTGATCTCTGAGAGGAACTCCGCAGTGGTCAGGTGTGCGGGCAGCGCGTCGGCGTAGTAGGCGTCCACGATGACGATGTCGTAGGTCGCGGCGGTCCGCTGCACGAACCGGCGCGCATCGTCGACGAAGACGCGCAGGCGAGCGTCCTCTTCAAGCCAGAAGTACCGTCGTGCGACGTCGACCACGACAGGGTCGATCTCGACGGTGTCGACCCGCACCTGCGGGTAGTCGCGCCAGAACCGGCGGGTGATTGCGCCTCCGCCCAGGCCGCATACGAGCACGCGCTTCGCGTCCGGCTTCAGCGCCAGCGCGAGGTGCATGTAGTCCGGGTAGCGGATGGCGCTCGCGAAGGGGTCGTCCAGTCGCAGCCCAGACTGGTGGCTGCGGTCGAATCGCAGGTGGCGCACCTCCGCGTCTTCGGTCACGGTGATGCGGTGGTACTGCGTGTCTGCACGGAACAGCACGGCCTCGCCGAGCTCGTTCGTCGCCGCAGGACGCGCCGACCCGGCAAGGACCGCCACGCCGAGGGCGACGCCGGCACCGCACAGGGCGAGAGTCGCTGCACGCGTCCGACCCGCTGGCCGAGCAGCCGGAGCGTCTCGGTCGTCCGATGCACGGTCGTCGGGAAGCGTCAGCGCCAAGAGCGCCGTGGCGAGCATCGCTCCACCCGTCCAGACGATGAGCGGCTCCAGCGACAGCAGCGGGATGAGCCAGAAGGAGGTCGCGAGCGTCCCGACGATGCTTCCTGCGGTCGAAACCGCGTACAAACCTCCGGCCGACCGGCCGATGCGCGCGATGCCTGAGCGTGCCGCGAGCCGAACGCCGAGCGGCGAGACCATGGCCAGCAGGAGCGACGGCGCGAAGAAGACGGCGGCGGCAGCCGCGAGCGAGCCGAGCCGCGCTCCAAGGTCGGCCGCGAGGGGCAGGACGAACGAGGCGACCCGCGGCGCGACGACGGTCGTGGCGCCTGCGGCGGCGATGACGGGCGGCAGGGTCCGCGCCGCGCCGAAGCGGTCAGCGACCTGGCCACCGATCCAGTATCCGAGCGAGAGCGCCACCATCACGACCGAGATGACCGCGCCCCACACGTACACCGAGTTGCCGAGGTACGGCGCGAGCACGCGCGTGGCGACGATCTCGAGCCCCATGAGGGCCGCGCCGCACGCGAAGACGATGAATCGGAGCATCAGCGGCCTTTCGTGCAGATGCGCCGGGTCTGGTGCCGAGCCGGCGCCGGACGAACCCGCTCGTCAATCAGCGAGCAGGCTGCGCATCTGCTTGTAGATGATGTCAGCGGCCTTCTTGGGGGACAGGCGCGTGAGGCGGTCCATCATCGTCGCGTCCTTGCCAACCAGCACCCGGTACGCGTCGGCTTCCATGCCGTCCAATATGATCTTGGCGGCGTCCTGCGGGCTGGTGGTGGGGAAGCTCTTCGCCTGCTCGCTCGCGGCCTGCTCGTTCGGGACGCCGACGCCTGAGTGCTTCGAGATGTCGGTCGCGACGGCGCCGGGGAACACGACCGTCACGCGGACGCCGGTGTCCGCGAGTTCAGAGTACAGGCCCTCGGTGAAGAGCTTCACCGCCGCCTTCGAGGCGCCGTAGACGGTCTGACCAGGCACGGGGACGAACCCGCCCATGCTGGACACGTTCACAATGTGCGCCTCAGGCCGCGCGAGCAGGTGCGGCAAGAATGCCTTGGTCGTGTGCACCACGCCCCAGAAGTTGACGTTCATCACGCGCTCGATCGCGGCGTAGTCGAGGTCGTTGACCTTCACGAACGGTTGTATGATCCCAGCGCAGTTGATCAGCCCGTCGACCTGGCCGTGTGCGGCAACTATCGCTTCGGGCAGCGCCTCGACCGCGGCCCGGTCTGCCACGTTGGCGACGTGCGTGGAAAGACGCTCAGCTGCGTCGCCAGCAAGCCGCCTCGTCTCGTCCAGTCCCTCCTGGCTGATGTCGAGCGCTGCGGCTCGTGCGCCGCGCCGCAGCAGCTCGAGCACGAGCTCGCGGCCAATGCCGTTCCCGCCGCCGGTCACGGCGACCGTCTTGCCCGAAAGCTTCATCGGAACCCCCTTCTGTCGTGGCCGCACCCGCAGTCGTGTCTGTGCACGGCGCGGTCCCTTGAGCGCCGGTCCTCCAGAAGGTAGTCTATGCGCTCCGGCGCCGTCCAGCCACGGCATCCGTGGCGGGCCGACACGCTGGCACGGCGCTTGCATACTCTTGGACGATGGTTGCGCATACTTCATACACGCGTCGCTTGACGGCGCTTGCAGCGGCTGCGGTGGTGCTGCTGGCGCTTTTCGCACCCGTGTGCCGGATGCCGGCGTGCGACCAAGGCGGGTGCGGCGGCCCCGGTGCGAGCGCAAGGCATTCGCGCTTCAAGAGCGCGTGCGGCGGCGAGGCCGGCACCGGCTCCGAGTGCGGGTCGACATCGATGCGGCACGAGGATCCCGGAGCGCCTGCTGCTGACCGTACCTTTGAGACTTCGAGGCATCTGCTCGTTGCGCTCCACGACGTTTCCGTCCTGGAGCCAATCCTCCCAGCGAGCGTGGCATCGCGCTTTGGCGAGCTGGACCGGCCGCCTTCACCTCCGCCGGATCCACGCTTCGGGCGGCTCGTGATCTGATCCCTCTCCTTCTTCACCGGGCACGGTGCCCGGCATCTGACGTTTGTCTGAAGAAGGAGGAATCCCATGGATCTGTTCGTTCCGATGCTCGTCATCGGGCTCGTGACGAGCGTGCACTGCGTGGCCATGTGCGGTCCGCTGGTGCTGACGTACGCGGTGAAGGGCACGCGCGACGGCAGCGTGCTCCAGCAGGCAGTCCCACACCTGGCGTACCAGGGAGCGAAGCTCGTCAGCTACGTCGCGGTGGGCGTGCTGCTCGGCTGGATCGGTTCGCTCGTGGATCTGAGCGGCGCTCGCGGCTGGGTCACCCTGGCCGCCGGCGTCGCGATGGTGGCGGTGGGCTTGCAGATGACGGGGAGGGCCCCCGCGCTCGCGCGGCTGATGCCTCGCATGCCGAAGGCGTTGGTGCGGGCGCTTGGACGGCTGCGGAAGACGAGCGGCGACGGCGCTCGTGCGTCCTCGCTCGTCACGCCGGTCGCATTCGGCCTGCTCACCGGCTTCATGCCGTGCGGTCCGCTCATCGCCGCGCAGATAGCTGCTGCTGGGACGGGCTCGCCCATCTCTGGCGCCATCGCCATGCTCGGCTTCGGGCTGGGCACGATGCCGCTTATGCTCGGCTTCGGCACCGTGTCAGGCATGCTCAGCGCTCCCCTGAAGAAGCGGATGATGGCCGTCTCCGCGGTGCTCGTGATGGTACTCGGATTGGTGATGTTCGACCGCGGCCTGACGCTGGTCGGGTCGCCTGTCACGGCGCGCAGCATCGTGCGGTCGGTCCTCCCGGACGCTGGCGGCAAGGGCAGCGTCGCACTCGCCGAAGACGGGGTGGCGGAAGTCCGGATCACGATCGACAACACGCGGTTCAGCCCGCGTGACATAGAGGTCCCAGCAGGTGCGCGCGTGCGGCTGATCGTGGATCGTCGCGAGGACGACCCGTGCTCCGCCCAGCTCGCAGTGCCGCAGGCCGGAGTGCTCGCGGACCTTGCGCCGTTCGGCACGACCGCCGTCGAGCTGCCGCCCCTCCCGGAAGGCCGGTACACGCTCACCTGCGGCATGGGCATGATGGACGGCGAGATCCGTGCGGTCGCCGGACGCTTGACGTCTGGTGCGCGGCCGTCGAGTGCGAGCGGCCGTGACACGGCTGTCAGCCCCGGCGGGACGGCGGGCTACTCGTGCGCCTGCTGCGGCGGTGGAAGCGCCGCTGGGCCTTCCATCACCGGTACTGCGACTGTGGAGGCGGGGGTGCAGCGGATCTCGGTCGACGCGTCTTCCGGCCGCTACGTGCCGGACGTCCTGGTGCTCAAGGCAGGCATACCGGCGGAGATCGCCTTCTCCCAGGCGAGTGGATGCCTTGCCGTGGTGCAGATACCCGACCTCGGCGTGAGCGAGGACCTCACACGCGGGCCGGTGACGGTGCGCCTGCCTGCGCTTCCGCCCGGCGAGATCGGGTTCTCGTGCGGGATGAGCATGGTGTTCGGGAAGATAGTGGTGCGGTAGCGGCGGGAGCCGCTTCAGGGAGGTCGACATGGATACGTTGCATGCGGCGCGGGGCGACGCTGGACAGACAGGGCGCCAGCCGACTGAGGGGGCCGAAGAGGCCACGCTCGCCGTGACCGGCATGACCTGCGCGTCGTGCGCTGCAGTGATCGAGAAGGTCGTAGGACGCCTCGAAGGCGTCGAGGACGTCGCGGTGAACCTCGCGAACGAAAGGATGCGGGCCTCGTTCGACCCTGCCGTGGTCAGAGTCGCAGACATCGTGGCTGCAGTCGAGCGCGCCGGCTACGGAGCCGTCCCGATCGACGAGCGCCCTGCCGCCTCGGCGACCACGGGGAAGGCGCGCGTGACGCTCGCGGTCACCGGCATGACCTGCGCGTCGTGCGCTGCAGTGATCGAGAAGGTCGTAGGACGGCTCGAGGGCGTCGAGGATGTCGCCGTGAACCTCGCGAACGAGACGGCGGTGGTGGCGTTCGACCCTGCGCGTCTGGGCGTCGACGATCTCATCGCGGCCGTGCGGCGGGCCGGGTACGATGCCGCCGTCAGGCCCGAGGCCGCCACGGTCCTGGAGGGTGACGACGCGCAACGTGCAGCGCAGCGCGAGCACGAGCGTCGCCAAGTGCGCTTGCTGTCCTTCGCGGCGGCGCTGTCGGTGCCGCTGGTGGCGGTCACCATGCTGCCCCCGCTGATGGAGATGGTGCCGAGCGCGCTGGCAGGGCTCCTGGCGGCTCTCGGCCTTGCGGTCGAGCCGATGCAGGCCATGAAGATCCTCGGGTTCGTGCTGGCGACGCCGGTGCAGATCGTCGCCGGCCGCCCGTTCTACCGCGGTTTCTGGCACGCGCTGAAGCGCGGGACGGGCAACATGGACACGCTCATCGCCGTGGGAACGAGCGCCGCGTACCTGTACTCGGTTGCCGCCACCTTCGTGCCGGCCCTGATGGCGGAGCCCGTCTTCTACGAGACGGCCGCGCTGCTCATCACGTTCGTTCTGCTCGGCAAGACGCTCGAGGCGCGAGCGAAGGGCCGCACCGGCGACGCCATCCGCAAGCTCGTTGGGCTTGCACCGAAGACCGCGCGCGTCGTGCGCGGCGGTGTGGAGATGGACGTCCCCGTCGCAGAGGTGGTGGCCGGGGACACCGTGGTCGTGCGTCCGGGCGAGAGGGTGCCGGTCGACGGGATCGTGCTCGAAGGGCGCTCATCGGTGGACGAGTCGATGCTCACCGGGGAGCCGATCCCGGTCGAGAAGGGGCCGGGAGACGCGGTCATCGGTGCGACCGTCAACAAGCTGGGCTCCTTCACGATGCGCGCCACGAAGGTGGGGCGCGACACGATGCTCGCGCAGATCGTGCGGCTGGTGGAGCAGGCCCAAGGGTCGAAGGCTCCCGTCCAGCGGTTCGCGGACCGAATCTCTGCAGTCTTCGTGCCGGCGGTGCTCGCAACAGCGGCGGTCACCTTCCTCGTATGGCTGCTCGTGGTGCCGCGCTTCGCGGATCCGGCGATGTACGCGGAGGTGACGCCGTTCGTGAAGGCCTTGCTGGCTGCGACGGCTGTGGTCGTCATCGCCTGCCCGTGCGCGCTCGGATTGGCCACGCCGACTGCGATCATGGTCGGCACAGGCAAGGGCGCCGAGGTCGGCGTGCTGTTCAAGAACGCAGAAGCCCTCGAGACGCTGCACGCCGTCGATGCGGTCGTGTTCGACAAGACGGGCACGCTCACGCACGGTATGCCAGAGGTTACGGACGTGGTGGCGTTCGAAGGAGACGAGTCGGAAGTGCTTCGGATCGCGCTTTCGCTCGAGCGTGCCTCAGAGCATCCGCTCGCGGAGGCCATCGTCGCCTTCGCGCGCACGCGAGGCGTGGCAGACGAGCGCGTCGAGAGCTTCGCCGCCGTTCCCGGGAAGGGTGTCACGGGCGTCGTCGGCGGCTTGGCGGCAGCAGTCGGCACTCGTTCGTTGATGGCCTCCGTGGGGGTCGATCCCGGCCCGGCCGAGGAACGCATCGCCGCACTGGAGTCGGAGGGCAAGACGGTGATGCTCGTCGCTGCAGGCGGGCGCCTCGTCGGTCTCGTGGCTGCGGCGGACACCATCAAGCCCACTAGCAGGGTCGCCGTGGCGCGCCTCGAGGACATGGGCATCGCCGTGTACATGATCACTGGTGACAACGGGCGCACGGCCGCTGCCATCGCAGCGCAGGCAGGCATAGCGTCTGAGCGCGTGCTCGCCGAGGTGCTGCCTGATCGGAAGGCGAGCGAGGTGGCCCGCTTGCAAGAGGGCGGCCGTACGGTGGCGATGGTCGGGGATGGTATCAACGACACGCCGGCGCTCGCGCAGGCCGACGTCGGCATCGCGATGGGCTCGGGTACCGACGTGGCGCTGGAGGCGGGCGACGTCGTGCTGGTGCGCGACGACCTTCGCGACGTCGTGACGGCCGTCGAGCTGTCACGCGCCACGATGCGCAAGATCCGTCAGAACTTCTTCTGGGCGCTCGGGTACAACACGCTCGGCATCCCGATAGCGGCGCTCGGCCTCCTCAAGCCGGAGATCGCAGGTGCCGCGATGGCGGCATCGAGCGTGAGCGTCGTGACGAGCTCGCTGCTGCTCAAGCGGTTCCGTCCGAGCATCCGGTAGC
>JAOAFY010000075.1 GCA_026416035.1 Coriobacteriia bacterium | reverse complement strand
GGGCCGCTGCACGAGACTGGACGACGTGCCTACGCGTCGTCTTTCGGGTTCCAGACCTCCCAGACCCTGCCGACCAGGTCAGGGCCGGGATCAGCACCTTATTGCCGGGCTCCCAGCCGGACGGCGTGACTTCCTTGCCGCCCGTCGCTCTGACGTGCTGGAACGCCCGGATCTGCCTGAGCGTCTCGTCTACCCGCCGGCCCACGGGAGGCGTGAGGACTTCCATCGCCTGGACGACGCCGTCTGGGTCGACGATGAACCGGCCGCGCACGTCCACTCCGGCGTCGGGGTCGTACACTCCGTACGCCGTTCCGATGTGCCCGGCGGCGTCGGCGGCCATCGGGAAGGGCACGCCGCCGTCAACCATCTTGCTCAGTTCTTGTTCATCCCAGACCTTGTGGACGAACTGCGAATCGACGCTCACAGAGACCACCTCGGCACCCAGCGCCTTGAATTCGTCGTACTTCGCGGCGACAGCCGAGATCTCAGTCGGTCAAACGAACGTGAAGTCGCCAGGATAGAAGCGCAGCACGACCCACGGCCCGAGCAGCTCCGACGACTGCGCCAGTCGGTCGGCCGCAGCCTACGGGAAGCGCTTCAGGCACGGATGTACCTCCTCCCACTCGTTGAGAAGTTCATGGGATTCTTACCTCTCGGCTGGAGGACGGCCGCTGGAGAGCATGCTCTGGAGGCGGAGGGCGTCTCGCGGTGCATGCCCCTCCGCGTCGTTGTTGAAGTACGCATAGCAGTCGCGTCCGGATGCGAGCTGCTCGCGTAAGAACACCGCCCACTGGGCGAGCGCCACCTCGTCGTACGCGCCGCGGTACAGCGGCAGGCCGTGGAACCGACAGTAGACGAACGAGGCGGTCGGCATGAGCACCGTGCGAAGCGTCTCGCCGCTCACGCTCACCATCGCGACGTCGTGACCGGCCAACTGCGCGAACACGGCGTCGTCGAGCCACGACTCGTGGCGGAACTCGATGGCGTGTCGGACTCGCGAGGTCCCGGAAGGACGCGCTTCGTGCCCGTTTGCTGTGGCGACGTCCAGCACCGCAAGGAACTCAGCGAGGAGCGCGTCGTCTCGGCGAAGAGACGGCGGCAGCTGCCACAGCACCGTTTCGAGCTTGGCTGCCAGCCGCTCGACACTCTGAAGGAACGAGGAGACCGTCTCCGAGACATCTCTTAGCCTCTTGATGTGTGTGGCGAGGCGGGTACCCTTCACTGCGAAGACGAATCCTTCCGGCGTGCCCTCGCGCCACGCGTCGACGGTCCGCTCGTTCGGGGTCCTGTAGAAGGTCGCGTTGATCTCCACGGTGCGAAACGTGCGCGCGTACCATGCGAGCCGTTGCTGCGGTTTAAGCCCGGGAGGGTAGAGCACCCCTGTCCAGTGGGGGTACGACCATCCGCTGGTCCCGACGAGCAGGCGGCTCCTGTCTGTCGGCCGCGTGCTCACTGCGTCTCCTCGAACGACGCGAGCGCGCGACGCGCCTCTGGGTCTCCCTGTGCGGCCGCGCGTGCTAGCACCGACAGCGTGTGGGCGCGGGCGAGCGGCTCAGGCACACGCCGCCGCCCGGTGGACCAGACGAGCGCAAGCTCGATGGCGCTTGCGAGGTCGGTCAGGTGACCCGGCGAGACGTAGACCTGCTTCGATCGCGCCTTGAGGCGGACGGCCGCTCCCTGGGCTCCGCGAGGCGTCGTGAACACGACGAAGTCGCCGCGGTCGAGCCCAGGCGAGCGGTCGACGGGTGCGAAGGGGGTCTTTGCGACGCCGATCGTCGGCAGGCCCAGCAGGACTCCGACGTGCGAAGCCAGGCCAAGGCCGCGCTCGTGGACCACGCCATGGCCATCCAAGAAGACGACGTCGGGTCGAGGCGCAAGCGCCTGGAGCGCTCGTATCAGGAGCCGACCCTCACGGAACGCGAGGAAACCGCGTGCGTAGGCACCGTCAGGCTCGTCCTCGATCAGGCACGAACCGACGAGGTGCATCCGTCTGTCGAGCGCGACTGCCGCAGCCCAGGCTCGCCGACCGTCGTTGCTGTACGCCACGTCTGCGCCTGCCGCTACGGCCGGAGCTTCCGGGCCTAACACCGCCAAGGGCGTGAGGCACACGAGCGCGGCCAGCCGCTCCTGGATCCGGGCCGCCTCCTCGTGCGGCACGCGCCACCGGTGGGACGGGTCCGTGCAGGACGCGTTGTGCCTGGCTGTGTGCATCGGAGCGTCCACAGCGCTCGGGCCGCTCAGCTTCCGAGCGTCCCAAACCCGTAGCCTTGACGGCGAAGCCCTTCGATGGCCTCGTCGAGCGCGTCGGCGTTGCTGGATGACACGGCGTGCAGCAAGTAGATGGCGCCCGGATGGCTGCCGTCGAGGATCCGGCGCACCGTGATGTTTGGCGGTGGCTGGTCGTCTGCAAGCCAGTCCCGATGCGCGAAGCTCCAGAACACCGACTCGTAACCGAGCGCAGCGGTACGGTAGAGCGACAAGGCGCTGTACTCGCCTTTCGGAGGCCGGAACACGCGGGCCATCTGTGTCCCCGTGACTTCGCGGAACGCGGCTTCCGTCCGTTCGAGCTCCCGGGCGAATGCCGCAGGATCGGAAGCCAGCGACGGCATCGAGGGATGGGTGGCGCTGTGGTTGCCGACAGTGTGCCCTTCGCGGACCATGCGGCGCACGAGGTCGGGGTTCGCACGGATGTAACTCTCGGTGACGAAGAAGGTCGCACGTACGTGGTTGTGGGCGAGCGCATCGAGGATCCGCGTGGTCTGGCCGTTCTCGTAGCCGGCATCGAAGGTGAGGTACACGAGCTTCGGGTCTGGCCCAAGGTATCGGCCTCGGTATCGCGCGAGGAAGGTAGCGGCCTCGTTCGGCACGCGTGGCGGTCTGTGCTGCGCGTTGGGCGTGTAGTACCACCCGTGGACCGTGTTGTCAGAAGGCGGCGCCTCGCTCTCACGAGCGGTCTGCGAGGAAGGGGAAGCGGTCCGCTCCCGCGGATCTGGCAGTGGCCGTGTCGTCTCGGTGACGAGCACCGCAGGCACAGTCGCGCTCGCTTCGGGCAGCCACACCGGCGGCGTGGTGATCGCGCGGCTGAAGCATCCCGCCGACGCCATCAGCGATCCGAGCAGGGCCACGGCAGCGATCCTCTGCGCAAACTTGAGCACGGCAGCCTCCGCCAACGCGCATTCCGCTGTCATCGTACCCGGGATGCGGGCGACCTGGGCGTGCCGTCCGTATACTGTGCGCATGACGTCACCCGCGACGATATCCTCGGAGCTCTCTGCGCTGCTTGCCGCAGTGACCGTGGCAGGCAGGCCGGTGGCGATCCTCGTCTGGGCAGGCGTCGCTGCGGTCGCGCTCGCGATCGCGGTTCCCAGCTTCAGGGGATGGGTGCGGCTTGCGTCGGCGGTGCTGCTCGGCGCGCTTGCGCTCGGCGAAGCAGTGCTGATCTGGTTCCACATACGGCTCGGCCAGGTATGCCTCTCGGTCGATCCACAGACGGGTCGAGCAGCCGGGGCGTTCGCCGTTCCGCTTTGGATCGAGTCCGAGAAGCTGTATGCGCTCGCCTTGCTGCTCGCCACGGTCGCGGTCGCTGCACGGAGGCACGGCGAGGAGCTCCGTCCGCTGCTCGCGGGAGGGGCGGCCCTGCTCGCAGGCGCCGCGCTGGCCGTGGGCCGGCCGTTCTCTGCGCCGCTGCCGGACTTCCTCGCACAATACCGAGGGTACCTGGCTGCGTGGGCATCCGGCGACGCGGCGGCCGCGGCCCAGGCCTTCGCAGGGATCGAGGGTTCGCGGCGGTTCTTCTACAACGCCTGGTACATGTGGGTCCATCCGCCGCTGCTGTTCGTGAGTTACGTCGCGTTCGCGGCTTCCTTCGCTGCGACCGTCCTCATGCTCGTCCGCAAGCGGTCTTCGTATGAGCAGACGGCCTACCGGTGTGCGCGGCTCGGCTACCTCCCGCTCACGGCTGGGATGATCATCGGGATGCCGTGGGCCATCGTCGCCTGGCGCGGCGAAGCGTGGTGGTGGTCGGGCAAGGTCAACATGTCGCTCATGATGTGGGCGCTGTACACCGCCTATCTGCACGGGCGGCTCTACCTTCGGCGTCCTGGGATGTGGCGAGTGGCGGCAGCGCTATCGGTGCTTGCATTCGCAGCCCTGGTGCTGACGTATCTCACGACGTACCTCGTCCCCGGCGTGCACTCGGTCGCCTGAGAGGAGCTCGCGTGGAACGGCGTCGGACTGCGTGGGACTTCGCGCTGATGATGGCGACGGTCGCTTTGCTCGTCGCGCTTGGCGCCCAGTCGCTTCTTGGCACGTTGTACGCATGGTGGGCGTACCGCAACGAGCCCGGCTGGGAGGCGACGGGGTATCCCGCGTTCGTGACCGTGATGAATGCGATTGCAGCGCCTCTGGCGGTGGCGCTCGTCGTGGTCATGGGGCTGTGCGTGCCCAAACGCCTGTTCTCACGTCGCGCGCTGGTGGCGGTCTCGGCAGTGCTCGTCGGCGTCGGCGTGTCGGTGGCCGCCGTCGAGGACTCGGTTCAGGCAGGTCTGACTGCGTACCTCGCGTTGGCCGCGCTGCTTCAGTGCGCGGTGGTCGTGCTGACTCTCGCCGACGCAGGCGGGCTCGCGTACATGGCGGAGGGGAGGGCCGCCAAGGTCGGCTCAGGGCTCCTGCACTTGGGCTTCGTGGTCTTCGCGCTCACGGTAGTGGCGTTGCAGTCCTCCTCTGCGATGCTGCCCGCGTTCGTCGCATCCGCGCTCCTGCTCGCCGGAGGTTCGGCGCTGTCGTTCTACTCGCGTGGGTCGTCATCGGAGCGGTCCGGCACATCGACGTAGGCGGGTGCCGGGCGGGGGTCTTCCAGCCACTGCTCGTGGACGTCGCCCTGTGCGATGCGTTCGATCGGCATGCGCAGGTACCGTCCTGCCGCCTCCACCGCCGCGGTGCCGTCGTCGAGCAGGATCTCGCCGGACCCCTCGAACAGCCGACCGCGGTCGACGTCTACCCGTGCGACCGTCCCGGGTAGCCCTGGTGAAGCTCGGTGGGCGTGAAGAGCACGACGACCTCTCCGCCATCGGTCTCCAGGAACTGGGCGTGGAGGCCGCCCGTGTTCTCCACGCTGCAGCAGAAGCACATGCGGCTGATCTTCTGCGCTCGGGTGACGGCGTACCGCACGGGAGGGTCACCCGAGGGCGATGCCCCGCCGCTCGACGGCGACGAAGCTGCCCGGCTGCTGCTTGGCGTATCCGAGCAGGTCGCGGCCCTGGTCCATCAGCTCGATCACGGAAGCGGGGAAGCGCTCGATCACGGGTATGGCGGCCGCCGAGAGCGTGAGGGGGCCGTGCCAGTGCTTCTCGCCTGCGCGATCGGTCAGCCAGAAGCCGCCGGCTTCGCGGTCGTCGTCTTCGAAGAAGTCCATCACGCTGCCGTCGAACGCGGCTACGGCGTGCTGGGCGATGTCCTCCACCTTCTCAGGGTCACAGGTCACGACGAAGTCGTCGCCGCCCAGGTGCCCGATGAAGCACTCCGCGCACTCTGCGAAGTTGCTCGCTTCCATGAGGATCTCGGCGAGGTGTCGTATGAGGAGGTCCCCACGGGCATGCCCGTAGCGGCTGTTGAACGCCCGGAACCCGTCGATGTCGAAGAAGGCCACGCCGAACGGCTTGCGCCGTGCGAGCAGGAATCCGAGCCGCTCTTCTGTGAGCGCATTGGCCGGCAGGCCTGTGAGGGCGTTGGCGAAGCGTTCGCGCCGCATGCGGCGGATGACCATCTCTATACGCGCGTCCAGCACCAACGGGTCTATCGGCTTGGCGACGAAGTCGTCAGCGCCGGACTCGATGGACATGATCTCGAAGCCAGAGCGGCCGAGCCCCGTCGCCATGATGACGGGGACGTAGCGGGTTCGGGGATCGGTCTTGATGCGCTTGCAGACCTCGAACCCATCGATGTCGGGAAGGTTGATGTCGAGGACCACGATGTCGGGGATGGTCTCTGCGAGGGTTTGCAGGGCCGTGGCGCCGTCAGATGCGGTGAGACAGGTGTACCCGCGCTCCTCGAGCGTCATCTGCGTCATCTGCCGCAGCGTCTGAGAGTCCTCGACGATGAGCACGGTCCCTTTGTGAGGTGCGGTGCGCTTCACGTTGCCACCAGTCCCGATTCTGCGCAGCCACGCATGTCCCCCTCATCCATCCGCGGCAAGCGGCGCCATGCCATGCATCACCGGTCATATTCTTCCCGCAGCCGTTCATCCCTGCACGCGTCGTTCGATGACCGAAGCTGACCGGGGTATGATGGCCTGGTCGGAAGGAGTCCCATGCCCGGTTCGAACAGAGTCCAGGTGCGGCTCTTCGGCTCGTTGCGATCGTGGGCCATCGAGCAGGGCAGACCGACGACGCACGAGATCGAGATCCCTGCCGACGGCGTCGTCGCCCGCGACCTCGCGCGCTCGATGGGGTTGCCGCTGGACCTGATCGAAGGCGTGTTCGTCGACGGCAAGGTGCACGGGGGAGACTGCTCGATCCTGCCCGGTCAGCGCGTTGCGTTCGTTCCGAAGGGAACACCCGGGCCGCACCGCGTGTTCCTTGGCCTGTACGACGCGGGTCGTCGCGGAGGGTGGGAGTGAACGACGAAGCCTTAAGGCGCGAGCCGCAACGGTGCGCAGTCGAGCGTCGCGTCATCGACTTCCACACGCACGTCTTCCCGGACGAGCTCGCGGAGCGTGCCCTGGCGCAGATGATGGACCGCACGCACATGCGCGCTTTCTACGACGGGACGCTGTCGGGCCTGTACGGCTCGATGGAGCGTTCTGGTGTCGCAGTGTCCGTCTTGGCGCCCGTCGCCACCAGGCCGTCGCAGGTGAGCAGCATCAATG
>JAOAFY010000074.1 GCA_026416035.1 Coriobacteriia bacterium | reverse complement strand
GCTGAGCTCACACGCGGTACGGCTCCAGCAGCGCACCGATCTCGCGCGGCCGTCGAGCGTGCTGCCACATCGGGCGGTCCAGCTGGGGCAGCCCACCCTGGTAGGTGAACGAGTCCGGGTCCTCGAAGAACACGCCGATGGGGATGCGGCACTCATCCGGCGCGCACGTGAGCGAATGGAAGGTCGACATCGACAGGTCGAATGCCTTCGTGCGATCCGTAGGGTCGTAGTCCGGCAGCTCCTCGACCTTGTACACGCGTTCCCGGAACCATGCGAAGGTGTTGACCTTGTTCCAGGTCACGCACGGCTGGTAGACGTCGACGACCGAGAAGCCGCGGTGTGCGATCGCGCGCTTGTACAGCTCCTTCAGGTGCGGGATGTCGCCCGCGAAGCCGCGCGCGACGAACGTGGCGCCCTGCGCGACTGCGACGCCGACGGGGTTGACGGGTTCCTCGATGACGCCGCCAGGCGTTGACGGCGTCTTCATGAACTGGTCCGAAGTGGGCGAGGCTTGTCCCGTCGTCAGCCCGTATATCTGGTTGTTGTGGAATATCGCGGTCATGTCGACGTTCCGGCGCACGGAGTGGATGAAGTGGTTGCCTCCTATGCCGTATCCGTCGCCGTCGCCCATTTCGACGATCACGGTGAGGTCGGGGCGGGTCAGCGCGATGCCCGTCGCTAGGGGGAGCGCTCGGCCGTGCAGCCCGTGGAAGCCCTGCACGTCGTAGAAGTCGGCGCCGTTGCCGTGGCAGCCGATGCCCCACACCATGACCAGCCGTTCGCGTTCGATGCCGAGCTCGGCTATCGCTTCGGTAAGTGCGCGATACATCCCGTAGTTGCCACATCCAGGGCACCACGTGGGCTTGAGCGCATCACGCTTCAGGTCATCAGCGGTGAGCGGCATCACAGCACCTCCTTCACGAACCGCGCGATCTGTTCCGGCGCAAACGGCCTTCCGTCGTAGCGGTGCAGCCGCGCGTTGGGCTCTCGCAGCGTCTGCTCGCGTATCAGCGACTCGAGCTGCCCCGCGTAGTTCCCCTCGATCACGGCCGTCATCGGCACAGCATCCATGTACGCCGCGACCGCATCGGCGGGGAACGGCCAGGCCGTCACGATCTGCATGATGGAGACGCGGATGCCGTCGCGCTCCAGCATCCTGGCTGCTTCGCGTGCGGGTCCCTTGGTCGTGCCGAAGAGCACGAGCCCGATGTCGGCCTCAGCCGGCGAAGCGCCGTAGAAGGCCGGAGGAGGGACGAGCGTGCGCGCGAGGGCGAGCTTGCGCATGCGCTTGGCGTTCTGGGCGACGCGGGTGGCGGCCTCTTCTCCAGGGGCGCCGAATCCACGTTCGTCGTGCTCGTAGGAGTTCCCGAGCTGCACCGCGCCATCAACGCCTGGAAGCGCTCGCCACGAGACTCCGTCATCGGTCACCTTGTACCTGAGGTAGATGCCCTCGCCACCGAGCGCGTCCGGCACGTCTTCGACGCGTCCCTCGGCGATGAGCTTGCCCCGGTCGACTACGACCGACGAGAGGTCGAACGGCGGGACTGTCTGCCGGTTGTCAGACAGGTAGCTGTCGCCGAGGATGACCACCGGGGTCTGGAGCTGGTCGGCCAGGTTGAATGCACGCCACGTGAGCTCGAAGGCGTCGATGCGGTCACCAGGAGCCAGCACGACGCGCGGGAACTCTCCCTGGGCTGCGTGGATGACGAAGCGCAGGTCGCTCTGCTCGGTCCAGGTCGGCATCCCCGTCGCGGGACCTGGACGGGTGAAGACGCCGACGACGACCGCGCTCTCGCTGACGCCGGCCATGCCGAACGCCTCCACCATCAGCGAGAAGCCGCCGCCTGATGTGGCGCACATCGCGCGCGTCCCACCGAACGCCGCGCCGACCACCATGTTCATCGCCGCGATCTCATCTTCGGTGTGCTTGACGACGACCCCGGCGCTCCGCTCATGGGCCGCCATGAAGTGCAGCAGCGAGGATGCGGGCGTCATCGGGTACGCGGCGTAGAAGCCGATGCCGGCGGCCAGCGCGCCGAACCCGATCGCCTCGTTGCCGTCGACGAGCAGCCGCTGTGGTGCGCCAGGGCGCGACGTCAGGCGCACCGAGAAGTCAGGGCAGGAGGCACGCGCTGCGTCGTAGCCGGCCTGGGCTGCGGCGACGTTGCCTTCCGCGACCTCGGGCGCTTTCCGGGCGAACTGGCGGCGGAGCGCTTCTGCGAGGGGTTCGAGGGGGAATCCGACGATGCCGAGCACCGCGCCGAGCGCCACGGTGTTGCGCATGATCTTCCCGCCGGTGTCGCGGGCGATCGCGGTGAGCGGAACGGGGACCGCGCGCAGACGCCCTGGCACGGCGTCTGACGCGAAGTCGTCCGGGTCGAAGACGACCGCGCCGCCGTCCACCACTTCGGAGGCGTGCCGGTCGAGCGTCTCACGGTTCAGGCACGCAAGCACGTCGACGGGCTCGACGTGCGACCAGACGGGCTCGGTGCTGACGCGCAGGAGGTAGGTGTTGTGGCCTCCGCGGATGAGGGATGGGTACTCGGTGAGGTCGAACACCTCGTACCCCTCGTGGGCGAAGGTGCGCGCCAGCAGCTGGCCGGCTGCCTTGATGCCGAAGCCGGCTTCGCCGCCGATCCGGACGCGGAGTTCGACTGGCTCGCTCGACATGCGGTCCTCCTTCGCGGATGCGGGCGTTCGCAGGAGCTTATTCCCGAAGCGGGCGGCTCCCGCAGGCGCCCGTGCCTCCGGCGTTCGGTGTATCCTTGCGCGGAGGAGGCGAGATGCAGCGTCTCAAGGCACAGACCACCGTGCTCGTCGGCGTCACCGGCGGCATCGGCGCATACAAGGCGTGCGAGCTCGTGCGCACGCTGACGCGACGCGGCTTCCGCGTGAAGGTCGTGATGACGGAGGCGGCGACACGGTTCGTGGCGCCGCTGACGTTCCGAACGCTCACCCGCGAGCCGGTGGCCACCTCTCTTTGGGCCGATGAGCCCGGCGATCCTGTGCACCACATCTCGCTCGCACAGGAGGCGGACGTCGTGGTCGTCGCTCCGTGCACGGCGAACGTGCTCGCGAAGCTCGCGCACGGTCGCGCAGACGACCTGCTGACGACGACGGTGCTGGCTACCGAGGCGCCCGTCGTGCTCGCGCCAGCGATGAACGTCCACATGTGGCGCAAGACGATAACGCAGCACAACCTGGATCTTCTCCGCGCTCGCGGGTTCGTCATCGTCGAGCCGGGCTCCGGAGAGCTGGCGTGCGGCGAGGTAGGTGAGGGGAGGCTTGCGGAGGTCGCCGACATCGCAGACGCCGTCGAAGCCGAGGCGAGCCGCGTGCAGGACTTGGCTGGCGCGCGCGTCTTGGTCACGGCGGGTCCGACGTACGAGCCGATCGACGCAGTGCGCTTCATCGGCAACCGCTCGTCTGGCAAGACGGGCTTCGCGATCGCCGAGGAGGCGGCTCGCCGAGGTGCGGACGTCACGCTCGTGAGTGGCCCGACGGCGCTTCTTGACCCCTTCGGGACGCGTGTCGTCCGTGTCGAGAGCGCCTTGCAGATGCGCGAAGCGGCTCTGGCCGCTTCCGTCGAAGCCGACGTGGTCGTCGCTGCTGCAGCCGTCTCAGATGTCCGTCCCGCCGAGCGCTCGGAAGCGAAGCTCAAGAAAGACGACCTTCCGGTCGCGATCGCGCTCGAGCGCAACCCCGACATCCTTGCGGAGATCGGCGCCATGAACGACGGAAGCAAGGTGATCGTGGGATTTGCGGCCGAGACGGGAGACCCAGTCGCGGAGGCGCGACGGAAGCTCGAGGCGAAGCGCTGCGACCTGGTGGTCGGCAACGACGTCTCCGGGCACCTCGGCTTCGGCACGGACGCCAACCGCGTGTGGTTCGTCACGCGAGAAGGTGCCGAGGAGCTTCCGGTACTGAGCAAGCGAGAGATCGCACGGGCGCTCCTCGACCGTATCGCGGCGATGCTGCGCGAGCGGCGCGGCACTTGAAGCGGTGCTCGACGAGCCGTACCATGATAAGCCGCTCCTGAAGGAGCAGCGGGCTGTGGCGCAGCTTGGTAGCGCACTTGACTGGGGGTCAAGGGGTCGCAGGTTCAAATCCTGTCAGCCCGACCAGGAGACGCGACGCGGTGTCCGGCACGAGCCGGACACCGCGTGCTCTTCGTAGCGTGCAGCAGCTCGCGGACGCAGGCCGGCTTGGCCATCTGGTATCCTTGAAACGCCTGGTCATGGCGTTTCCTGCTCTTCCTGGGGGTGGCGATGCCTGCGACTGTCACCGTGCGCTGGATCGAGGCCGGAGCGCTTCGCTCCGGCGACATCGATGCGCTCGGATCGACGGGAGCGGCGGCTCCCGTGTGGGTCGACGTGCTCGACCCTGACGAGCCGTCTTTGCTCGCGATCGCGCAACGGTTCCCGATGCATCCGCTGGCCATCGAGGACTGTCTGCACTTCCCCCAGCGCCCGAAGATCGACGTCTACCCTGACTCGACGTTCGTGATCTGGCTCATCCCGGTCCTCGTGGACTCCGATGGCGTGCAGACCCACGAGCTCGACATGTTCTTGGGCGAGGAGCACCTGATCACGGTGCATCGCGAGCCGCTGCCCGCAATCGACGCCGTGGCCGACGAGGCGGCGGCCTTCCTTGCCCGAGGAGTGGAGTGGACGGTGCACGCCGTGCTTGATCGAGCGGTCGATGCGCTGTTCCCCGCGATGGAGCAGATCGCTGACGCGCTTGAGGACCTCGAGGACGCGATGCTCGCCCGTGCTGAGCAGGAGCACCTCTCGCGCCTGTACCAGGTCAAGCGCGCGCTCGTGCAGCTGCACAAGATCGTCGTGCCGGAGCGGGACGTCGTGCGCGGCCTGGCACGGGCGGAGGCGTTCGTCGAGCCGGAAGCGTACATGTACTTCCAGGACATCGGCGACCACCTCGCGCGAGCCATCGACAGCGTCGAGACCTACCGGGACGTGGCCAGCGGCGCGATGGACATCTACTTGTCTGCTCAGTCCAACCGCATGAACGAGATCATGAAGCAGCTGACGGTCATCGCGACCATCTTCATGCCGCTCACGCTCATCTCAAGCATCTACGGGATGAACTTCCGCCACATGCCGGAGCTGGAGTGGCGGTACGGCTACTTCCTCGTGCTGGGCGTCATGGTGGCGATCGCGGCATGGATGGTGTGGTTCTTCAGGAGGAGGCGCTGGTGGTAGACCGGAAGGATGCGCACTCCGGCGGTCCCGGCTCGCGTGATGGTCACGGCGTCTACTCGGTCGCGAACCTCGTCACGCTCTTGAGGCTGCTGATCGTCCCGTTCTTCTTCGCGGTGCTCGTGAGCGGGTCCGAGCGGTCACGGTGGGCGGCGTTCGGGCTGTACGCGCTCGCGGCGTCCACGGACTGGATCGACGGTCAGATCGCACGCCGCACCCACACGGTCACCGAGCTGGGCAAGGTCATCGACCCGCTCGTGGACCGGCTCCTGCTCGCTTCGGGCGTGATCGGCCTGTACGTCATCGGCGAGCTTCCGCTGTGGATCCCGGCGCTCCTCGTCGCCCGGGACGTCTACCTCCTGTACGGCTCCTGGGTGCTGGAGCACAAGGGGATCCGGCTTCCCGTCGTGTACATCGGCAAGGTGACCACCGCCGTGCTGCTCGTCGGCTTCTCGTCGCTGATCGCGGGTTGGCCGCGCGTCGAAGGATTGCCGCTCGACGGACCGTCGTGGCTGCCTGGCACCGCCGGTGCCCCGGTGTCTCTGGGCATCTACCTCGTGTATGCGGGCATCGCGCTGTCGCTTGCGACCGCGGCGGTGTACACACGTCGCGCCCGCGCCGCGGTGCGTTCCGGCGGCGACGCCTGACGGGCAGGCGGAGTCATCGCAGCGTACGGAGGGAGCGTCTGGATGAAAGCGGTCATCATGGCGGGTGGGGAGGGGACGCGGCTCCGTCCGCTCACGAGCATGCGGCCGAAGCCGATGGTGCCGATCTTCAACCAGCCGGTCATGGAGCACATCCTCGGTCTCGTCAAGCACCACGGCATGACGGAGGTCGTCGCGACGCTCGCGTTCATGCCCCGCGTCATCGAGGACTACTTCGGTGACGGGGACGAGTGGGGCATGAGCATCACCTACGCGGTCGAGGAGACTCCGCTCGGGACGGCAGGATCGGTGAAGAACGCCGAAGACGCGCTCCGCGACGAGCCGTTCCTCGTGATCTCGGGCGACGCATTGACGGACATCGACCTGTCGCGGGCGATACAGTTCCACGGTTCCCACGACGGCCCTGTGACCATCGTGCTCAAGCGCGTGGCGGATCCGCTCGAATACGGCGTGGTCATCGTCGACGATGAGGGACGCATCCAGCGCTTCTTGGAGAAGCCTACCTGGGGCCAGGTGTTCTCAGACACCATCAACACCGGCATCTACGTGCTCGACCCGATGGTGTTCGACCACATCCCGCCGGACAGACCCTACGACTTCTCTTCCGAGCTCTTCCCGAAGCTGATGGAGGCTGGCCATCCGCTGTACGGTTTCGTGGCTGACGGCTACTGGTGCGACATCGGCAGCCTGGAATCGTACGTGCAGGCGCACCGCGACGTGCTGGACGGCATGGCACACATCTACATCCCCGGCGTCCGAAACGCGGCTGACGTCTACTACGGTGCGGGATGCGACGTCGACGACAGCGTGGAGCTGGGCAGCAAGGTCGTCATCGGCGCGAATGCTCGTGTCCGGAGCGGTGCACGCATCGGCGACTACACGGTGATAGGCGACAACTGCCTCGTAGGGAGCGAAGCCCGGCTGTCCCACTCGATCGTCTGGTCCGATTCGTTCGTCGGCTCTGGAGCGGATGTGGAAGGTGCGGTCTTGTGCCGGAAAGTCGACGTCCGGGCACGCTCGCGCATCTTCCCGGGCGTTGCCGTAGGAGACGAGACCGTCGTCGGGCACGGGGCGGTGGTCAACAACGACGTGCAGGTCTACCCGTACAAGCGCATCGAATCAGGCGCGCTCGTGAGCTCCTCGCTGATCTGGGAGTCCCGCGGCGTGCGCTCGCTGTTCGGCGCTGACGGCATCGCGGGCCTGGTC
>JAOAFY010000073.1 GCA_026416035.1 Coriobacteriia bacterium | reverse complement strand
GCTCTGCACCCCGGATGGATGCGAGGATGGCTCCCGCGCCACCCTCAAGGAGCGCACGCACCATACGCTCACCGAGGCCGACCGGGTCCTCGGCCGGCCCTTCAAGCCGCCGGCGCACGATGGTGGCGCCATCCAGGGAGCCGACCATCGCATCCATCACCATCGTCCTGCCCTCGATACGGGCGTAGGCGCCGATCGGAACCTGGCAGCCACCCTCGAGCCTGCGCATGACCACACGCTCGGCCGTGACGCACTCCATCGTCTCCGGATGCCCGATCCGCTCGATCACGTGGCGCATCTGCTCGTCGTCCTCGCGAATCTCGACACCGATCGCGCCTTGACCGACCGCACTGATCATCTGCTCCGGCTCGACGAAGTGCGTGATGCGGTCTGCCCATCCCATCCGCGTGATGCCGGCTGCTGCAAGGATCACCGCATCGACGAGGCCTTCCTCGGCCTTGCGCATCCGCGTATCCAGGTTGCCGCGGACGTCCACGATCTGTACGTCGGGACGGAGGTGGCGCACCTGAGCGACGCGCCGCAGGCTCGACGTCCCCACTCGGGCCCCGCGCGGCAGCGCGTCGAGGGTGTACCCCTTGCCGCTCACGATGACGTCACGCGGGTCGACGCGCTCGGGCATGGCCGCGATGCACAGCCCCTCTGGCAGCTCGGTCGGCACGTCCTTCATCGAGTGCACGCACATGTCGACCTCGCCGGCCATGAGGGCGACTTCGAGCTCCTTGGTGAACAGCCCCTTGCCGCCGACCTTCGCGAGGGGCACGTCCAGGATCTTGTCGCCCGTGGTCTTGATGACCTTGAGCCGCACCGGAAGCCCGGTGATCTCCTCGACCATCCCCTTGATGTGCTCTGCCTGCCACAGGGCGAGTTTGCTTCCCCGCGTGCCGATCACGAGCTCGGTGCGCTCAGCAGCCAAGTCCGTCTCCCGTCTCCTTCGCAGCGTGCGTATCGTGGATCTCCCTGGCCCTGCGGTTCAGGAGCGTCCGCAACAGCCCTGACCCGCGGCCGCCCTCGGTCTCGTCGAGGCCGTAGAGCTCCCGAGCCGCCTCGACGACGAGGTAGCCGTCTGCCTCCTCTGCCGCAGCCTTCAGGCGTGCGGTCGGGCCGTGGAGCATCTTGTTGACGATCGCGCAGGTGAGCGCGTCGATCGTCGCGAGGTCCCGCTCCGAGAGCCCGCTCAGCCGCTTGAGCGCGCGCTCCAGCTCCGCCTGACGGATGGCCTCCGCTTTCGCACGGATGGCCGCGACGGTGGGGACCACCTCCAGCGATTCCTGCCAGCGAAGGAACTCGGCCACCTCGTCTTCGATGATGGCCTCGGCGCGCTCCGCCTCCCTCATCCGCTCCTCGAGGTTCGACTCGACCACGCCGTTCAGGTCGTCGATGTCGTAGACGTAGACGTCAGACAGCTCGTTGACGGCGGGGTCGATGTCGCGCGGAACCGCGATGTCGATGAGGAACAGCGGGCGTCCGCGCCGTCCACGCATCACCTCGGCGACGTCGGCCTTTCGCACGACGTACTCCTGCGCCGCAGTCGACGAAATCACGATGTCTGCGTCGCGCATCCGCTCGAACAGCGCTCCGTACTCGATCGCCCGGCCCGAGAACCTCTGCGCCAGTTCGACCGCCCGTTCGTAGGTGCGGTTGGCGACGAGCACGTCCACGGCACCATTGCACACGAGGTGCTTCGCAGTGAGCTCGCTCATCTTGCCAGCGCCGATGATCAGCACCGTGCGGCCGGCAAGCGAGTCGAAGACCTTCTTGGCAAGCTCCACGGCAGCATAGCTGATCGACACCGCGTTCTCGCCGATGGCGGTCTCCGTGCGCACGCGCTTCCCGACCTCGAACGACTGCCGGAACAAGCGGTTGAACGCCCGCCCGGTCGCACCATTCTCGAAGGCATGCTCGTACGCCTCCTTGACCTGCCCGAGGATCTGCGCCTCGCCGATGACCATCGAGTCGAGCGAGGAGACGACGCGGAACAGGTGCCGGACCACCGCCTCGCCCTTCACGATGTACAGGTACCGCACGAGATCGTGGCGATCGAGGTCGTGGTAGTCGGTCAGGAAGGACAGCACGGCCTCCACGCCACGCTCGGCGTCAGCAGACAGCGCGTAGATCTCGGTCCGGTTGCAGGTGGACAGGATGACCGCCTCGGCGACGGCTCCGTCGGAAGTGAGCTGCGAGAGCGCCTCCGCCTGCCGTGCGGCAGGGAAGGTCATCTTCTCGCGCATCTCTATGGGCGCGGTCTTGTGGCTCAGACCGACGAGGACCAGATGCATGTCGCCCGCTTCGTCACGCTGCTGCCAGTCTCACAGGGAAGGGTCGCCCCCGCCGGTGCGGTGCGTTGTTGTTCAGGCAAGCAGGCCCGGCGGGGGCGGTATACGCCTCGCATCTGCGCACACGCTTCGCTTGCCTGAACAGCAGCAATCGTACCATCCTGCACGTCAGCCCACCATACCTACCGTGCCTTGCGCACTGCTGCGATCTGACGGTCGAACACCCAGAAGAACAGCTCCGGCCACACGCCCTTGAGGCGGTACAGCAGCGCATTGCCGACGCCGGGGACCCACACGTGCCTCCGGCCGCTCGCCGCCCTGAGCACCACCCGCGCGATCTCCTCAGCCGACGCGGCCTTGGCGCTGCCAGCGATCCGCGCAGTCTCAGGCGGCCGGATGGCGCGCTCTGCAGCGAAGCCCGGCGTGTCGACGTCGGGGGGGCACACCACGCTCACCCGCACCCCGTGCGGCGCAAGCTCGCTCCGCAGCACTTCGGAGAAGCCCATGACACCGAACTTCGCGGCACTGTAAGCCGAGTATCCGTACACGCCGACGAATCCGGCCATCGAGGAGATGTTCACGATGGCGCCGCTCCCGCGTGCGACCATGCCAGGCGCCACCGCCCGCGTGACGTGCGCGACCCCCATCAAGTCGACCTCGACGTGGTCCCGGAACATCTCGGCCGGCATGTCGAGGAACGCTTTCGGCACGTAGATGCCCGCGCAGTTCACGAGGACGTCGATGCGGCCCAGCGTCTCGATCGCCTGGCCGACGGCAGCGCGCACCCTGGCCTCATCAGCGACGTCGCACGCAATCGCGAGGACCCGCTGGCTCTCGCTGCTGCACGCTGAGCGCACCTCCGACTCTGCCCTCTCAAGGCGTTCGAGGTTGCGTGCGAGCAGCACCACGTCCGCACCCTCCGACGCGAACGCTCGCGCCGCTGCGAGCCCGATGCCGCTGGAGGCGCCGGTCACGAGCGCGACCGACCCGGCGTAGCGACGTGCGCCCACCGCTACACCCCGAACACGTGGAAGCCGGCAGGGACCGTGCGGGCCACGACGGCGAGCACGGCGACGAGGAGCGCCCCGACGAGCGCGAGCCGTGCGGTGGTCCGGGCGGTCGCGCGCTCAGAGTAGTGAAGCGCCAGGTACGCGCCGAACACGCCCCACACGAGGCCGGCGAGCATCACGCGCGGGTCTGCCCACCATCCGCGCTGGTCCGTCTCGTACGCCCGCACGATTCCCAGCATGAGGCCGGCCGTGTACGCAGGGAACGCGAAGGCGATCGCACGCCGAGCGAGCAAGTCGATGCTCGCGAGCGGTGGAAGCCGCTTGAACAGAACGCTCGCCTTCTTGCGCTTGAGCTGACGCTCCTGGAGCAGATACGCGAGCGACGCGACGGCACCGACGATGAAGCCGGCGTTGGCGAAGACGATCATCGCGACGTGGATGCCGATCTTCCAGTTCTCGACCAGCGGAGAGACCGGCGCCGCGCCCTTCCGCGCGAGGAACTGCGACACGACCATGAGCAGCGTCCCCGCAGGCACGAGCAGCACGCCGTAGACCTTGAACTTCACCAGATGCTCGACGACGAAGTACACGAGCACCAGCGCCCAGGCGAGCAGGATGAGCTGGTTCTGGCCGTCCAGCCTGGTCCCGTCCTCCGCGACTGAGCGCATGCCGATGGACGCGGTGTGGCACAGGAAGCCAGCGCCGGTGAAGAACGTCGCATACCACGAGTACGACGGCCGCTTGCTCAAGAAGAAGTAGGCGTACAAGACCGTCGCGCCGCCGTACAGGACGGTCGCGAACCAGAAGGCGATGACGGCCGCAGTGGCCATGCGCACCCCTACTGCTGCTCGCGGCGCTTGAGCGCTTCTTCGAGCACCTGCATCTGCTTGTCGAGCTTGCGGAGGCGCGCGAACACCATCCCCACGAAGCCGAGCAGCGAGATCCAGATCAGCGCGTACGCCCAGATGACGTACGGCGCCTGGGGGATGACCTGCGAGTAGATGTCCTGCATCGCGTCAGCCTCCTAGCGCGACCTTGAGCGCCTCAAGACGCTCCTTGAGTTCTTCTTCCTTGAGCCGGAGCTGGTAGAACGCATAGCCCAGCATCAGCATGCCGATCTGGCCCACGATGAACGTCACGAGCATCGGCGGTTCCAGCCCCCCGCTCCTGAACACCACCGGATGCGTGCTCTGCACGACGCGCGTGATGAAGAACGAAATCGGCGCGTCGATGAACGCGAGTATGCCGAACGCTGCGGCGTAGGTCGCCCGACGCTCCTCGTCCTCTACCGAGTTGCGCAGCACGAAGTAGCCGATCACCAGCAGCGTCATGATGAAGTAGGTGGTGAGCCTCGGCTCCCACTGCCACCACACGTTCCACTCCACGCGCGTCCACAGGATGCCGGTCGCCATCGTGAGCAGGACGAAGAACAGCGTCACCTCCGTGGCGATGCGCGCCTTGACGTCGTACTCCTTGCGCTTGGTCATCAGGAAGCGCACGCCGTAGAAGGCGGTGAAGAAGAACACCAGGAACGACGCTTCGGCCACAGGGACGTGGAAGTAGAAGATCTTCTGTGCGAAGTCCACACGGCCGTCGGGGTACAGGCTCGGCGGCGCCCAGAAGAACGTCATCAAGAACGCCGCGGTGGTGATGACGGCCCCGAGCGCCAGCATGACCTCGGCGAGGTAGCCACGCTTCATGCAGGGCTCCTTCCTGCGTCTAGGCTTCGATGACGAACTCGTACAGCCCGAAGGCAGCGAGCACCATAATGATATCGAATCCTGCGATCCAGCCCATCCAGGTCCAGAAGGACCGCACCGCGTCTGCGCCGCCGATCACGCCCGCGAAGGTCGCACCGACCGCCGCCCTGAGCAGCGGGTACTGCAGCGGCACGAACAGCACTGCGAGCATGATGTCCTTGCCCGTGGTGTTCACCGAAATGGTTGCAAGGAGCGTGCCGATGCCGGCGATGCCGACGGACGCACCCACCAGCACCAGCGCGAGCATCCACAGGCCGCCCCCGAAACCGGCCCGTCCCTGGAGGAACAGGAAGGCGAACACCGGCAAGGTCAGCGCCTCGACCACCAAGAGGAACAGCAGGTTGCCGACGAACTTCGCGAAGAAGATGACCGGCCGGTCGATCGGCGAGAGCAGCAGCGCGTCCAAACAGCCCTGGTCCTTCTCGTGGACAAAGGACCGGTTCAGGCCGAGCATGGACATGAAGATGAACGCGACCCACACCAAGCCGGGCATCACGAGGCGCACGTCGAGGCCCTCTCCGGCTTCCGCGAGGGCGATCTGATAGACGACCATCGTGAGTATCGCGTACAGCCCCATCGAGGTGAGCATCTCGCGGGTGCGAAGCTCCATGACGATGTCCTTGCGGAGGATGGCTGCGAACTGCCGCGTCCTGANCGAGCGCATCACGCCACCCCCATCCCGACCACCGAACGGTAAGTGGCGCGGAAGTCGCGCTCGTCGACGTCCTCACGACGCTCGAACAGAACCACGCGGCCCTTGGACAAGATGAGCGCGTGAGTGCACAGCTCAAGCCCCTTGTCCAGGTCGTGGCTCACCATGACGAACGTGTGGTGCTCCCGGATGCTGGCGACCAGCGAATCGAGAATGTCCGCCGCGTGCGGATGGAGACCCGAGTACGGCTCATCCAAGAACAGCACGTCGGGACGGTGGAGCAGTGCGCGCGCGATCGACAGCCGCTGGAGCATCCCTCGCGAGAAGGTGCGCGTGGTGTCGAGGCGCCGATGGTCCAACTCGACCGCCTCCAGCAGCTCCCGCACCCGCTGCTTCGCGTGCTCCACGCCGTACATGTCGGCGAAGAACAACAGGTTCTCCTCCGCCGTCAGGTCCGGATAGAGCAGCGGATTGTGGCTGATCAGCCCGATCCGGGCGCGGAGCTCGACGGCTCCTTCGACCACGTCAAGCCCACAGACCTTCGCAGACCCCGACGACGGCGCGACGAGGGTCGTCAGCACCTTGAGCAGCGTCGTCTTCCCCGCACCGTTCGGGCCGAACACAGAGAGGAAGGCGCCCTCAGGCAGTGCGAAGCTCACACCATCGAGCGCCTTGCGGGCGCCGAACGCGCGCACGAGCGCGCGGACGTCGACTGCTGGCTGCTCGACGGCTTGCTGCATCGCGCCCTCACGCTGCCTGGAGCTGGCGCTTCGGCCACGCGGCAAGCGCGCTGCCGACGATGGTGACGATGAAGCCGGACCACACCCACCACTGCATCGGGAAGAACTTGATCGTCACAGACGCCTCGTTCGCTTCGTTCACTCCATGGAAGGAAACGAACACGTCTTTGAGCGGCTCCTGGATAAGGGCGACCTTCTGCGTGCTCTGCCGCTTGCTCTGCAGCTGGACGGGGAACACCAGCTTCGGCTTGAGCACACCAAGCTGGCGCGACCCACGCTTCGCGTCGAGCGCGAGCGTGTACACCACGTCGCCGTTCGGCTCGGTGGTTTCCTTGAGCTCGCGCACCGCGAAGGTGTAGCCGTGCGCCGTGATCGCGGAGCCGGGCTTCGTCGGCACCTCGAGCTCGTGCGTCTCCACGAACATCGTCGAGCCGACGAGGCCCACCAGGATGATGCCCATCCCGAGGTGCGTGAGGTAGCCGCCCGACTGCGTCCGCGCCTTCGTCAGTATGCGCCCCAGCGCGAGCGCGAAGCTCTCGCCCCTGGCCGCCGCACGCTTGCGGGCACCGTCGTAGAACAGGTACAGCGGCAACGCGATCGCCAGCCCCGCGGTAAGCAGGCCGAGGACGGCGATGAGGTGGTGCCACAAGACGTTCTCGCCGGCAGTGGGCTGGAAGTACGGGAGCATGCCAGCGAAGAAGACCCCCATCAGCGCTGCGGACACGGCCAGGCCGCCGACGACCGGC
>JAOAFY010000072.1 GCA_026416035.1 Coriobacteriia bacterium | reverse complement strand
GAGGAGGGCCTGCGCTTCGCGATCCGCGAGGGCGGCCGCACCGTCGGCTCGGGCCGTGTGACGAAGATCCTGAAGTAGTTCTCGCTGGCTGAAACTGACGGGGCCTGGGGTGAGCCCAGGCCCCGTTTTCGCCGCTCAGAGCGCGTGTCTCGCGTTGACACCGTTCGGCGGCGGGTGGTAGATTACGCTACCGTGCGGCCGGGGCCGGCGGTGCTCGAGTCGACCGCTGAGGTCGCGAGGAGGATGCATGAGGACGCTGGTCACGCTCGCCTGCACCGAGTGCAAGCGACGCAACTACACGACGAAGAAGAACAAGCAGAACAACCCTGAGCGCATCGAGTTCAAGAAGTACTGCAGGTGGTGCGGGACTCACACGGTCCACAAGGAGACGCGGTAGCGCTCAGCGGTTCCCCTGCGCAGGGCAGTAGCTCCAACGGTAGAGCGCCGGTCTCCAAAACCGGATGTTGGGGGTTCGAATCCCTCCTGCCCTGCCAGAAGCTCGCTCGCCGGGCGACCCCGGCGTGAACGATAGCACGGCCGCTCGTGCGGCCCGAAGGAACAGGTGGACGATGGCTCAGCAGGGCGCCAAGGACAAGCCGAACGTCTTCAAGCGCATCTCGAAGTACTTCAGCGACGTGCGTCAGGAGATGAAGCGCGTGGTCTGGCCTTCTCGCGAGGAGGTCGTGAACTCGAGCATCGTCGTGGTCGTCACGCTGCTGTTCTTCATCGCATTCACGTTCGTCGTGGACACCGCCTCGTCGTGGCTGTTCATCGACGTGCTGGCCAGGATCGGCAGGTAGTCCATGGCGAGAAAGTGGTACGTGATACACACCTACAGCGGGTTCGAGAACAAGGTCAAGACGAACCTGCTGCACCGGATCGAGACGATGGGGATGCAGGACAAGATCTTCGACGTCCTGATCCCTAAAGAGACGGTCACCGACGTCAAGGCCGGAGGCCGCCGGGTCACCCAGGACAAGAAGGTGTTCCCCGGCTACGTGCTGGTGCAGATGGAGCTCGATGACGACTCCTGGTACTGCGTCCGCAACACGCCCGGCGTGACGGGCTTCGTCGGGAGCCAGGGCAAGCCGGTCCCCCTCTCTCGCAAGGAGTTCGAGCGGATCCAGGGACGGGCGACCGCGACGGCGAAGCCGAAGACGATGACCGAATTCCACGAAGGCATGCCAGTGAAAGTGACCGCGGGTCCCCTGGCGGACTTCGACGGCACCATCGCCGAAGTCAACGCGGACCAGGGCAAGCTGAAGGTCATGGTGTCGATCTTCGGTCGGGAGACGCCTGTGGAGCTCGGCTTCGACCAGGTGGCTAAGCTGTGATTCGGTGGCGCTGAGCCGCGGGGAGTGATGCACCCCGGTGCTTCTCGGCCTGGCGCGTACCGTACCGATAGCACTGCTGGACGCAACGCGCGTCACGTGAACGAACGGAAGAGACATGGCGAAGAAGAAACAGATCGGTTTCATCAAGCTCCAGATCCCTGGCGGTCAGGCCAACCCGGCGCCTCCCGTGGGTCCGGCCCTCGGTCAGCACCAGGTCAACATCATGCAGTTCTGCCAGGCGTTCAACGCCGCCACGCAGGACAAGGTCGGCACGATCATCCCGGTCGAGATCACGGTCTACGAGGATCGGTCTTTCGACTTCGTCCTCAAGACACCGCCTGCGGCAGTGCTGCTCAAGCAGGCGGCCGGCGTCGACAAGGGTTCTGCGGTCCCGAACCGCACCAAGGTCGCGAAAGTCACCCGCGAGCAGGTCAGGCAGATCGCCGAGACGAAGATGCCCGATCTGAACGCCAATGACGTCGAGGCGGCGATGAAGATCATCGAGGGCACTGCCCGCTCGATGGGGATCGTCGTCGAGGGGTAGCACCGGCACAACGGGCGCGATCCATACCGGCGCCCCGTGTGGGAGGGCCGAACGGCCCGTGGACCACGAGGAGGAACATCCATGAAGCGTGGCAAGAAGATCGTCGCCGCCCAGGCGCGAGTCGAGGCAGGCAAGCTGTATTCGCCGCTTGAGGCGATCCGTCTGGCGAAGGAGATCGCGCCGGCGTCGTTCGACGAGACCGTCGAAGCCCACTTCCGGCTCGGCATCGACACCAGGCAGGCCGACCAGCAGGTGCGCGGCTCGGTGGTTCTGCCTCACGGCACAGGCAAGAAGGTGCGCGTGGCCGTGTTCGCGCAGGGTGAGAAGGCGAAGGAAGCCGAAGAAGCCGGTGCCGATGTGGTGGGCGCGGACGACCTCATCGAGCGCATCCAGAACGGCTTCCTCGAGTTCGACGCGACCGTCGCGACGCCGGACATGATGGGGAAGGTCGGTCGCCTCGGCAAGATCCTCGGTACGCGCGGCCTGATGCCGAACCCGAAGCTCGGCACGGTCACGATGGACGTCGCTCGAGTCGTCAAGGAGCTCAAGGCAGGCAAAGTCGAGTATCGGGCGGACAAGTACGGCATCGTGCACATCGGGATCGGGAAGAAGTCGTTCTCTGACGAGGCGCTCGTGGAGAACTACGCCACAGTGCTCGACGAGATCATCCGCGCGAAGCCGGCTGCGGCAAAGGGCCGTTACCTGAAGTCGATCACCGTGACGACGACCATGGGTCCCGGCATCCCCGTCGATCCCATGAAGACGCGCGGACTGCTGGAGGAGTAGCGTCTGGTCCGTGGTTGCCACGGCCGGCCGAGGGTGCGATAATCGCGCCCGCACTTGACAACAACGAACACGACCGCTGCCGAAGACAGCCGGTGCCCGGAGCTGACCGGGCCTAAGGGGACGAGTGCCGTCCCGCCCGCCGAGGCGGAGCCGAATCCAAGTCGTGGAATCTCCACGCGGCCTCCGCTTGCTGTTCAGGCGGAGGCCGCTTCGCATTCAGGAAATGGATGTGAGCTGCCACCCGCACGCCGGGCCTGTGGCCCTGCTGCGGCGTGTTCGCAGGAAAGGAGGGATGAGCATGCCGACAGCCGAGAAGGCCGCACTGGTCGCCGAGATCAAGGACCGTTTCATCGGCTCCTCCGGCGTCCTGATGGCCGACTACCGCGGGCTTACAGTGAAGCAGATGCAGGGGCTGCGCGCGAAGCTCCGGGATGCCGGTGCCGAGCTCAAGGTGTATAAGAACACGCTCGCTGAGATCGCGGTCCGCGAGCTCGCCTTGCCGTCGATGGACGCGCTCCTGGAAGGTCCGACGGTGTTCGTCTTTGCGACTGGCGATCCGGTGCCCGCTGCCAAGGTCCTGGCCGATTTCGCCAAGGATTCGAAGGTGCTGGAGATGAAAGGCGGGTTCGTCGACGGCGCAGTCATCGGTGCCGAGCAGGTAAAGGCGCTCGCATCGCTGCCGAGCCGCGAGGTCCTCGTCGCACAAGTCATGGGGCTGCTGGTTTCGCCGGTCCGCGGCTTCATGTCGATGTGCAATGCGCCCGCAGGCGCATTCGCGCGTGCAGTCAAGGCGGTGGCCGACCAGAAGGCCGCTGCGTAGATGGTGTGAAGAGACGCTGCGCCGCGCGTATGCATCGCGCGGCCTGAAGAGAAGAAGGAGAGAGGAACGATGGCGAACATCACCCGCGCTGAGGTGCTTGAGTGGGTCAAGAGCGCTCCGGCGCTCGAACTCGCTGAGCTCGTGAAGGAAATGGAGGAGGTCTTCGGCGTGTCGGCGGCGGCTCCCGTGGCAGTCGCTGCTGCCGCTCCGGCGGCCGGCGGTGCCGAGGCCGCTCCGGCGGAGGAGAAGGACTCGTTCGACGTGGTCCTCGCCTCGGCCGGCGACAAGAAGATCCAGGTCATCAAGGTCGTGCGCGAGCTCACCTCGCTCGGCCTGAAGGAGGCCAAGGACCTCGTCGACGGGGCTCCGAAGCCCGTGCTCGAGGGCGTCAACAAGGAGAAGGCCGAGGAGGCCAAGGCCAAGCTGGAAGAGGCCGGTGCGGTCGTCGAGCTGAAGTAGCACGACGGCTTCCCTGCGAACGATGGCCGGCAGCATCGGCTGCCGGCCATCGTTCGCGTCTATGGACTTCGCGCAAACGTGTTGACCGCACCATGAGATGCGGCTAGACTGATAGTTTGCGACTCTTGTACGCCTCTCCCGTCTCTAAGGAGGAATCGCCTGGTGCGCCGTCAAGCAGGTTTTCCCGCCGCAGCTGGTCAGCGTCAGCGCCGATCGTTCGCGAAGCTCCCAGAGATACTCGACGTTCCGAATCTTATCGCAGTCCAAACAGAATCATTCAAGTGGTTCCTTGAGGAAGGTCTCCGCGAGACCTTCGACGACATCTCGCCCATCGAGGACTTCAACGGCATTCTCGCGGTCGAGTTCGGCGAGTACGAATTCGGCGATCCGAAGTACTCCGTCGAGGAGTGCAAAGAGAAGGACATGTCGTATCAGGCGCCGCTGTTCGTGCTGGTGAAGCTCATCAACCGCGAGACTGGCGAGATCAAGGAGAACCACGTCTTCATGGGCGACTTCCCGCTCATGACCGACCGCGGGACGTTCGTGATCAACGGCACCGAGCGCGTGGTCGTCTCGCAGCTCGTGCGCTCGCCCGGCGTCTACTACGCGGAGGACCGCGACAAGACGACCGACAAGGTGATCCACACCGCGAAGATCATCCCTGCCCGTGGCGCCTGGCTCGAACTGGAGACTGACAGGCGCGATGCCGTGTTCGTCCGCGTCGACCGCAAGCGCAAGCAGCCGGTCACTGTGCTGCTGAAGGCTCTGGGTATCGCGGAAACGGCGGAGGAGATCCTCGATCTGTTCGACGGCGCCGAGTGCATCAGGCACACTCTGGATCGCGACACCGCCGAGACGCGAGAGGATGCTCTCCTCGAGATCTACAAGCGCCAGCGGCCCGGCGAGCCGCCGACGGTCGACTCGGCCCGCAGCCTCCTTGAGGGACTGTTCTTCAATCCGCAGCGCTACGACTTGGCCAAGGTCGGCCGCTACAAGCTCAACCGCAAGCTGGGTCTCGATCTGCCGGACAGCCAGTCCACGCTCACCAACGAGGACATCGTCGAAGCAATCCGGTATCTCGTGAAGCTCTGGCAGGGCGCCGAGGGCTACGAGACGGACGACATCGACCACTTCGGCAACCGGCGAGTGCGCACCGTCGGAGAGCTCATCCAGAACCAGTTCCGTTTGGGTCTCACCCGCATGGAGCGAGTGATCCGAGAGCGCATGACGACGCAGGACGTCGACGAGATCACGCCTCAGTCGCTGATCAACATCCGGCCCATCGTGGCCGCGATCAAGGAGTTCTTCGGCTCCTCCCAGCTGTCTCAGTTCATGGACCAGACGAATCCGCTCGGCGGCCTGACCCACAAGCGGCGCGTTTCGGCGCTCGGTCCAGGCGGTCTGTCGCGCGAGCGTGCGGGCTTCGAGGTCCGCGACGTGCACCCGTCACACTACGGCCGCATGTGCCCGATCGAGACGCCGGAAGGTCCGAACATCGGTCTGATGGGCTCGCTCGCGACGTACGCGCGGGTCAACCAGTACGGGTTCATCGAGACCCCGTACCGCCGGGTCAAGGACGGCAAGGTCACCGATGAGATCGTGTACCTGACGGCTGACGAAGAGGAGAAGTACACCATCGCTCAGGCGGCCGAGCCGTACGATCTCAAGACGGGCGCCTTCCTGAACGAGCGCGTGCTGTGCCTCAAGAAGGGCGGCGAGCCGGTCGACGTCCGTCCGGAGGAAGTCGACTTCATGGACGTGTCGCCGCGCCAGATCGTGTCGGTGGCGACGGCGCTTATCCCATTCCTCGAGCACGACGATGCGAACCGCGCGCTGATGGGTTCGAACATGCAGCGTCAGGCGGTGCCGCTCATCCGACCGGCAGCTCCTCTCGTCGGGACCGGCATGGAATACCGCGCCGCCGTGGACACAGGAGAGATCATCCTCGCCAAGCGCCCTGGCATCGTGTCGTACGTCGACGCCCGTCGCATCGAGGTACGGGCGGAGGACGGCTCGACGGACGAGTACGTGCTTCCGAAGTTCCAGCGCTCGAATCAGGGCACGTGCATCAACCATCGGCCCATCGTCTCGGTCGGCGACCGCGTCGAGGCCGATCAGGTGCTCGCGGACGGCCCTTCCACAGACGGCGGAGAGCTTGCGCTCGGCCAGAACCTGCTGGTCGCGTTCATGCCGTGGGAGGGCTACAACTACGAGGATGCCATCATCCTCTCGGAGCGCGTCGTCAAGGACGACCTGCTTACCTCCATCCACATCGAGGAATACGAGGTCGAGGCTCGCGACACGAAGCTTGGCCCCGAGGAGATCACGCGGGAGATCCCGAACGTCGGCGAAGACATCCTCGCCAACCTGGACGAAGACGGCATCATCCGCATAGGCGCAGAGGTCTTCCCTGGCGACATCCTCGTCGGCAAGGTCACCCCGAAGGGCGAGACCGAGCTGACTGCCGAGGAGCGGCTGCTCCGAGCGATCTTCGGCGAGAAGGCGCGTGAAGTGCGTGACACCTCGCTCAAGGTGCCGCATGGAGAGACCGGCCGCGTCATCGCCATCCAGAAGTTCTCGCGTGAAGCCGGCGACGATCTCTCGCCTGGCGTCAACGAGCTCGTGCGCGTGTACGTCGCTCAGAAGCGCAAGATCTCCGAGGGCGACAAGCTCGCTGGCCGGCACGGCAACAAGGGCGTCATCGCCAAGATACTGCCGGTCGAGGACATGCCCTTCATGGCCGACGGCACCCCCGTGGACATCATCTTGAACCCGCTCGGCGTGCCAAGCCGCATGAACATCGGCCAGCTGTTCGAGACGCACCTCGGCTGGGCGGCGTTCGTGGGCTGGTCGGACGAGAAGAACCAGAAGGAGCCGGTCGCAGGTCCGCTGCACGTGGCCTCCCCTGTGTTCGACGGCGCGAAAGAGCACGAGATCGTCGAGACGTTGGCCGCGGCGGACCGCAACCTGAAGCTCAAGGCCGCACGCCGGTATGGCGACAAGGTGCTCGATACCCTCGTGCCACGTATCGACGAGCGCGGGAAGACCGTCTTGTTCGATGGTCGGACCGGCGAACCGTTCCGCGAGCCGGTCACTGTCGGCCAGATCTACATCTTGAAGCTCCTGCACCTCGTCGACGACAAGATCCACGCGCGTTCGACCGGCCCGTACTCGCTGATCACGCAGCAACCGCTGGGCGGCAAGGCGCAGTTCGGCGGTCAGCGCTTCGGAGAGATGGAAGTGTGGGCGCTGTACGCCTACGGCGCAGCCTACGTGCTGCAG
>JAOAFY010000071.1 GCA_026416035.1 Coriobacteriia bacterium | reverse complement strand
GATGTGTATAAGAGACAGTTCTACCCCCACGACCTCAAGAACCACGACGCCGAGGACCGGGACAACCTCCTGTTCGTCGGGACGACCGACAAGGGCGAGGAGGTCGAGATCAAAGAAGACGACCAGGACATCTTCGCTGCTGCCAAGGAGTTCGGTCTGGACCTCGGCACAGCCGAGGAGTCCTCGGAGGAGTCGGACATCTCTCTGGACGACCTCAGCCTTGACGGCTTCGATCTCGGTGCGGCGGACGATGCTTCCCGCACCGAGCCCGCAAGCCTTGACGGCGAACCTGCACAGCTGGACGAGACGGAGGAGTAACGTTGCTCGACGTCGATGTGAACAGCTTCGATCGGCTTCGGATCGGACTCGCGTCCTCTGACCAGATCCGTCAGTGGTCGCGCGGAGAGGTCAAGAAGCCCGAGACCATCAACTACCGCACGCTGAAGCCGGAGCGCGACGGCTTGTTCTGCGAGAAGATCTTCGGTCCCACGAAGGACTGGGAGTGCAGCTGCGGCAAGTACAAGCGCATCCGGTTCAAGGGCATCATCTGCGAGCGCTGCGGCGTCGAGGTGACGCGTGCGAAAGTCAGACGTGACCGCATGGGCCACATCGAGCTGGCGGCGCCCGTCTCGCACATCTGGTACTTCAAGGGCGTGCCCTCCCGCATGGGCTACCTCCTCGACATCGCGCCCAAGGAGCTGGAGAAGGTCCTGTACTTCGCGGCCTCCATCATCACATCCGTGAATGAAGAGGCACGAGAAGCCGATCTGCCGATGCTCAAGGACGAGCTCGAAGGCGACATCCAGGCGCTCGATGCGGAGTTCGCGGAGGAGCGCTCCCTGATCGAGGCCGAGCGTGATCGCCTGATCGCGGTCATCAAGGGCGAGCTCGAACCGCAAGACGGCGACGAGATCGACGATTCCGTCCCGGTCGAGGAGCGCGTCAGGCGAGTCACGGCTGAGGCAGAGCGGGACATCCGCGACCTCGAGGAGGAGTACGAGGAGCGCCGGGAGCTTCTGCGGCAGGTGTTCGAGCGGTTCACGAAGATCGCTCCAAAGGATCTGATCAACGACGAGACGCTGTACCGCGAGATGAAGATGCGGTACGGCACCTACTTCCGTGGCGGCATGGGTGCGGAGGCGATCAGGGACCTGCTGGAGCAGATCGACCTCGATGCCCTCGACGCGGAGCTTCGCGAGCAGATCCGTGAAGGCAAGGGCCAGAAGAAGGCGAAGGCTATCAAGCGCCTGAAGGTCGTCTCTGCGTTCAGGCAGTCGAAGAACCGCCCCGAGTGGATGATCCTGGAGGCCATCCCGGTGATCCCGCCTGACCTGCGTCCGATGGTGCAGCTGGACGGTGGCCGGTTCGCGACTTCCGACCTCAACGACCTGTACCGGCGCGTCATCAACCGGAACAACCGTCTCAAGAGGCTGCTCGACCTGGGTGCGCCTGAGATCATCGTGAACAACGAGAAGCGGATGCTGCAGGAGGCAGTCGACGCGCTGTTCGACAACGGCCGTCGCGGTCGACCGGTCACAGGTCCGGGCAACCGGCCGCTGAAGTCGCTGTCCGACATGCTGAAGGGCAAGCAGGGGCGCTTCCGCCAGAACCTGCTGGGCAAGCGGGTCGACTACTCCGGGCGGTCGGTTATCGTCGTCGGCCCGGAGCTGAAGCTGCACCAGTGCGGCCTTCCGAAGGTCATGGCCCTCGAGCTGTTCAAGCCGTTCGTCATGAAGCGGCTGGTCGACCTCGAGTACGCGCAGAACATCAAGAGCGCCAAGAAGATGGTGGAGCGCGGACGCGATGTCGTCTGGGACGTGCTCGAGGAGGTCATCAAGGACCACCCCGTGCTGCTCAACCGTGCTCCCACCTTGCACCGTCTCGGCATCCAGGCCTTCGAGCCGGTGCTCGTCGAGGGCAAGGCGATCCGGTTGCACCCGCTCGTGTGCACGGCGTTCAACGCAGACTTCGACGGCGACCAGATGGCTGTTCACGTGCCGCTGTCGGCCGAAGCCCAGGCGGAGGCCCGCATCTTGATGCTCTCGACCAACAACATCAAGAGCCCCGCCCACGGACGGCCGCTCACCGTGCCGAGCCAGGACATGGTCATCGGCCTGTACTACCTCACCACGGTGCGTGAAGGTGCGCCTGGCGAGGGGCGCGTGTTCATGAGCCCCGAGGAGGCGCTGCTCGCGTACGACAGCCGTGCAGGGCTCGATCTGCAGGCACGCATCCTGGTGCGCCTGAACCGGGAGATCGTCGAGGAGTACCTCGACGAAGCCGGCAAGGTCGCTTTCCGTGCGCGCAAGGCCGGGGACCGCATCGAGACGACGGTCGGGCGCATCACGTTCAACCGCTCGCTTCCTGAGGACCATGCGTTTGTGAACCACTCGGTGGACAAGAAGCAGATCGCACGCATCATCGAGGAGGCGTCGAACCGGTACTCGACGACGCAGATGGCTGCGATGCTGGACGAGGTCAAGCGGCTCGGGTTCCACTACGCCACGCGGGCAGGCGTGACCGTGTCGGTGGCGGATGCGGACATCCCGCCGAGCAAGGCCGAGATCATCGCCGAGGCCGAACGCAGGGTCGCCGAGGTCGAGCAGCAGTACGATCGCGGCTTCATCACGCGCGACGAGCGGCACCGCCAGATCATCGACATCTGGACGGACGCGACCGAGCGCGTCGGCGACGCCATGGCAGAGCACTTCGACAAGTTCAACCCGATCTACATGATGGCTCACTCGGGTGCTCGCGGTAACATCAAGCAGGTGCGGCAGCTGGCCGGCATGCGCGGCCTCATGGCCAACCCGAAGGGTGAGATCCTCGACAGGCCGATCAAGTCGAACTTCCGTGAGGGGCTGTCGGTCCTCGAGTACTTCATCTCGACGCACGGTGCGCGCAAGGGCCTCGCCGACACGGCTCTCCGCACGGCGGACTCGGGCTATCTCACCCGCCGGCTCGTCGACGTGGCACAGGACGTGATCGTCCGCGAAGAGGACTGCCACACCGACGAAGGCGTCATGCTGCCCGTGATCGAGGAGAATGGCGTCGACCACGACCTCGTCGGGCGCTGCGTGCTCAAGCCGGTAGTCGACCCCGCGACTGGCGAAGTCCTGAAAGAGGCGGGCGAGTACATCGCCTCGGACGACGAGCTGAAGCGATTCGTAGACGCCGGGATCGAGGCTGTCGAGGTCCGGACGGTCATGACCTGTCACGCGCGTCATGGCGTGTGCCAAAAGTGCTACGGTTGGGACCTCGCGGTAGGCCGGCCGGTCGACATCGGGACGGCGGTCGGCATCATCGCGGCGCAGTCGATCGGCGAGCCTGGCACCCAGCTGACGATGCGGACCTTCCACACGGGCGGTGTCGCAGGCGAGGACATCACGCATGGTCTCCCTCGCGTGACCGAGCTCTTCGAGGCGCGCAAGCCGAAGGGCCAGGCGCTCTTGGCGGAGATCGGCGGCAAGCTGTCGATCGAGGAGGGCGACAAGCATCGCGTCATCACGATCCGCGACGACCATGGCCACGAGAAGCGATACCAGGTCCCACGCCGTGCGAGGCTGCGTCCCGGCATTCTCGATGGTGCGGTTGTCGAGGCAGGTGAGCAGCTCACGGAGGGTTCGGGCAATCCGCACGACCTGCTCAACCTCCGCGGTCCTAAGGCGGTGCTTGCGTACATCGTGCGCGAGGTGCAGGAGGTGTACGCGAGCCAGGGCGTCGACATCAATGACAAGCACATCGAGGTCATCGCGCGCCAGATGATGCGGAAGGTCAGCGTCCTCGACTCTGGCGATACAGATCTGCTGCCGGGCCAGCTCGTCGACAGGTTCGTCTTCGAGGACGCGAACGAGCGTGCGGTGCAGGAAGGCGGTGAGCCCGCGACCGGGCACGCGGTGCTGCTCGGAATCACGAAGGCGTCGCTTGCGACGGACAGCTTCTTGTCTGCGGCGTCGTTCCAGGAGACCACGAGGGTCCTCACCGATGCTGCCATCGCTGGCAAGGAAGACGAGCTTCTGGGTCTGAAGGAGAACGTCATCATCGGCAAGCTCATCCCTGCCGCCACCGGCATGAAGCGGTATCGCTCTGTGAAGCTGACCTACCGTGGACAGGCCGCCGAATGGAGCGCAGAGGAGACCGCTGGCCCGCTGCCGGAGTTCGCTCCGGAGGAGCTGCGCGAGATCGAAGCGATGCTGCCCCCGGTCCCGACGAGCGCTGGCATCACCGACGAGGAGGCCGCGGCGATGTTCGCGGACTTCGACGAGGCCGAGGAAGAGGACATCGACATCTCGGGCTTCGCAGGCCGCGTCTTCGAGCCGACAGGGTCGACGTCGAAAGACGCGTTCGACGAGGTGGAACAGGAGAGCGACGAGGGCCAATGCCAGGCCACGCGGGGCGATGGCACCCGCTGCTCGAACAAGGCCAAAGAGGGCAGCCGCTACTGCGGTGTCCACGCCAAGCTCGCCGAGACGGACGGCATGTGCAAGGCGCTGTACGCGGATGGCCGTCCGTGCAAGAACAAGGCCAAGGACGGCAGCGACTACTGCGGCGTCCACGGCAAGGCCGTCCAGGAGTGAGGTGGAGCGCCCCGCACCGTCTTAGCGGCGGTGCGGGGCACGCTCTGGCAGCCGAGTGGCTACACCCGGCCGCGTGGTTTGACAGGGCGGTCTGCGCTTTGTTAGAGTGCGACCTTGTGGCTTCATGCTGGATACGACTGTCCGGTCAGCGATACGGACGCACGGTGCGATACACGATCAAGGAGGGTCGATGCCCACGATCAACCAGCTGGTCCGCAAGGGCCGCAAGCGGGCAGCAGACAAGTCGAAGACGCCGGCGCTGAAGGGCAACCCCCAGAAGCGCGGCGTGTGCACGCGCGTGTACACGACCACGCCGAAGAAGCCGAACTCGGCTTTGCGCAAGGTCGCCCGCGTGCGTCTCACGAACCAGATGGAAGTGACCGCATACATCCCGGGCATCGGCCACAACCTGCAGGAGCACTCCATCGTGCTCGTTCGCGGCGGCCGCGTGAAGGACCTTCCGGGTGTCCGGTACAAGATCATCCGTGCCGCCCTCGACTGCGCCGCGGTCAACAACCGGGCGCAGGCCCGTTCGCGGTACGGGGCGAAGAAGCCGAAGTAGGGTCGAGGAAGCGTACGCCGGACCCGCATCGCGGCGAGCGATGGCGGGTCTGCCGTGTAGCAGAGGAGTGACGGAATGCCACGACGTGCAGCAGCCCAGCGCCGGGAGGTCCAACCCGACCCGGTGTACAACAACCGGCTGGTCACGCAGCTGATCAACAAGGTCCTGCTCGACGGCAAGAAGTCCGTGGCCGAGCGGATCGTCTACGGCGCCTTCGACCTCATCGAGGCCAAGACGGGCAATGACCCCCTGGCGACGTTCAAGAAGGCGCTCGACAACGTACGCCCGACCCTCGAGGTGCGGCCGAAGCGCGTCGGCGGTGCGACCTACCAGGTGCCTGTCGAGGTCAACTCCCGCCGCGCTACCACGCTGGCCATCCGCTGGATCGTCGGCTTTGCGCGGAAGCGTCGCGAGAAGACGATGATCGAGCGTCTCGCGGCCGAGATCCTGGACGCGGCCAACGGCACCGGCGCTTCAGTCAAGAAGCGCGAGGACCTGTTCAAGATGGCTGAGTCCAACCGGGCCTTCAGCCACTACCGCTGGTAACGACCGAAGACGACGAGAGAGAAACCGACTCGATGGCACGGAAGCAGTATCCGCTTGCCAAGACCCGCAACATCGGGATCATGGCCCATATCGACGCCGGGAAGACGACCACGACCGAGCGCATCCTGTACTACACCGGGAAGACGCACAAGATCGGCGAGGTCCACGAAGGCGCTGCCACCATGGACTGGATGGTGCAGGAGCAGGAGCGCGGCATCACCATCACCTCAGCCGCTACGACCTGCTTCTGGAAGGACCATCGCATACAGATCATAGACACGCCCGGCCACGTGGACTTCACCGTCGAGGGGGAGCGCTCGCTTCGCGTGCTCGACGGCGCGGTGGCGGTGTTCTGTGCTGTGGGGGGCGTCGAGCCGCAGTCGGAGACGGTGTGGCGTCAGGCCGACCGGTACGGCGTCCCGCGCATCGCGTACATCAACAAGATGGACCGCACCGGCGCCGACTACCTGAACGTCGTCCAGATGATGCGTGAACGCCTCGACACCCGTCCGGTGCTGCTGCAGATCCCGATCGGGGCGGAGGACAGCTTCACCGGCATCGTCGACCTCGTCGAGATGAACGCGATCTTCTTCAACGAGGACGACAAGGGCATCAATCCGACCATCGGCGAGATCCCGGCTGAGCTGCGCGACGAGGCGGAGCTGCATCGGCACGAGCTCGTGGAGGCCGCGGCGGAGCAGGACGACGAGCTGCTGTCGAAGTTCCTCGAAGACGAGCCGATCTCGGTCGATGAGCTCAAGGAAGCCATCCGCAAGGCGACGATCGCGTGCGCCGTCACGCCCGTCACCTGCGGAGCGTCGTTCAAGAACAAGGGCGTCCAGCCGCTGCTCGACGCGATCATCGACTACCTGCCCTCGCCGCTGGACATCCCGCCCGTGAAGGGCCACGACCTGAAGACCGGCGACGAGGTGGTCCGGCACGCCGACGCTGGAGAGCCGTTCTCGGCGCTGGCGTTCAAGGTGATGACGGACCCGTACGTCGGGAAGCTCACCTACTTCCGCGTGTACTCAGGCACGATGACCTCCGGATCGTACGTCCTCAACTCCACGAAGGGCCACAAGGAGCGCATCGGGCGTCTGCTCGAGATGCACGCCAACCACCGCGAGGACGTCGATGCGGTGTATGCCGGCGACATCGTTGCGGCCGTCGGTCTGAAGAACACGACCACCGGCGACACGCTGTGTGCGGAAGAGGCGCCGCTGCTGCTCGAATCCATGGTCTTCCCCGATCCGGTCATCGACATCGCGATCGAGCCGAAGACCAAGGCAGAGCAAGACAAGCTCACTCAGGCGCTCGCGAAGTTGGCGGAGGAGGACCCGACCTTCCGCGTCCGGACCGACGAGGAGACCGGGCAGACCATCATCGCCGGCATGGGCGAGCTGCACCTCGAGATCATCGTGGATCGCCTCATGCGCGAGTTCAAGGTCGAGGCCAACGTCGGCAAGCCGCAGGTCGCGTACCGCGAGACCGCGAGCAAGCCGGTGACGAACGTCGAGGGCAAGTTCGTGCGCCAGACAGGCGGCCGTGGCCAGTATGGTCA
>JAOAFY010000070.1 GCA_026416035.1 Coriobacteriia bacterium | reverse complement strand
CGGAATACGTACGCCAGCTGCGCAACATGGCTGGCAACACCATATTCGCTGGTTACGTTTATGGCGAACGACTTGCTGCGCTGTTTCGGCACTGCGCGCTGTTCGTCTTGCCTTCGGATCTTGAGGGGTTGCCGATAGTGTTGCTTGAAGCGCTCGCATACGGTGCGCCGGTGCTTGCGAGCGACATTCCGCCGAACGTGGAGGTCCTCGGCGATCACGGGGAGTACTTCAAGGCAGGAAACGTCGATGATCTCGCACGGGCGCTAAGGGCATGCCTTCGCGAGAGCGAGGCGTTGCGAAGAAACTCGTCGGAGCTGAGGGAGTGGGCGATGGTGCAGTACGACTGGGATGCCGTGTGTGACGCGACAGAGCGTGTGTACATGGGCGTGACGGGCCGGTGAGGCTGTCTCCGGCACAGATCGGCAGGACGTGCGTGTGGTCCTCTGAACGTCTTAGCCTCTGCTACGATGACCTGTGGCGTTTCCGACTGCGGAGGTTCCCATGAAACGCGCGCTCGTCACCGGCATCACGGGTCAGGACGGCTCGTACCTGGCCGAGCTGCTCCTCGAGAAGGGATATGAGGTCCACGGCATCATCCGGCGGGCATCCACCTTCAACACCGATCGCATCGATCACATCTATCGCGACCCGCACGACCCGGGCGCGCGGCTGTTCTTGCACTACGGCGACCTGACTGACGGGACGGGTCTGCGGCGGATCCTGGAGCAGGTGCACCCAGACGAGGTCTACAACCTCGGGGCACAGTCTCACGTGAAGGTGTCGTTCGACCAGCCGGAGTACACGGCAGACGTAGTGGCCACTGGCACGCTTCGCCTGCTCGACGCTATGCGTGACTACACGAAGACCTCCGGGGCGCAGGTCCGGATGTACCAGGCAGGGTCCTCCGAGATGTACGGTGCCGCGCCTCCACCGCAGTCGATCGCCACACCGTTCTACCCACGCAGCCCATACGCCATCGCGAAAGTCGCTGCTCACTGGTACTGCGTGAACTATCGCGAGGCGTACGGGATGTTCATCTGCAACGGCATCCTGTTCAACCACGAGTCCGAGCGGCGAGGCGAGACGTTCGTGACGCGCAAGATCACGCGCGCGGTCGGCCGCATCAAACACGGGCTTCAGGACAAGCTGTACCTCGGCAACCTCGACGCGAAACGCGACTGGGGGTATGCGCCCGATTACGTCGAAGCGATGTGGCTCATGTTGCAGCAAGACGAGCCGGGGGACTACGTCGTGGCGACGGGCGAGGCGCACTCGGTGCGGGAGTTCTGTGAGGCGGCATTCGCCGAAGCGGGTCTGGACTGGCAGGACCACGTGGAGATCGACCCGCGCTACTTCCGTCCGACCGAGGTCGACTACTTGCTCGGAGACGCGGCCGCGACCCGTGAGAAGCTGGGCTGGGAACCGCGGGTCGGCTTCTGCGACCTCGTGAAGCGCATGGTCGCACACGACATGGAGCTCGCCGCTCAGGAGAAGACGCTCAAGGATGCCGGGCACGACGTCGCTCTCCGGGGCCTTGCACATGGATAGCGCGAGCCGCATCTACGTCGCGGGCCACACCGGACTCGTCGGCAGCGCGATCGTGAGGCGCCTGTCGGCCGGGGGCTTTGAGCAGGTCATCACTCGCTCTCACGATGAGCTCGACCTCACCAGGCAAGCGGCCGTGGATGCGTTCTTCGAACGGGAGAGGCCGGAGTACGTGTTCCTGGCGGCGGCCAAGGTCGGCGGCATCCTGGCGAACGCCACCTACCCTGCCGACTTCATCCGGGACAACCTGCAGATCCAGACCAATGTGATCGACGCCGCACACCGGTTCGGCGCCAAGAAGCTCCTCTTCCTGGGATCGAGCTGCATCTACCCGAGGTACGCGCCGCAACCGATGCGCGAGGAGCACCTGCTCACCGGCCCGCTCGAGCCGACGAATGAGCCCTATGCGGTCGCGAAGATCGCGGGCATCGTCATGGTGCGCTCGTATCGGCGCCAGTATGGCTTCAATGGCATCTCGCTCATGCCGACCAACTTGTACGGACCTGGCGACAACTTCGACCTCGAGACGTCGCACGTGATTCCGGCCATGATCCGCAAGTTCCACGAGGCGAAGGTGGCCGGAGAGCCGTCAGTGACGCTGTGGGGCACAGGTACGCCGCGCAGGGAGTTCCTGCACGTTGACGACCTGGCAGACGCAGCGGTGTTCCTGATGGAGCGCTACGACGGCGAGGACATCGTGAACGTCGGCGTGGGGGAGGACATCACGATCGCCGAGCTCGGACTCCTTGTGCAGGCGATCGTCGGCTATCGCGGCCAGATCGTGTGGGACACTTCGAAACCGGATGGAACGCCCCGCAAGCTCCTGGACGTGTCGCGTCTGCACGCTCTCGGTTGGCGAGCGCGCATCGGGTTGCGCGAGGGAGTCGAAGCGACGTACAGGTGGTATCTCGACAACCTGGCGTGACGATGGTTCTGCAGGTAAAGGACTGCCAGAACGTCAGACGCGTCTGGTATCTTCTGCAAAGAGGGGAATCGGCGAGGGAGACGGATGGCACTGCGGCCTCAATCGCAGATCGGTAGCACCGTGCCCGGAGCAGACTCGGAGGCGAGCGAGTTCCACCGCTTCCGGCCCGCCATCATCGCGACTCTCGTGCTGGTGGACCTCGTCGCGCTGATTGCTTCTGCGGCGTTGGCCACCTACCTGCGGTTCTCGACGCTCGGCGTGCGGCTCGGCATCGAGCGGCTCCCGCAGGGCGCGTCGTACTACGACGCGATGTGGGCGTTCGTAGCGCTCGGTGTGGTGGCGTTGTGGCGCGAAGGGCTGTACGACCTGGAGCGCATCACCTGGGGTGCCGGCGAGTTCTCGCGGATAGCGCGTGCCGTCGCGCTCGCGGCGCTTGGGTTCGTGCTGACGAGTTTCTGGCTGAAGTTGCCTGGGCTTTCGCGCGCCTGGTTGTTGCTGACGACTGCAGTGTCGTTCGCGGGCGTGTCGGCAGGTCGCCTGATGGTACGGACGGCGCTGCGCGCCGCGCGGCGACGTGGTCGCGTGGTGAGGCGTACCCTCATCGTCGGATCGAATCCGGAGGCGGCCGAGATCGCGCGCATCCTGCGCGCTAAGCCGGAGCACGGTTTGGCGCCCGTAGGGTGCCTTGCCACCAGCCACGCCGAGTACCTGCCGCTGAGCTTCTGCGACGAAGGTGTTCCGCTTGTCGGCGAAGCAGGCGATCTGCGCGAGGTCGTGCAAGACCTGAAGATCGACAGCGTCATCATCGCCACGACGGCGTTCGACCACGACATCGTGTCTCGTATGATCGCCGAGCTGCGTGGCACGGGAGTCACCATCCAGCTGTCGTCAGGGCTCTTCGACATCCTGACCTCGCGTGTCCTGGTGAAGGAAGTCGCAGGGATCCCGCTGATCACGGTGCGGTCGGTGTCCTTCTCTCGACACAACGCGTTCGTGAAGCGCGTCTTCGACCTCGTCATGGCCACTGCGATCGTGCTCGTTGGCACCCCTGTGTGGCTGCTCGTGTCCCTCGCGATCAAGCTGGACTCGCCAGGGCCGGTGCTGTACCGGCAGCTTCGCGTCGGCCGCGGCGGCAGACCTTTCCAGATGTTCAAGTTCCGGTCCATGTACGTTGATGCCGACAGACGGCTTGCCGAGCTTCGCCAGATGAACGAGGCCGATGGCCCGCTCTTCAAGATGAAGCACGACCCGCGTGTCACGCGTGTCGGAAAGTGGTTGCGCCGCTACTCGATCGATGAGTTCCCCCAGCTCCTCAACGTGCTCAAAGGCGAGATGTCGCTCGTCGGTCCGCGTCCTCCGCTTCCCCACGAGGTCGAGGCGTACGGCGACCGTGAGTGGCAGCGGATGCAGGTCCTGCCGGGGATGACCGGCTTGTGGCAGGTCTCCGGCAGGTCGCACCTGTCGTTCGATGAGATGATCCGGCTGGACCTGTTCTACATCGAGAACTGGAGCGTTGCGTTCGACGTCGCACTGCTCGTGCGCACGCTGCCGGCGGTGCTTGCCGCCCACGGGGCCTGGTAGCGCGGCGGAGGAGGGGTTCGATGCGCATCATCGTCGTGGTGGGTGCCCGGCCGAACTTCATCAAGGTGGCGCCTCTGATGCCGGCGCTGGCGGCGCACGGGATCGCTGCTGACATCGTGCATACCGGCCAGCACTACGACTCGGCGATGTCTGACGTCTTCTTCGATGACCTCGAACTGCCACAGCCCCGATGGTTCCTCGGTGTCGGGAGCGGGACACACGCGACGCAGACCGCGACCGCCATGGTGAAGCTCGAGGAACTCCTGGGCGTCGAGCTGCCCGATGCGGTGCTCGTCGTGGGGGACGTCAACTCGACGCTCGCAGGAGCCCTGGCTGCGGTGAAGCTGCACATCCCCGTCGTCCACCTGGAGGCCGGGCTTCGGTCACGGGAGTTCGCGATGCCGGAGGAGGTGAACCGCCTCGTCACCGACCAGCTGTCGGCGCTGTTGCTGACGCCGGTGCGCGAAGCGGACGAGAACCTCATCAAGGAAGGGATCGACCCCGCCCGCATCCGATTCGTGGGCAACATCATGGCTGAGAGCCTGCTGAGGTCCCTTCCACGCATCGAGGCTCGCAGCGCGTGCGCGCGATATGGACTGGAAGCCGGGAGGTACGTTCTGGCCACCGTGCACCGCCCGGAGAACACCGACCACCCAGAGCGGCTCTCCGAGATCGCCAGTGCGTTGCGCAGCTCACCCCTGCCAGTGCTGTTTCCGGTCCACCCGCGGACGCGTCCGCGTCTTGCAGAGCACGGCCTTCTTTCCTCGACCCACGGTGTCGTGCTTGCCGACCCCGTGGGCTACCTCGACATGCTGTCGCTGGAGCGCGATGCCGCGGCGATCGTCACGGACTCGGGAGGCATCCAAGAGGAGTCGTGCATGCTGCACACCCCATGCGTGACCGTGCGCAGGAGCACCGAGCGACGGGTGACCATCGAAGTCGGCGCCAACCGGCTCGTCGGAGCGTGGCGCGACAAGATCCTGGGTGCCCTAGAAGAGGCGCTTTCGTCGTCGCGAGAGTGGCCGGTTCCGGAGTCGTGGGATGACTCGGTGTCTGTGCGCGTTGCACAGGCACTGGCAAGCGGGATCGATCCTTTGCCGGGGGTGTAAGCGTGCGTACCCTGGTCACTGGGGGTGCGGGATACGTCGGCAGCGTGAGCGTCCGCGCGCTCCTTGACGCGGGTCACGAAGTCGTGGTCCTCGACTCCTTGGAGCGCGGAAGGCGGGAGGCGGTGGACGGTCGGGCGGAGCTCGTCGTCGGCGATGTTGGCGACAGAGACGCAGTGCGCGAGGCACTGTGTTGTTGCGACGCGGTGCTGCACTGCGCTGGCTACATCGACGTCGCCGAGTCCGTTCGCTCACCGGACATCTACTTCGAGAACAACGCACGCAAGCCGCTCGTCTTGCTCTCACAGATGCGCGAAGCAGGCATCGACGCGATCGTGTTCTCGTCGACGGCTGCGGTGTACGGCGAGCCGGAGCTGACGCCTATCGACGAGGACGCTCCCTTACGTCCAGTGAACCCGTACGGTGAGAGCAAGAAGGCGTTCGAGGCGGCGCTGGGCGAGGCTTCGCAGGAATGGGGTCTGCGTGCGGTCGTCCTCCGCTACTTCAACGTCGCTGGCGCGTGGCCTGACGGCTCGCTGGGAGAGGCACACGACCCGGAGACGCACCTGATACCTCGCGTGCTCCACGCATTGCGCGATGGCATCCGAGAGTTCGAGGTCTACGGTCACGACTATCCCACCCCTGACGGTACCTGCGTGCGTGACTACATCCACGTGTGCGACCTGGCGGATGCACACCGAGCAGGGCTGGAACGCTTGATGCGTGGCGGCAGCGGCTGCATCTGCAATCTTGGCTCCGGTGCCGGATACACGAACCTGCAAGTCGTGGCCATGTGCGGACAGGTTACCGGGCAGGAGATCAGGGTCCGCTTCGGTCCCAGGCGGGCCGGAGACCCGGCCGTTCTCGTCGCGTCCTGGGAGCGGGCGCGGCGAGAGCTCGGGTGGCGGGCCCGCCGGTCGGATCTTGCGACGATCGTGCGAGACGCGTGGGCCTGGGAGCGAGGCGGACGGTTCGGTCAAAGAGACGGCATGCGCCGTGGCGGATGACAGGATGACCGAGAGCGGGAAGCGAGGGGCTGTTCTGTACGAAGGGGGATCGGGGGAATGCGTAGCTTTTCCTTGGGAATGTGCGTCGTCTTCGCGCTTGCGACGACTCTTGGGGCAGGTGCCGTCTCGACGGCTGAAGCGTGGTATGTGCCGGCTCGACCTCACGGCGGCGAACTGAAGGCCGAACGCTCGCTTTATCCTGTACGAGTCGAGGCAGCGCCGTCAGCCCGACCAACCCTGGCAGCGGCAGCGGCCGCCACGGCGACGCCGATCCCGTCGTCGCCCGTCACCGGCGCACTGGACTGTGCTGCAAGAAGCGCCGATGTCTACACGCTGGAGGTGGCCGAGGACGATCGGGTTGCGTTCGCTTTGACTGGCGATGCCTCCCTGAATGCCGACGTCTACCTGTTCGCCCCGGGGACGACCACGTTCGATCCGTCTCTTGCCGTCGCGGGCACGGTCGGAGATGAGTTCCCTAAGCGCTTCGTGTGGGACTGCCCCGGAAACGGGGGCGTCTACCACGTGGTTGTCGCTGCGTGTTCGGGAACCGGGGGGTACGAGCTCCGTTGGCTGCGCGGACCCCGGCCGTGCGGGCCGGACGACGATGTGCCCGGCACCGGGCTGTCTTGCTGCGCTTCGTGGCAGTCAGCTGGTGGTTCGTTGGAGTGGCCTCAGGACACGGACGATGTGTACCGCTTCGACTTGCCCGTCGGCAAGCGGCTGGAAGTCGTGTTGGATGGACCTGCGGGTGCGGACTACGATCTTCGGCTCTACGGACCCGGTACGACGACGATCGTTGGGAATCTCACGCCGTACGGCTCCGCAGGACCAGCCGCTGACGAGTCGCTTACGCATGACGTGCTCGCAGGGGAGGGCGGAGCGTACTACCTCGTGGTGCATGCCGCACACGGCGCAGGCGGGTACGCGCTGTCGTGGCGTCTGTCGGACATCCCCACCGGAGCGTGGGAGGACTCCTCATCTGCGACGCCCATATCCAGCGATTCGGGCGAGGTGCTTGGCTCGCTCGATCGATCGTCTGACATCAACGACCTGTTCTCCATCGAGCTCGCCGCAGGCAAGCGCCTGTCGGTCTCCCTGACTGGGGAGGCTGGCACTGACTTCGACCTGTACGTGCACAGTCCTGACATGGCGAGAGTGCTTGCGTCGGCAGAGGACTGGGTGTACCCGGAGCGCGTCTCGTACGACACGGTTGCGCGAGGGAGGTACTTCCTCGAAGTGCGCGCATTCCGAGGATCGGGTGCGTATCGGCTTCAGTGGATGGTGACGGACGCACCGTCTTTCACGGCAGCCGCACGTGACGAGGGTGTGGACCGGTACGAGACTGCGATTCAGATATCGCGTTCGACCTTTGCTGCCAGCTCGGTCGCCACCGTCGTCGTGGCCTCCGGCGAGGTGTTCCCTGATGCGCTTGTCGCGTCGGGGCTGGCCGGGTGCTACGGTGCGCCAGTGCTCTTGACGCGACCGGGAAGGCTCCCTGAGG
>JAOAFY010000006.1:33065-45827 GCA_026416035.1 Coriobacteriia bacterium | reverse complement strand
GCCGTGGACGCCGACGGCGTGGTGGTGACGGCCGAGGCGTGGGCCGCCGCCGACCTCGCGGAAGGAATCGATGCGACGATCGCCGGGATCATCGGGTCGATCCCGTGTTCCTCCTCTGCGACCGTGGCCGTGGCGTACGATGCCAGCGACTGCCCGTTCGACACGCGCTGGCACGGGATCCTGGCGCCTGCGGTGGAGCGGCGTCACCTGACGGGCATCTCGTTGATGTCTTCGAAGTGGCCCGGCCGAGCTCCTGAGGGACGGGTCTTGCTGCGCGGTTTCCTCGGCGGGCCACGCGACGAGGGTGTGCTGGATGCGAGCGACGAGGATCTCCTCGAACTCGCGCGCGAGGAGCTTGCGGACCTGCTTGGGATATCGAGGTCAGCGACGCCCCGTTATGCCCGCTTGTTCAGGTGGCCTGGGGGGATGCCGCAGTACACGCTGGGACATCTGGATCGGGTGGAGGAGCTCGAGCGGCTGGAATCGCAAGTCACGGGTGCCGCGTTCGCCGGGAACGCGTATCGCGGCGTCGGGGTCCCGAACGCACTCGAAAGCGGGCAGCGGGCTGCTCGGAAGGTGCTCCGCGACCTCGGGGTGGCCACCAGTGAGCCGGCCGAACCAGCAACCAGCTCGGCGGGGGAGGGTCGTCGATGAAGCGCATCGTCGTGATCGGCGGCGGCGTCGCCGGGCTCGGAGCTGCGTATCGCATCGCCAGAGCGAGGGCGGCCGGCCACGACGTCGAGGTCCTCGTCGTCGAGCGTGCGCAGAGGCTGGGAGGGAAGCTCGCCACCGACCTCGTTCCGGATCCGGATGGCGGTCGCTACGTCGTCGACGGCGGCTCGGACGCATTCGTGTCGACGAAGCCTGCGGTGCGCCGCGTCGCCACGATGCTGGGCATCGAGGACGAGATCGTGCCTGCTTGCGACGAGAACAAGCGGACCCTCATCGTCAAGGGAAGGCGCCTCGTCGAACTTCCGGACGGCATCATGATGTTCGCACCGACCAAGCTGCTGCCGCTGGCCACGACCCCGCTGTACTCATGGCCTGGCAAGCTGAGGATGGCTCTCGACCTCGTCATCCCTCGCAAGGAGCGGTGGGCGCCCGGCGAGTCTGCGAAGGACCACGACGAGACGCTGGAGGACTTCGTCGTCAGGCGGATGGGCAGAGAAGCGCTCGACCGCGTCGCAGAGCCGCTCGTCGGCGGCGTGCACGCATCGGATCCCTCGGTGATGTCGCTTGCGGCGACGTTCCCTGAGTTCCTCGAGATGGAGCAGAAGCACGGATCGCTCATCCGGGGCTTCCTCGAGCAGCGCAAGGCGCGCGAGGCGATGAAGGCGCGCCAGCCGGCGCGCCCCGGACAGAAGCCGTGGTCGTTCTTCAACACCTTCGTCCACGGCATGCAGACGCTGCCCGATGCGATGGGGGATGCCGTCGGCACGAAGAACATCACGCTGGGCCGGGCCGTGACGGGTCTCGAGCGCCGGAGCGGTTCGTGGCGTGTCACGCTCGACGACGGCGAAGAGATCCCTGCAGACGGCGTCGTTCTGGCCGTCGAGGCGTGGGCTGCCGTGCCGCTCGCGGCGAGCGTCGACGAGCGCATCCGGGAGCTCATGGAGCAGATCCCGTGCTCGTCGTCGGCGACGGTGCCGATGGCCTTCGCGGCCAAGGACTGCCCGTTCGACCTGCGCTGGCACGGCATACTGGTCCCGCTGGTCGAGAAGCGTCCGCTCCTGGCGGTGACGCTGTCATCGTCGAAGTGGCCGGATCGGGCGCCATCGGACAGGATCCTGTTGCGAGGATTCATCGGCGGCCCGCGGAACCAGCACCTCGTCGATGCGAGCGATGCCGACCTCATCGAGACGGCTCGTCGAGAGATTGTCGGCATGCTCGGCATGCCGGACGGGGCGCGGCCGGTATTCGCGCGCGTCTACCGATGGATCGGTGGGATGCCGCAGTACACGCTGGGGCATCTTGACAGGGTGGAGGAAATCGAGACCCTGACGGCGGCGATCCCGGGCTTCGCGATGGCGGGAAGCGCCTTCCGCGGCGTCGGCATCCCGAACTGCATCGAAAGCGGAGAGCGTGCTGCCGACAAGGTCCTGAGCGACCTCGGCATCGCGCACACCGAGGATCGCTCTGGGGCGGGTGTCCGCCGGAGCGGCTAACCCTGCGCCGAGAGCACCGCTTCCAAAAGCGCCTGGTGTAGATTGGGTCCAGCGGCGACGATGCCGGGCGTGGACGCGTCCCACGGGCGTCCATCGGTGCCCGTGACGACCGCGCCGGATTCTCGGAGCGCCACGACGCCTGCCGCCAGGTCCCACGGCTTGAGCTCGAACTCCCAGAATCCATCGGCTCGGCCTGCGGCCACGTGGCAGCAGTCGACGGCCGCTGACCCGTCGCGCCGGATCCCGTGCGCGATGCGGGCGACTCGTTCGAAGACTCGGATCTGCACGTCGAACGGCCGTCCGCGGTCGTACGGGAACCCGGTGATCAGCAGCGCTTGCTCGAGCGCGTCTACGGTGCTCACCTTGATGGGGTTTCCGTCTAGCCATGCTCCGACGCCTGAGCAGGCGGTGACGAGTTCACCGGTTGCCGCGTTGTAGACGGCTCCTGCGAGCGGTTGTCCGTTTCTGACGAACGCCACGCTCGTCGAGTAGCAGGGGTATCCGTGCACGAACGAGGTCGTGCCGTCAAGGGGGTCTATCACCCACACGTCCCCGTCGAGCAGCGCTCCGCGCGCCACGCCTGCACGAGCGTACACTTCCGGCTCCTCGACGAGGAAGCGCGCGTCGGCGAAGCGCTCGGCGATCGCCCGGCACGCTGCGACGCCTGCCTCGAGGTCGGCGTCGGTCACCAGGTCGACGCGTGTGGACTTGGTTCGGACGGTGCCGAACGACGCGCGCATCGACTCCAGGACAGCACCGCCGGCGCGGGCGGCAGCGGCGACGGCTTCGAGCAGCGGATCCATGCGACCTCCGGACGACGGCAGATCGGGTATGCTCATGGTACCGTGTCATGCGGCCGCATGTCCTGGCGCAAGGAGGGGCGCATGGTGCCACGAGGGTTCACGTCTCCCACGATCGACGCTGCGACTGCCGCGCGCCTTGAGGACCTCGCGCGCGAAGCCCGCGGGGCCGTGCTCACGATGACGACGCTCGCGCAAAGCGGGCATCCGGGCGGATCGCTCTCGTCGCTTGAGATCTTCCTGGTCTTGTGGAGCTTTGCGAACGTGGACCCCGCCGACCCGTGGCGGGCGGATCGCGATCGGATCGTCGTGAGCCACGGTCACACCTCCCCCGGAGTCTACGCCGTGCTCGGCCAGACCGGGTTCTTCCCCCTCGATGAAGCCATCGCGCACTTCCGCCAGGCGGGCAGCCCGTTCGAAGGACACGTGGAGCGGTCGGTTCCCGGCGTGGAGTGGGGGACGGGCAACCTGGGTCAGGGGCTATCGGCCGGAGTCGGCTTCGCACTCGCATCGAGGGCTACTGGCATCGGCTGGAAGACCTTCGTCGCGATGAGCGATGGAGAGCAGCACAAGGGCCAAGTCGCAGAGGCCCGCCGTCTCGCGGCGAAGGAGGATCTTGCCGATCTTACCGTGGTCGTCGACATGAACGGCATCCAGATCTCGGGCAAGACCTCTGAAGTGATGCCGGTGGACGTGGCGAGAGACTTCGCAGCGGACGGCTGGGGCGTCATCGAGGTCGACGGACACGACGTCGTCGCGTTGTATGAGGCGATCGCCCAAGCGTGCAGCGACGTCGAGCGCCCCGTGGCGGTCGTCGCTCACACCGTGATCGGCAAGGGCGTCTCGTTCATGGAGGGGCAGGCGGAGTACCACGGTAGGGCACTGACGACAGAGGAGTACGTCAGGGCGATGCAGGAGCTCGGCCTGGAGCCGGTCGTCGAGCGGTATCGCGAGTCGCGCAGAGTACCGATCCGTGCTATCCGCGAGCGGCCCGCACTCCGACCGCCCGCGCTCGTCGTCGGTTCAAGGCGGGCGTGGACCGACTTCTCGGACACCGACTGCAGGTCTGCGTGGGGAGCTGCGCTCGCGGACCTGGCTGCGGGCGATCCGGGCACCCCTCTCGCCGTCCTCGACTGCGACCTTGCAGCGTCTGTGAAGACCGAGGCTTTCGCGCGCCTGCGGCCTGATCGGTTCGTCCAGTGCGGCGTAGGGGAACACAACGCGGCGACGGTCGCCGGTGCGCTTTCTGTGAGCGGGGTAGCGACCTTCTGGGCGGACTTCGGAGTGTTCGGCGCGGACGAAGTGTACAACCAGCAGCGGTTGAACGACGTGAACGGCACCCACCTGCGGCTTGTCTTGACCCACTGCGGTCTGGATGTCGGCGAGGACGGGAAGACCCATCAGTGCCTCGACTACGTCGGGCTGTTCCGCAACCTGTTCGGGTGGCGAGTCGTGGTGCCGGCCGATCCGCTCCAGACCTACAAGGCGGTGCTCGCTTTGGCCGACGAGCCGGGGAACATCGCGTTCGCGATGGGCAGGTCGAAGATCCCGCTGCTGCGAACGCCCGATGGAGCCCCGTGGTTCGGTGACGGCTACGAGTTCAGGTACGGCCGCGTGGACTGGGTCCGCGAAGGAACCGACGGTCTCGTGCTCGTGATGGGGACGCCGGCAGGGTCGGCGATCGAGGCGGTCGACGCGCTGGCAGCGGAGTCGGTCCGCATCTCTGTCGGCGTCGTGTCCTCGCCGCTCGACCTTCCTGACGACCTCGCCGAGGCCATCGCCGCAGCGCCGTGGGTGCTGTGCATCGAGGACCACCACTGGCGCACCGGACTGTGGGCGAGCGTCGCAGAGATGACGGCACGACGTGCTCTCGGCGTGCGCGTGCATCCGCACGGGGTAACGGGCTACCAGGGATCGGGTCCCGCACGAGACCTGTACGCTGCTGCCGGCCTGGACGCCCAGGGTGTGCGAAGCGCGATCGAAGCGATCATCGGGGCATGAAAGACGCACAGCGCCTTCACCGGGCGTTCACGCAGGGATGGCAAAGTCGTCTCGAGCGGAAGGGCTGAGATGTCCAAGACGGTGCTCGTGGTCGACGACAATGAGAAGATCGTCGAAGTGCTCGCGGCGTACCTCGAAGCCGCAGGATACGAGGTCGTGAAGGCGTACGACGGCGAGGGCGCCATCGAGGCGGCCCGTGCGAGGCGGCCGGACATCGCCCTGCTCGACATCATGCTTCCCGGCGTCGACGGCATCGAGCTCACACGGCGATTCCAGCGCGAGTACGACCTGCCGGTGATACTCGTGACCGCCAAGACGGATGAGATCGACCGGCTCATCGGCCTCGAGGTGGGTGCGGACGACTACGTGTCGAAGCCGTTCAGCCCGCGTGAGGTCGTCGCTCGGGTCAAGGCGGTGCTGCGGAGGCTGGAGAGGAGCGCCGTCAAGGGCACCTCGGACGTGCTCACGGTCGGTGACCTGGTCGTGGACACGGGTCGCCGCGAAGTCACGGTGCGAGGTGAGAAGGTCGACCTTACACGCACGGAGTTCGAGATCCTGGCGACCATGGCCGCACATCCCGGCCGGGTGTATAGCAGGCTGCAGCTGCTTGAAGCGGTCTCCGGAGACGCTTTCGAGGGCTACGAGCGGACGATCGACGCCCACGTGAAGAACATCCGGAAGAAGCTCGGCGACGACCCGAAGGACCCGCGGTACATCCGTACGGTGTTCGGAGTCGGATACAAGGTGGAGTCCTCCTGATGGCGCGGTCGCGGCTGTCGTGGCAGGTGTTCTCGGCGATCGTGCTCGTGGCGCTCGCGTCGGTCCTTGCCGCCGGGTTCATAGCTCGTCGCGCCCTGTCGGATGCCTTCGCTGTATACCTTGGGGCGTATGGGGCCCACATGGGTCCCGGGATGGGCATCGGCAGGATGATCCTCGGGGCCGCGGAACGGACCTTCCTGGCGGGCGTCGACCGTGGCATCGTCGTGTCTGCTGCAGTCGCTGCGGTCATCGCGGCTGCGGCGGCGACGGTTCTTGCGGGCTACCTGGTGCGTCCGCTCCGGCGGCTGACGGACGGCGTGGAAGCGATAGCGGGCGGAGATCTGTCCCACCGAGTCGAGGTGAGCGGGCCTACAGAGATCGAGGAGCTGGCCGCGGCGTTCAATGCGATGGCGGAGAGCCTGGAGCGAAGCGAAGCGTTGCGACGCCGCATGGTGAGCGACGTTGCTCACGAGCTTCGAAACCCCATCGCCGCCTTGCGTGCGCAGGCGGAGGCCGTCGCGGAGGGCGTGATGCCGCTGGATGAGGTGCGCATCCGTTCGATGGTGGAGGATCTCGAGCAGCTGTCCCGCCTGGTTCACGAGCTTCAAGAGCTTGCGGTCGCTGAGGCAGGAGCGATGCGTTACGACATGCAAGCGACCGACTTGTGCGACATCGCGGCGCGAGAGGTCGAGCGCGCACGCGTGCTGGCCACACCGGGCGTTGCGCTGTCGGTCGCGTGCTCGGTCGATGACGGATCGGTCGTTGCTGACGAGTTCCGGATCGCGCAGGCTGTACGCAACCTGATAGGCAATGCGCTCCGGCACACCTCGCGCGGCTCGGTGGTCGTGACGGTCGACAGGGTCGAGGGCTGGATGCGTGTGACCGTCTCCGACACCGGCTCGGGCATACCCGAGAAGGACCTCCCGTACATCTTCGAGAGGTTCTACCGTGCGGACGAGGCGCGAGCTGCGAGCACCGGCGGTGCAGGACTGGGTCTGGCCATCGTGAAGCGGATCGTCGAAGACCATGGAGGGCAGGTCTTCGCGTCGAGCGTCGAGGGCGTAGGCAGCGCGATCGGGTTCGTGCTGCCCGCAGCACCTCAGGAGTAGTCAGCCGAAGCTCCGGTCGTCCGGAGCCGTTCGCGCATCTCTGCCAGGGCTTCCTCGACGGCTGCTGCGAACGCCGCGTCCGCACCGTGCGTCCGCGTGTGTGGGACGCCTCGCTCTTCCAGGAGCATGAGCACGGCCGCCGTTGCACGGGGCAGCGCGGCTTCGACTCGCTCGGTCAGCCCTACGCTGAGCTCGTCTGGAGCGATGTCTTCGACCTGGATCCCCACGCACTCCACCTGCGGTTCGACTCCGATGAGGCGGGCAGCGGCGAGCACGTCTACGAGGCGCACGTCGTGCAGCGAATGCAGGACCTGGTTGGGTGCGAAGTGTTCCGGAGCGAGCCGAAGGACGGTGCCCGGAGGATGCGGCGTGCCGTCTACGGCGTCCACGACGAGCACGTAGTCGGCATCGCGGAGGAGGTGCACCATCCCGAAACCCAGGGTGCCGGCATCGACTACTCGCACAGAATCCGGGAGCGAGTAGGCAGACGACAGGGCCTCCACGACGCGCGGCCCTACGCCCTCGTCCCGCATGAGCAGGTTCCCGACGCCGAGAACCAGGATTCGTTCTTCTGTCACCCGTATCCCTTCGAGCCGCCTGCCCGTCCGAATGATAGCGGAACGGGCCCCGGTCTCCCGGGGCCCGTCCGGACTTCGCTCGGCGCGGGAGAGCTAGTGCTTGCCCTCCGGCACGGTCTCCTTCCAAAGGAAGATGAGCTTGCTCGGAGCGAAGTTGTAGATGTTCGCGAGGTACGCGTGCACCATCGTGAACAGGATGAACACCCACATCCCCAGGTAGTGGATGATGCGCATGTTCATCGGGCCACCGACGAGGTCGAGGCCGCCAGAGAAGAAGCCCCAGTCCATCGTCGGGCCGTAGATCGCGAAGCCCGTGTACGCCTGCAGGTAGGTGAGCGGGATGGTAGCCAGGTACGCGATCTTCTGAAGCGACCCGTACTTGGCGGAGATCACGCCCTCCTTGCGCAGGAACAGGTAGTACTTCACGGTCTCGAAGAACTGGTGACGGTTCTTCTCCTGCGGCAGCCAGTTCTTGATGTCGAGGTCGACCTCACGCGAATCCAGGCTCTGCGCGGTCTTCACGAAGAACGCAGCGATGATCCGGAAGGTGAGGTTGATGATGACCACGTACATCGCGACGAAGTGCATGCCGCGGGCCACACCCATGAACCCGTCGAAGAACGGATAGTGGATGTAGAAGCCGGAGAAGGCGAGCATCACCATGCAGATCAGGTTGATCCAGTGGGTGATCACGAAGATGAGCGGATGCGCCTCACGATAGTGCGGGTGCCCTGCCATCTCACATCACCCCCATCGGCGACGTCGAAAGCGTCACTTCCTTGCCGGTCACGGTGTCCACCACGTGGACAGCGCACCCAATTCAAGGATCGAAGCTGTGCGCGACGCGCAGGACCTCGAGCGGACGCTCGGAGTCGACGACCGGCGTGCCGATGAGCGCCTGCTCCATCGGACCGGGAACGCCCTTGCTGTCACGCGGTGCGATGTCCCAGGTGGTCGGCGCGACGACCTGGTAGTTCGCGATCTTGCCGCCCTCGACGGTCATCCAGTGGCCGACCGATCCGCGCGGGGCCTCCCAGAGGCCGGCGCCGGATCCCGAGTCGGCACGCTCGGTCACGAAGTACGAGCTGTCGCCGCTCTTGATGGCCGCGATGAGCTCGTTGACCCACTCGATGGACCAGTCGGCGATGACCTTGGCCTCGAGGTTGCGGGCAGCGATGCGGCCGAGCAGCGACACGAGGACGGTCGGCTCCAGCTTCGCACCGGCGGCCGCAGAGAGCTTCGCGAGGGTGCCGTCGATGATCGACTTGACCTCGGGACGGCCCTTCACGTAGGCCACGATCATGCGGGACAGAGGCCCGACCTCGGCAGGCACGCCCTTGCAGCGCGCCGCCTTGCCCCACGAGTACTTGCCGTTCGTGGAGTACTGCTCCCACTTAGGAACGGTCTGGCCGTCCTTCGGGTTGAGGCCGGAGGGCACGTCGTACCAGGAGTGGTCGACGTCCTCGGTCACGTCTTCGGGACCGACTTGCTGATGCGTCAGGCCCTTGGAGGCCTCGACGAACCCGCGGGGGAGGTACCTGTTGTACGGATCCAGGTCCTGGGCCTCGAAAACGCCCCACGACAGGAAGTTCCCGCAGCCGCCACCGAACGACGCAGCATCGAGGATGTACGGTGCGATCGCGAGGGTGTCCGGGATGAGCGCGGTGTCGATGAACTCCTTGACGCGTGTGAAGCGGAACAAGATGTCGTCCAGCTTCTGCTCCGTGGGCACGAACGCCGTGCCGCCCGGGATCGAGGTCATGTGGTGCGGGAACTTGCCGCCCATGATGCCGATGATCTCGGCGGCGACGGCCTGCAGCTCGAGCGCCTCCAGGTAGTGCGCGGTTGCGATGAGGTCGAGCTCCGGTGGCAGGACGTAGCCGGGGTGCTTCTCGGCGCCGACGCCGAACCAGCCCTCGTGTCCGGTGAAGATGGACAGCTGGCCGTTCTCTACGAACGCCTTCAGCCGGGCGGCGACAGCGCCGAAGTCGGCCATCCTGGTGCCGGCGGCCTGCGCGAGCGCGTAGGTGTCGGCGATGTCTGCAGACAGCGCATTGACGGGGTTCACGTAGTCAAGCGCGCCAAGCGTGTAGAACCACAGGATATGGCTGTGCAGGTACTGCGCCGCCTCGATGAGGTTGCGGATGATGCGTGCGTTGTTCGGGATCTTGATGCCCAGAGCGTCCTCGCACGACTGCGCGGAGGCGTGGCTGTGCGAGATCGGGCAGACGCCGCAGATGCGCTGGGCGACCCAGAACGCGTCTTCGGGCGCACGATCGATGAGGACCTTCTCCATGCCACGCCACAGCGTGCCGGAGACCCATGCGTCCGAGACCTTGCCGTTCGTCACTTCGACTTCGACGCGCAGGTGACCTTCGATTCGGGTCACGGGATCGACAACGACACGAGCCACTACTTATCGCCTCCCTTCTTCGCGAGACGCTTGCGGTCGTACGCCTTCATCTCCTCCATGGGAGGCCCGTCGCCGATGCGACCGGCGGCTTTCATGCCGATGCCGTGCAGCACGAGGCCCGCTGCGGCGACCGCGCCGACGGCAGCGCCGATGGTGCCTGCCTGCACGCCGGTGTCGCCGATGCGGATGTCAGACGTGCGCTTCAAGAACGGGGCATTGTTGTCCACCCAGTTCAGGCCGCCGCATCCGATGCACGGCGCGCCCGACTCGACGCACCAGCTGGCGCGACGGTTCCACCGGGTGACGGGGCACTGCGTGAAGGTCTGCGGACCCTTGCAGCCGACCTTGTACAGGCAGTAGCCCATCGCCTCTTCCTTGCTGCCCAGCTCCGTGACGAACTCGCCGTTCTCGAAGTGGCCGCGGCGCGGGCAGTTGTCGTGGATGGTCTGGCCGTAGATGGCCTTGGGCATCAGCAGCCCGACCTTCTCGCCGGTCACAGCGTCCGTGTAGGTGCGCTTGACCATGGGGGTCACTTCCAAGAACTTCGCCGGATCGCGGTCGGCCACGATCAGGAGCTGGACGACCATCGCGACGACCCACTCTGGGTTGACCGGGCAGGTCGGCATGTTGACGACTGGGGTCTTGATGCCCTCCTTCTGGAGGAACGCCGCTACACCGGTCGCCTCGGACGCGTTCGGATAGCCATAGATCCAGCCGCCGTCCACCGCGCACGAACCGACTGCGATGACGGCTGCTGCGTTCTTGGCGGCCTCGGCGAGGATCTCGGTGCCCTTCTTGGCGCCTTCGTTCTCAGGACCGCCGCCGACGAACAGGGTGTAGCCGTCCTGGCCGGTCATCACGGAACCCTCGTAGATGAGGATGTAGCCGCCCTCCTCGGCGCGCTTCGTGATGTTCTTCTCGGCCCACGAGCCTGCAGCGGCCATGATCGTCTCGAAGTACTCGAACGACAGGTAATCGAGGACGATCGTGGCGACGTCAGGCGTGTCGACCTGCGCGATGGACTCGGTGCAGCCGGTGCACGAACCGCCGTTCAGCCACAACGCCGGCATCAGCTTCGGCGCCGCTTCGAGTGCGGCGGCGATCTGCGGCGCCATGGTCTCGGACAGCCCAAGCATCGCTGCGACCGAGCCGCAGTACTTGAGGAAGTCGCGACGGGTCACGCCGCGGACTGCGAGCAGGTCGTGCAATGCACCGTGCGCCTCTTGCGCCATGCCATACACCTCCTTGGTGTCTTACCGAACCGACATGCTTGCTCTAGAACACGTCGATCTTTGGGGCTACAGCCCCTCAGTGCGCCCTCCCTCCTTCCATGTCCTCTCCAAGCTGCCAGACAGGTGGATGCACGCTCGCCTCGCAGGGAAGCTGCGAAGCCAGCGAGGCTCCCGCATGAGGAAGGATTCGAGAGTCTGGCGCCATGGCCTGCCGAAGAAGCGGCGCGAAACGGCGTCGGACGCTGGGATGGTGGCGACGTCAGACAGCCATCGTGCGTGCACGATGCCCCCGTGCGGACAAGCTGTCGAAGCTGCTCGCATGTAGCAAGTGTAACAACTTGGCGACGCGGTGTGCAGATGGGAAAAGCAAGAAGGGACGACGGCGGTTCCCTGCTCGTGCAGGAGATGGCGCTGTAGCGTGTAATCTGTTGTCATCAGGAGGCGTCCGCGTCCAGTTCTGTCGCGTGGACGCCGGCGTGTGAGGAGGCTCCGTGGTGCTGGCCGCACCGACCGGTCTTGTCCTGGACATCCGTGGGGTCACGCCCGCCATGCGGCGGCCGATCGTGTTCGCCGTCGTCGACAAGATGCTCGAACTCGACTGCACGGACAACATCGTGATCATCTGCGACCACGACCCGTCGGGACTCGGATACCAGCTCGACTTGCGGCGCGAATCGAGGGGGCGGTTCGAGTTCGATTGCGACCAGCGTCTCGACGGAGCCTGGGTCGCACTCATCCGGCGGAAGCTCTAAGCAGCAGCGGGAGCAGTCTGGCAAGGTCGTCAAGGGTTCCGCTGGAGTCTGCCCATGCTCCGTCCGCGTCGCCGACGAAGAAGGTCCGCATACCGACGTCTGCTGCGGGCATGTCGAGATAGCGGTCGTCGCCGACCATCAGGCACTCACGCGCGTCGAGTCCGGCAAGGGCGGCAGCCTCACGGAAGTAGGTGCCGTCGGGCTTGCAGGCCGTCATGGTTTCGAACGAGGTGACGGCTGCGATCGGCAGGTCGTCGAGCTCCGCCCAGGCCATCCGCTCACGCACGGCTGCCAGCGGGAAGATGGGGTTGGTCGCGATGACCACTGTCGCGCCCAAGTCGAGCGCCGCGGTCACGGCGGCTCGTGCACCAGGAGCAGGCCCCGCGCCCTCGCGGAGCCGGGGGAACATCTCACGGTAGAAGCGCTCGTATTCAGACCAGACCGCATCGAGGTCCAATCCGATGAGACGACGAACCTCCTCTGTGAAGACGGCGCGGTTGGTGCGGCCCGGATGTCTGGACATCATGGCACGCGTGCCGGCATGGATCGCATCGACGAAGGAGCCGGCGTCGACGCCAGGCGGCAGGAGGGGCATCGAGAACTCGGCCAGCGACTGGAAGTACCGGGCGATGAACGACGCAAGGTCGATGTCAAGGAGCGTCCCATCGAGGTCGAACAGGACGCCGCGCATGGCAAGCACCTCCGGATGTGGGGTCGGGTACCGACACAGGATACCAGACGTTGACGAGAGATACCGGGTGGGGTATGCTCACGCGGAAGTGCGATACCCATGACGGTATACTGGCCTCTTTGCGGCCCACGGGAAGGAAGCGATCCGGATGGCAGGTCTCACGAAGGAGTTCGAGCAGTCGTTGCGGGACGTCTTCGGTCCGCGCATGAGCGTCGACCGTGTCGAGCGGAAGCTGTACTCGAGCGACATAGGATCGATGCCG
>JAOAFY010000006.1:0-33055 GCA_026416035.1 Coriobacteriia bacterium | reverse complement strand
TCAACCTGGCGCGCCGTCACGGCATACCCCTCGTGCCGCGCGGCATGTCCACCTCCGGCTACGGCGGCGTGCTTCCCGTGCCCGGTGCAGTCGTCGTCGACATGTCTGGGATGCACGCGCTGCTCGACGTCGATGAGGCAAGCATGACGGTGCGCGTTCAGGCCGGGGCGATATGGGAGCAGCTCCAGAAGCAGCTGCTCAAGCGGGGGCTCGACCTCGTGATGTATCCGTCGTCGCTGCCGTCGTCGACGGTGGGAGGCTGGTTGGCACAGGGCGGAGCGGGCTTCGGCTCGTTCGAGCGCGGGTGGTTCAAGGACAACGTGGTATCCGCTCGCGTCGTCGCCCCTGACGGGTCTGTGAGCGAGCGCTCGGGCGACGAGCTGCAGTTGCTCATCGCCGACGCCGAGGGCATCACCGGGATCATCACCGAGGTCGTGATACCTGTCAGGGCGCACGAGCCGGAAGTCCACCGGCTGATCGCCTTCCCGGACGCTTCGTCGCTGGCGGCGGCGCTTCGTGATGTCTCGGTGCAGCGGCTCCCGATCTGGTCGATCACGTTCTTGAACCCCGAATCGGTCCGCATGAAGAAGCGTCTGCCTCACCGGCACGGACATCCGTACGAGATGGCGCACGCCGGTTTCGAGCCGAAGCTGCCCGAGGCGTTCCTGGTGGTCGTCGCGTACCCCGAGTCCAGGAGGCACGCCGTCGACGCGCCGTTCGACGCCATCGTCCGCTCGCACGGCGGGACCGAGCTTGACGCTGAGACGGCCGAGCACGAGTGGGAGCAGCGCTTCGCGCCGATGCGGCTCAAGCGGATCGGTCCGTCCATCGTCCCGACGGAGGTGGTCGTCCCGCTCGAACGGCTGGCGGACGTGCTCGACGAGATCGACCGCTCGCTCAGGCAGCCGTTCGTCCTTGAGGGCATGGTATCGAAGGGCGACAAGGTCGTGCTGCTGGGGTTCATCCCGCACGACGAGCGTTCGCTTGCGTTCAACCTCGCCTTCGCGTTGTCGCTCGTCGTCATCAAGATCGCGAAGAAGCATGGCGGCGGCGCGTATTCGACCGGCTTGTTCTTCCGTCAGGAGGCCGCGAGCGTGCTGGGCGAGCAGAAGCTCGCAGCCCTGGCGCGCTACAAGCGTCAGTTCGATCCGCGCGGAGTGATGAACCCGAAGAAGGTGCTGGGTACCGGTGCCGTGAACCTTCTCATGAAGGCAGCGCTTCTCTTCGAGCCGCTCATCCGGCCGATCGCGAACGCGGCGAAGCCGCCCAAGGGCGACCCGGTCGGGACGAAGGAGCGCAACGGCATCCCTGCAGACGTGGCGTACTACGCATACGCGTGCGCCCAGTGCGGCTACTGCGTCCCCACATGCGAGGAGTACTCCGTCCGGGGATGGATGAGCCACTCGCCGCGCGGGAAGTACCTGTACCTGCGTGAAGTGATCGAGGGTCGCGAGAAGTTCGATCAGGCCATGGTCGACAAGTTCCTTGTGTGCACCACCTGCGAGGTGTGCAACACGCGCTGCCAGCTGCAGCTTCCTGTGGAGCATTCCTGGATGGAGATGCGAGGCAGACTGATCCACGAAGAGGGTCGGATGACGTTCCCGCCCTTCGAGATGATGGCTGCGGCGCTCAGAGGCCAGAAGAACATCTGGGCGGGCAAGCGCGAGAAGCGTGCCGACTGGGTGCCCGAGCACATCCGGCCGAAGATCAAGGAGCAGGCCGACGTCTTGTACTTCGCTGGATGCACGGCAAGCTACGTCAACACGGACGTGGCCAAGGCCACCGTGGAGCTCCTCGACCGTGCCGGTGTGGAGTTCGCCTACATGGGGTCGGATGAAGCGTGCTGCGGCATCCCCATGAAAGTTGCCGGGAAGTGGGACGTCTTCGAGGAGATCTACGAGCACAACGTCGCAGAGGCGCGCAAGCGGGGCGCCAAGACGATCGTCACTTCGTGCCCTGCCTGCGGCCTCGTGTGGAAGGAGTTCTACGCGAATCTGGCCGCCGAGCGAGGCGAGAGGTACGAGTTCGAGGTGAAGCACTACTCGGAGCTCGTGGCCGACGCGATCGCCGACGGCCGCATCGAGTTCGACCGTGCCATCGAAAAGCGCCTGACCTTCCACGACTCGTGCCACATGGGGCGCGCTCAAGGCGTGTACGAGCCTCCGCGGGAGATGCTGAAGGCGATCCCGGGAGTGGAGCTCGTGGAGATGGAGCACAACAGGGCCGATGGCTTGTGCTGCGGTTCCGTGCTCACGCTGATCGGCGAGACTCCCGTGGCCCCCGAACTTGGCAAGATGCGGCTGGACGAGGCTCTCGACGTCGAGGCAGACGCCGTGGTCGCCTTGTGCCCCTGCTGCCAGGTGCAGCTGCGCGACTCGGCCTCGAAGAAGGAGCTGGACATCCCGGTCGTGGACCTTGCGCACGTCGCCGCCGAGGCGCTCGGGATCGACATCCCCGATCCGACGGAGTACTCCATGGAGATGTGGGGCTACTTCGAGAAGTTCATCTACCTGATGAAGCCGGAGACGGTTGCAGACATCATGGCGGCGCTGCTGCCTGACATGATGAAGGCGATGCCGGCAGGCATGGTGCCGATGATGAAGGCGATGCGGTCTGTACCCGGCGGCCTGTCGCTCATGGGCGCGATGATGCCGAAGATGATGCCTGCGATGATGCCTGCGATGATGCCGAAGGTCATGCCCGCGATGCTGGGCGAGGTTTCCCGGAGGGTCGGGCCATTGCCGGACGACATGACGGAGCTGATGCCCGATCTGCTGCCGAAGACGTTCGACGCACTGCTTCCGAACCTGCTGCCGCTCGTCATCCCGCACTTCCTGCCGCGCATGCTCGAGTACGTGAAGACCGAACTGTAGGCGGGTCGATCGAGTGCTCGAAGGGCGCTGGGTTGTGACATCCGGCGCCCTTCGTGTTTCACTTATCGCTGACGAGCAGGAAGCAACTCGAAAGTGAGGTGTTCCAGGGTGCCGGACGAGTCCACGCTCGCACGGGTGCGCGCATTCCCTGCGTTCGCTGGGCTTCCCGACGAGGATGCGGCGAAGCTCGCACGCCTGCTCACCTACAGGCGCTTCTCGAGAGGCACCCACATCGTGTCGCAGGACCAGCCCGGTACGGCGATGTACCTGCTCATCGCTGGTCGCGTGAAGGTGGCCATCGCCTCGAGCCAGGGCAAGGAGCTCGTCCTCGACTACCTCGAGGCGCCGGCTCACTTCGGCGAGATGAGCGTCGTGGACGCCGAGCCGCGGTCTGCAGACGTCGTAGCCGTGACAGACGTCGAGGTGCTCATGCTCGATGCGCGCGACCTGGCGGCTGCCGTGCAGATCCAGCCGAAGCTCGCAGTCAGCCTGATCGCGACACTGTCCCGGAGAGTGCGAGGGCTCATCGGCCGCCTCGAAGACATCGTGTTCCACGACGCGTATCACCGCGTGATGCGGGTCCTGCTGAACATCGCGACGGCATCGTACGAATCATCAGGCGTGCCGGTGATCGAGGGGTTCACGCACGCCGAGATCGCGTCGCTGGCAGGTGTTTCGCGCGAGACTGCGAGCAGGATCATCTCGGCGCTCGCTCGCGAAGGTCTCGTGCGGACCAAGGGCCGCAAGATCGTCGTCGACTTGATCGCGGTCAAGGAGCGTCTGGACTCAGAGCCGGACGAGCTGGAATGAACTCGTGCGTGTTGCGCGGCTCCGGACGGGAAGAATCCATCTGTCCCGACGGCTGACGAGGAGGCGTCCATGAAGGAGTTCACGCTCGACGAGCTGAAGTCGTACGACGGCAAGGACGGGCGCCCGGCGTACGTGGCGTACAAGGGGATCGTGTACGACGTCACCGAAAGCGCGATGTGGAGCGACGGCGACCACGAAGGGATGCACTTCGCTGGCCAAGACCTCACGGACGCTCACGACGACGCGCCGCACGACGAGCACATCCTCGACTTCCCAGAGGTCGGTCGCTTGGTCTAGCGGGAGAACACCGCGACGCTCTCCACGTGGTACGTCTGGGGGAACAGGTCGACCGCTCGGACGCTGGCAAGCTCCAGACCGGCATCGACCAAGGTTCGAGCGTCGCGCGCCAGAGTCGAGGGATCGCACGAGACGTACACGACGTGCGCGGCTCCGGTGTCGAGGATCGCCCGAATCGCCTGCGGAGCAAGTCCGGACCGGGGCGGGTCGACGACCACGAGGTCGGCGTCGCGGATGTCTTCGAGCACGTGGCCTACGTCTCCGGGAGCGACCGCCGCATCGACGCGAGCATCAGCGAGGTTCCGCCGGAGGTCAGCCAGCGCGTATCGCGACGACTCTACAGCGGTGACGCGGGTGATGCGCGCGATCGGGATGGTGAAGGTGCCGACGCCTGCGTACGCATCGACGACGTGGGTCGGCATCACCTGTTGGGCCAGGTCTGTGACGAGTTCCCGGAGGCGTGTGGCTGCTTCCGTGTTGACCTGGAAGAACGAGGGTGCGGAGACGAGGTACCGGTCGTCTCCGAGGCGCTCGCACCACGCTCCCGGTCCCGCGAGGACCTCCACGCCACGTACGTCTCGGGCTTGCGATGGCCCGCGTACGACGACGCGCGTGACCGTGCGCGCACCGGTCGCGTCGAGGATCGTCTTGGCTGCGAGCGAACGGGGGAACGGGCCGGGTGCCGTCCAGATGTCAACGGCGGTCTCACCGTTGCGCGCGACACGGACGACGGCCCTCGTGATGGGTGTCTCGGCGCGGCGAGCGAGGAACCGAAGCGCGCCAGTGATCGCTTTCGGCAGGGATGCGTGCTCGTGGGGCAGGAGCATGCAGGCTTCGATGGGCACGACTTCCTTGCTGCGGGCACGGGAGAACCCGAGGGTGAGCTCCGAAGCGCCTGCGTCGGCCACGAGCTCGATCTTGTTCCGATAGCCGTACGGCTCAGGCGATGGGACGATCGGGTCGACGGGCATCTCGATGTGGCCGATTCGTCGGAGCGCATCAGCGATGGATTGCTGCTTCCAGCGCAGCTGCTCGCCGTACGCCACGTGCTGCCACTGGCAGCCGCCGCACGAGCCGAAGTACGGGCACGGCGGCACCTCGCGGTATGGGGACGGCTGCAGCACCTCTTGCACCTGCGCACGCAGAAACGTCGGCCGCTCCTCGATGATGTCGGCTTCGACCAAGTCTCCAGGACAACCGCCGGTCACGAACACGGTTCGTCCGTCGGGTGCGAGTGCTATCGCGTCGCCGCCGTATGCTAGTCTCTCGATGGACAGGTGCACGCGGTCTCCTTCCGTGGCCGGTCCATGATACCGCTGGGGCGGCCGCCTGCGTCGTGATCAGAAGCGGGGTTCAGGCTGGTGTCCGGGGTGCCGATACACCGCCACGTGCCCTGTCCGCGATCCGGGTGACGAAAGGAACGAGAGCGTGAGCGAGACGACCATCCTCGTCGTGCACGATGACCCCGCCTTCGCAGAGCGGATGGAGGGCGCTTTGAGAAGCGTCGTGCCCGACGCAGTCGTACGATCGCTGCCTTCGGCGATGCGGGCGCTTGCTGTCGCCAAGCAGCAGCGTCCAAGCGTGATCGTCGCAGACGGCGACCTCGCTGGCATGGATGGCTTCACGATGACGCAGGAGCTCAAGGCGGATGACGAGCTTGCGGACATACCGGTCGTGATCGTGGTCAACAACCCGACTGAAGCGACAGCGCTCAGAGCTCGGCAGGTCGGCGCAGCTGCCCACCTGCCGTCCAGCTCTGATGCAGCGACGCTCGTCCAGAAGGTGTTCTCTTTGATGTCGGCTGGCGGCGAGGGCGTCGCTCAGCCTGAGGGGGTACCAGCCCCCGAGGCCGCAGGTTCGACGGCTGCCGCCTATGGCGTCCCGCAACCACTTCCAGAGGAGTCTCCGTTCGCGTCACGGCCGGGCGGTTATGGCGCACCGCAGCCCGTCGGCGAGCAGGCACCGGCTCCGGCGCCGAAGCCCGCTGCCGGCCCGGCTGTGGTCGGCGCCGACATCCCGCACGTGGACGACCTACTGCGGCTGATGTTGGACATGGGGGGCTCGGACCTCCACATCACGGTGGGCAGCCCTCCAGGCATCCGAGTGCGTGGCGAGATCGTCCCTGCTGAGGGGTACAAGTCCCTGTCTCCGAAGGAGACGCAGGCGATGATCTTGAGCCTGCTCTCAGAAGAGCAGCGCAAGCGTTTCGAGACCGAGCTGGAGCTGGACTTCGCGTACAGCATCCCTGGCCTGTCGAGGTTCAGGGCGAACGTGTTCCAGCAGCGGGGATCCATGGGCGCCGTCTTCCGCGTCATCCCGTTGACGATTCCGACGCTGGATTCGCTCGGGCTGCCGCGTGTGTGCAAGTTCCTGGCCGAGCGGCCACGCGGTCTCGTGCTCGTGACGGGTCCGACCGGATCAGGCAAGTCGACGACCCTCGCGGCGATGATCGACCACATCAACGAGACGAGGCGCGTGCACATCATCACGCTCGAAGACCCCATCGAGTTCGTGCATCGGAACAAGAAGGCATACGTGAATCAACGCGAGGTGGGGGAGGACACTCACTCCTTCGCCGCCGCGCTCAAGCGCGTCTTGCGTCAGGACCCGGACGTGATCCTCGTCGGCGAGATGCGTGACCTCGAGACGATCTCGGCCGCGATCACCGCAGCGGAGACCGGACACCTCGTGCTGGCGACCCTGCACACGACGGGCGGACCGGCCACGGTCGACCGCATCATCGACGGGTCCCCTCCGCACCAGCAGCAGCAGGTGCGTATGCAGCTGTCCGGGACTCTCGAGGGCGTCCTGTCTCAGGTGCTGCTGCGGTCAGCAGACGGCAAGAGCCGCGTGCTGGCGATGGAGATCATGCTCGGCATCCCTGCAATCAGCAACCTGATCCGCGAGGGCAAGACCCACCAGATGATGACCATCATCCAGGGAGGCGCCCAGCTCGGCATGCAGACGCTCGACCAGCATCTCAAGGCGCTCGTCCAGGCGGGAAAGGTGACCTACGAGGAGGCCATGAGCAAGGCGCAAGAGCCGCGCGAGCTTGCCCAGATGCTCGGTCGCAAGATGTGAGGTATCGTTCCGGGGCGAAGCGCTGCTTCCGTGTACCCGGCGAGCCCGGAGGTGTGGTTCATGGACACGGTGACCGTTCGCTGGACGGCGAACCGGCAGTTCGTCGGCTGGGATCCAAGGACACACAGTGGTCATGGACGCGCGGCCTGCACACTCCGGCGAGGGTGCCGGCATGCGGCCGCTGCAGGTGTTCTTGTGCGGGCTCGCCGGCTGTACCGGCATGGACGTGGTCTCGATCCTCGAGAAGCAGCGACAGGACGTGCGTGGTTTGGAGATCGCAGTCGAGGGCGTGCAGCGAGAGGACGAGCACCCCAAGATCTACGTCGATGTCCACCTCCATTACGTGGTGACCGGATACGGCGTGTCGGAGACCGCGGCCGAACGCGCGATCGCGCTGTCAGAGGAGAAGTACTGCTCAGTAGGCGGCATGCTGGGGCCGCAGGTCGCCGTACGGACGTCATTCGAGGTGCGCGAGGCGCCTGCACCGGGGACGCCTGCCGTCAGGTCCAAGGGCAGGAGCGAATGACCGACGCCGTCGTGCTGCCTGTGTACAACGAGGCGCCGACAGTCGCAGGGGTGCTCGAAGCCGTACGGGAACAGTTCGGCGGCACGATCATCGTCGTCGACGACGGTTCTGCGGACGGCACCCAGGAGATCCTCGCCGGCTTTCCAGAGGTGGTCACGCTGCGTCATGCGGACAACCGAGGGTACGGTCGTTCGCTCATCGACGGCTTCCACGTCGCTCTCGACATCGGCGCCCGACGGATCGTGACGATGGATTGCGATGGACAGCACGAGCCGCGTCACATCCCGGCGTTCCTCGATGCACTCGATGAAGCGGACATCGTATCGGGGAGCCGGTATCTCCCCGAGAGCGAAACGTTCGGTGAAGCGCCCGCAGACAGAGTGCGGGTCAACGCGGTCATCACGCGCATGGTGAACGATCTTGCCGGGTGGGGTATCACCGATGCGTTCTGCGGCTTCAAGGCCTATCGGAGCGATGCGCTTCGCACGCTTCGGCTGACCGAGGACGGCTACGGCATGCCCGTCGAGCTGTGGGTGGAGGCGTGGCGGTGCGGGCTTGCGGTGCGGGAGCTTCCCATCGAGAGGATCTACTGCGATCACGACCGTAGATTCGGCGGCGGGTTGGACGATCCGGATGCGCGGCTGGCGTATTACCTTGCAGTGTGGGAACGGGCGCTTGAGCGCGCCCGGCATGGACGGAGGGTCACCGGTGGCTGATGTCGTGTGCATCGGCGCGCATCCCGACGACGTGGAGATCGGCATGGGGGCCACGATCGCCGAGATGGCCGCATCAGGTCTAGACGTGGTGATCGTCGACCTCACCGACGGGGAACCCACGCCGTACGGCACAGCCTGAGCGCCGTGCTGCGGAGGCGGCAGAAGCGGCAAGGATCCTTGGGGTGCGCCGCGTGATGCTGGACTTGCCGAATCGCGAGCTGGCAGACACGGTCGACGCGCGGTGGGCCGTGGCGGCGGCGCTCCGCGAGCTCCGCCCGCGCATCGTCGTCGGACCGTATCCCGTCGACGCCCATCCAGACCACGTCGCTGCCTCGGCGCTCGTCGCCGGTGGTCGCTTCTATGCCAAGCTCAGCAAGTCGCGGATCGCCGGTGAGCCGCACCTCGTCCGTCGCGTCTACCAGTACGCCGCCATACATGCGTCCGTCGCGTTGAGGCCATCGTTCGTCGTTCCCGTAGGGCTCGAGTCATTGCAGCGCAAACTCGACGCGCTTGCTGCATACCGGTCCCAGTTCGTGGAGAACCCGGCGAACGCCCACGTGATCGGACGCATGGAGACGAGTGCGCGGTACTGGGGCGGGCTCGTGGGAGCAGAGGCCGGAGAGCCGTTCTTCGCCACGGAGGTCCTCGGAGTCTCGTCGTTTGCGTCGTTGGTGTGAGCTATGACGAGTCCGGCGCGCATCCCCCGCACGAGCGGCGAGGTCTTGATCGAGCCTCCGCTCGATGAATGGGAAGCGGTTGCGAACGCCAATGCGCGTGCTGCGCGGTCGTGGACTTTCATCGTCGGAGACGCCGATGCCGTCACCATTCGCCGGATGGCCCGAGAGGAAGCGCTTGCGCTCAGTCGTGCAGACTGTGAGCGGCTCGGAATCGCGTGCGGACACGAGCCCGATCCGGATGCTCTCGTCGTGATGACTGGGCACCAGCCCGACCTGTTCCACCCCGGCGTGTGGGCGAAGCACTTCGCAGTAGACGGGTTCGCGCACTGCGAAGGTCGCGTGGCCTTGGACCTGGTGGTGGACTCAGACGAGGCCCGGAAGGTGTCCCTGCACGTGCCGTGCCCGCCGGGAGAGCCGAGCTCGTCGTGCGACGTCGTGCTCGTCGGCGCGGCGAGGGGATCCTGCTACGCGTGCGAACCGCCACCCGACCCTGAGCAGGTCGAGGAGTTCATCGAGGCGGCGACCGATGCGATCGAGCGATCGGGTCACAGACCTGCCCTTCACAACTTCGGGCGGTTCGCGGATCGTCTGCGGCAGGCATCCGCTTGCGCGGGCCCGCCTGTCGAGACGGTGGTGGCCGCGAGGCGGCGGTATGAGCACGAAGCCGGGACCCGGTATGGCGAGGTCTTCGTCAGCCGGCAGTCCCAGACGAGGTGCTTCAAGGCGTTCGCTGCCGAGGTCATCGCCGACGCCTGGCGTTTCGCGGACATCTTCAATGACGAGGTCAGGCGCTATAGAGCCGAGACGAAAACGAGGTCAAAGGCTCATCCGTTCCCAGAGCTGCAGGTCGCTGGCGAGGCCGTGGAGGTCCCGTTCTGGGCGCTCGTCGGTCGCGCGAGGCGCAGGGTCGCCTACGACCCGCGAGGGGGTCGTCTGCTCGTGGAGGACGCAGCGCCCGTCGATGCTGGCCGCGATCCGCGATCGGTGATGCGGGCCCTGGACCAGAGCGGTCTTGTCATCGTGCCGCGCGCCGTGACGCTCACGATGTTCCAACGGTTGTTCGTCGCCGACCTGTTCGTGCACGGCGTAGGTGGTGCGGCGTACGAGCGAGTGACAGACGCGGTCATCGAGCGGTGGTTCGGCATCGTCCCGCCCCGATACGCAGTGGTCTCGTTGACGATGCGATTGCGGGCAGAAGCAGCCCTGACCGTTCACGGGTCGCTCGCGGAGGCGCAGCGCCGCCTCCGGCGGGCGATCCACAACCCCGAAGAGATGCTCGGCGAGGCCGGCTTGGCTGACGACGAGAGCCGAGCACTGGCCGAGGGGCTCGCCGAGGAGAAGCGGCGGCTCCTGGCTGCGCTGGCGGCAGGAGAGGGCGACGCGCGCGAGCTCGGGATGGCCATCAGAGATGTGAACGAACGTCTGAGAGCAGCCATCGCCCCGTTCGTCGAAGCCCTCAAAGGCGAGGTCGCTCGGCTTGAGGCGGCGGCCGCTCAAGAGGATCGCTACGCGGACCGCACCGTCTCGTTCCCGTTGTTCGATCCCAGAACCGTTGCCGGGGCCGTGCTCTCGCACACATCTCAGCACGGTGTATCATGAGCGTACCGCTGCGGCGGGTAGTCGGAAGGTGAAGAAAGGATCGCGAGATGGGCAAGCCTGTCGTGAACCCCGACCTGTGCACTGCCTGCGGCATCTGCGTGGACGAGTGCCCCACGAGCGCGCTCGACCTCGAGGACGTCGCGGTGCTCGCGAGGCCGGACGATTGCACCGAGTGTGGAACCTGCGAATCGGTGTGCCCGAACGAGGCGATCAAGCTCTCGTAGCGGATCGTCGTTCAGCCGGTGTGCCGGGGCCGTCAGCAACTGCTGGCGGCCCCACGCCTTCCTCGGCTCAACCGCGAGGACCCGTGCCGTCGTCGACGTACATTCGGGGCTCGCGACCCTGGAGCAGCCCGCGCAGCCGGTTGGCGTGCGCGGCGAGGACGACGGCGGCGAGCACGATGGCAAAGGCGAGATCGGACGTCCGCAACACGAGGGACGAAAGCGGGAGCGCTGCCGCGGCTGCCGCTTGACCGACGAGCATGATCCGGCTCGCCGCAAGCGCCAGGATGCCAACGGCGAGCACGATTGCGAAGCAGCGCCAGTCGTACGCAAGGAGTGCGCCGCCGCCGGCGGCAAGACCCTTGCCCGTCCGGCGCAATCGGCGGTTCTTGACTGCAAGCCACAGCGAGTAGTTGTGGCCGACGACCGCGCCGAGAACGGCCGCCTGGACGAGCAGGGCGTACCTGCCCGCAGAAGACGCGGGTGCGAGGAAGCCGACATCCGCGTAGGCGTACTTGGCGTAGAGGGTGGGGAGCAGTCCCTTCGACCCGTCGGCGAGCACGGCGACCGCGAACCATGCCCACGATCCGGTGGAGCGCCTGACGTTCATGGCTCCGACGTTACCGCTGCCGTGCGCAGTGATGTCCTTCCCGGCTACGGCCCGGACGATGAGGTACGCCCATGGGATGGATCCGATGAGCACGGACGCCGAGAACATGAGCGCAGCGGGAAGGATCACTGACCCGTCACCTTCTCCGCGGGACGACGCAGGTGATGGCTCTGGGCAGCAGCGACACCTCGTATCGGGTCGCGAGCAGCACCTCCCCGTCGATCTGAGCGGGCACGGGTGCTTCCGCCTCGATGACCACGGACGCATGACGTGACATGTGGACCGGTCGCATGCGGGTGTGCTTGCCGGCAACCACGAACGGAAGGCGTGCGAGCGCCTCAGGCAGCGAGAGCGGGTCGATCGTGCAGACGTCGAACAGCCCGTCGTCGGGGATGGCGTGAGGCGTGATGAAGAACCCGCCACCGTACGTCTGCCCGATGGTCACCGCCACGATGAGGGTGTCGGTCTCCACAGCGTCATCGCCGTCGAAGGACACGCAGGCGCGGAATCCTTCGAGGTCGTTGAAGAGCACATGGAGAAGCGCGGTGAGGTACAGCCACAAGCCGTCGCGTTGCTTGGTGACCTTGTACTCGACCGCCTTGGCCGTGACTTTGGCATCGAGGCCGGCCGCGAAGCTGTTGTTGAAGTACAGCCCGTTGCACATCCCGACGTCGAAGGTGCGTCGCTCTCCAGAAGCGAGGACCAGCACGGCCTGGGAGATGTCGGCAGGGATGCCGTAGGTCCGTCTGGTGTCGTTCCCCGAACCTGTGGGAATCAGGCCGAGTGCCGGACGCTCCTCGGGCGGTATGGTCATGAGGCCGTTCAAGACCTCGTGGACGGTGCCGTCGCCTCCGACTGCGGCGACCAGCGTGCGACCCGCGCTCGAAGCTGCGAGTTCTCGGGCGTGGCCAGGGCCATCGGTCACGACCGTCTCATGGGGGAGCCCGCCATCGAGCAGCTGCTCGATGGCGGGAAGCATCTTGCCGGTCTCGCCATGCCGGGCGGCCGGGTTGACGATGAGGAGCGTGTCGGTCGAGGGCATCGCGTCTCCATGGCGTCTGGGGCGAGGTCATGAGCATACCTGCTCGGCGATGCGTGGAAAAGCGCGCACCCGTGTGCTATTGTTCTCCGGCGGCTTCAGGCCGCGAGCCCTCTTAGCTCAGGGGATAGAGCGTCTGCCTCCGGAGCAGAAGGCCGCAGGTTCGAATCCTGCAGAGGGCACCACGAAGACATGCGAGGGCCCGGATTCCCGGGCCCTCGTGGCTTCACGTCGTGCGGGCGAGTTCAGTGCGATTCGGCCCGCTCCTTCTGCGACTGCTCGATGATCTTCTTTGCAAGGTCGCCAGGAACCTGCTCGTAGGAGTCGATGGTGATCGTGTAGCTGCCGGTACCGCTTGTGATGGAGCGGAGCTGAGGCGAGTAGTGGACGACCTCTGCATACGGGACCTGCGCCTTGATGACCTGCACGCCCGGTTCGGGCGAGTCCATGCCGAGGACGCGGCCCCTCTTCGCGCTGATGTCGCCCATGACCGCGCCGGCATACTGCTCCGGCACTTCGATGGTGAGCGTCGCGATAGGTTCCAGCAGCACGAGGTCGGCCTTCTCTGCGGCAGCGCGGAAGCCGATGCGGGCTGCGGTCTTGAAGGCGATCTCCGACGAGTCGACCGAGTGATACGAGCCGTCGAAGAGGGTCACCTTGAGATCGACGACGGGGTAGCCGGCCAGGACGCCTTGCGCCATCGCTTCCTGCACGCCTTTGTCCACCGCCGGGATGAACTGACGAGGGATCTTGCCACCGACGATCTCGTCGATGAACTCGTAGCCTCCGCCAGGGTTGGGCTCGAGCCTGAGCCAGCAGTCTCCGAACTGGCCAGCGCCACCCGTCTGCTTCTTGTGGCGGCCCTGGGCGCTAGCGGTCTTGCGGATCGTCTCGCGGTACGGGATGCGGAGGTCTTGCAGTTCGGCTTCGACGTGGAAGCGGTCCCGCAATCGTGCGAGCAGCACGTCGATGGCGATGTCTCCCATCGCCGAGATGACCGTCTGGTGGGTCTCCTCGTCGCGGCGGAGCCTGAGAGACGGGTCCTCGTCGACAATCGTCTTGAGCGCAGTTCCGAGCTTGTCCTCGTCCGCCTTGGTCTTCGCGACGATTGCGACGGGGTAGAGCGGTTCGGGGAGCGGGAGCGGAGCGAACGCGATGCCGCCAGCGGCCGAGAGCGTGTCGTTCGTAAGCGTGTCAGCGAGCTTGGTGAGCACCGCGATGTCTCCTGCGGGAGCGGCGTCGATGTCGGAGATCTCCTTGCCGACCATCTTGAAGACGTGCGCGATGCGCTCCTTCTTGCCGGTGCGGGAGTTGACGAGCTCGGTGTTCGGGGTCAGCACTCCCGAAACGACCTTCACCAGGTTGATGCGGCCGATGTATGGGTCGGAAAGCGTCTTGAACACGTGGACCGCGGTGGCGCCGTCGGCAGAGAACGGGACCTCTTTGCCATCGACGGTCTTCATGGGGCCATGCGCGGTAGGCTTCGGGAAGAAGGACACGATCTCATCCATCAGGTCCTCGATGCCTTGCAGTTTGAGCGCCGACCCGACGAAGACGGGGATGAAGATGCCCTGCGCGATCGCCTTGCCGAGAAGGTCTTCGAGCTCCTCCTGCGACAGGCGCTCGCCCTCGAGGTACTTCTCCATGAGCGCGTCGTCCGCCTCCGCCACGAGCTCGCACAGCTTGTCGCGTGCGGCCTCTGCAGCGTCCGCGAGGTCGGCGGGTATGTCGGTGACCTCCTCCTTGTCGCCCTCGTGGTGGTACGCACGCATCCGGATCACGTCCACGACGCCCCGGAACGATGACTCTGCCCCCATCGGAATCTGCACGGCGCCGACGCGGTGGCCGAACGACGCTGCGAGCGCGGACATCACCGCGTCGAAGTCAGCGTGCTCCTTGTCCATGCGGTTGATGAAAACCGCCCGCGCTATCCCCATTTCGCCTGCGATCTTCCAGAGCTTGCGCGTCTGGACCTGGGGCCCTGAGACTGCGTCGACGACGAACAGGGCCATCTCGGCGGCCTCCATGCCCGCGATCGCGTCCCCGATGAAGTCTGCGTATCCAGGCGTGTCGATGACGTTGATCTTCACCCCGTCGTGCACAACCGGAGCGAGCGCGAGGTTGATGGTCATCTTCCGCTTGACTTCCTCAGCGTCATAGTCGAGGGTCGAGTGGCCGTCGTCCACGCTGCCGAGGCGCTTGGTCTGGCCTGCCATGAAGAGCATCGCCTCGGCGAGCGACGTCTTTCCCGAGCCCCCATGGCCGACCAAGACGACGTTGCGGACCTTGTCGGTGCTTGGCGCTCCCACGAGCATCGCCTCCTCGTTGACCATGCCGGCGTACCGGCCGTCCGCGTGCTGTGCGCGACCGCCCCCGTACGGTTGCACGGCTCGAAACGATAGCACACGCACGCGACCGCGCCAGCGCGCTTGCGGGGCCTAAGCGGGTGGTAGAATCGGACACGCATGTGCCCGTGAAGCGCGGAAGGCAGGGATGAAGGGTCGAAGTGTGAGCCGTGTGACGGCGTCAGTGACGGCAGCCGTTCTTGCCGCAGTCGTCGCGATGGTGCCAGGATGTGCGCTCGAAAGACGCGGTCCTGACCAGATGCACGCCAATGCAGTCGACCGCGCGGGCGAGGATGCTTCCGTGGCGGTGTTCCCGGAGGAGGTCCCGTTGCACATCTCGGATGTCAAGGTCAAGGGTGACGAGGTCGCGGTGATCGAGACCCGCAAGGGGGAGATCCGCATCGCGTTCTACCCCGATGACGCCCCGAACCACGTCGCAAGCTTCATCGAGCTGTGCGAGTCTGGATTCTACGATGGGACCACCTTCCATCGGGTGGAGCCGGGCTTCGTGGTGCAAGGGGGAGACCCGAACTCGAAGACCGGCGCGGGACCCGTAGGCACCGGTGGGCCAGGGTGGCGTCTGAAGGCCGAGTTCAACAACCGTCCCCACCTCGAGGGCACGGTCGCCATGGCGCGTGCCAAGGATCCTGACAGTGCTGGCAGCCAGTTCTACATCTGCCTGGCGCCCGCACCGTTCCTTGACGGGAAATACACGGTCTTCGGGCACGTGATCGACGGGATGGACGTGGTGAAGGCCATCGTGCCGGGCGACGAGATGGTCTCTGTGCGCATCGAGCGCAACGAGTGAGGAAGGCCGCTTCCGTGGACGAGAACGCGATCAGACGCGCCGAGGAGGCGTACCGTTCGTGCGACTGGCGGACCGCGGCTCGCGAGTACCTTCTGGCGGCCGGCAGTGGCGGTGAAGGTGCTGGCGTGGCGTTCGCGAAGGCCGGCAATGCGTTGATGAAGCTCGGCCGAGCGGCCGACGCCGTCATGGCGTACGAGCGGGCGGTCGCCGACCCCGCGCTGCCGAACCGCGCATCCGTTCTGTGCAACCTTGCCATCGCGCAGGCTGCGGCGGGCGATCACGCCGCGGCGGTATCGTCGTATCGTGCGGCGCTCGACGACCCGACCTTCCCATCGCGCTGGAAGGCGCTGCAGGGGGCGGCGTCGTCGCTCGCTCAACTCGGCAGGTTCGAGGAAGCGTGCGAGGCGTACCGGTCTGCCGCTCTCGACAGCTCGAACCCCGATCCAGGCAAGACGCTGAACAACCTCGGGACGTGCTACCTCTCACAAGGGCGTCACGAGGAAGCCATCGAGGCGTTCAAGGCCGCACTGGACGTCGACGGCTACTCTGGCAAGGGGAAGGCGGCTGCGAATCTGGGTCTTGCGCTTGCGGCTTCAGGCCGGCACGAGGAGGCCCTCGCTGCGTTCGACCGTGCCACGACCGAGTACGGGCACACCCTCGCCCCGGAGGCAGTCGCTGCGTACGACGCGTGCCGCCGGAAGCTCGAACAGCCGCGTCGCGAGACCGTGGAGGGGTGGCGGACGGGGGAGATGCCGCCCGTCCTCTCCGATCAGGAGCCGGATGAGGACCTCGCGTTCTTCACGCGCACCGAAGAGGAGATGCGGGAAGCGGACCGTGCCGCGCGCAAGGCGGAGCGCCAGGCACGCCGCCAGCAGAAGGGCCTGTTCGCGCGCATCGGCTCGGTCGTGGCCATCGTGGGCATGGCTGTCGGTCTGTTGGGGTTCCTGTGGGCGAGCGGCATCGGGTTCCCGACGCAGCAGATGACCGTGAGGGGGCTTCTGGAAGCGCACCGCGCAGGGAAGCCGGTCGACGGCTATTGGGTGGCAGTGCCGACCGTGGACGTCGAGAAGGAGATGAGCGGCCTGCCGCCACGGTTCACCTCGTATCGCATCGGTTCCGTCGACCGGTCGGCGAAGACCTCGACGGTCGACCTGGTCATCGTGCTCGAGCAAGGCGCGCCGCTCGCGTACAAGGTCTCGCTCGTGCGAGAAGGTGTCGGATGGAAGGTCAGCGGCATCGCCAACGATTGGCGGTCGACGCAGGACTGATTGGATCCGTCGAGGTCGCGAGGCGTTGCACGCCGATTCGTCTTGTTGGTACCGTTACGCAGTCTTGTCCCGACCCGACGGAGGAGCAGCCGTGTTCCAGCGCACCTACGTGATGATCAAGCCCGATGCAGTCGAACGCCGTCTCATCGGCCGGATCGTGTCCCGCATCGAGGACGTTGGTCTGGCCATCGAGCGCATGGAGCTGGGCGTCGTGACACGGGAGCAGGCTGAAGCCAACTACGCCGAGCACGCCGGCAAGCCGTTCTACGAGGGTCTGATCGGCTACGTGACGTCGGGGCCGGTAGTCAAGATGGTGGTCTCCGGCGAGGAGGCGGTCGCCGTCGTGCGCAAGCTCATGGGGGCGACGGATCCGAAGGATGCTGCGCCGGGTACCATCCGCGGCGACTTCGGGCTTTCGCTGGACGCGAACATCATCCACGGCTCCGATTCGCCCGAGAGCGCTGAACGGGAGATCGCCATCTTCTTCTCGTGATCCGCCCTGGCGAGGTATCACCGTTCACCGATTCAGGAGACCATTCGCGTCGCGGCCGCAAGGGAGTTCGGGCCCGAGCGTGAATCTGGTACGGTCATGCAGGGTCGTGCGTAAGCGAGGTGGTCGAGTGCTGAAAGGCGCGTTCCTCGGGGGCATCCATCCTCCGGAGATGAAGCACTTGAGTGCCGGTAGCGCGATCGAGCGTGCTCCCGTGCCGGAGCGTCTCGTCGTGCCGCTGGTGCAGCACCTCGGGGCGCCCTGCCAGCCGATGGTCGAGGCGGGGCAGCGTGTCCGTCGCGGAGAGGTGATCGGCTCTGTCGATGCGCTCGTGAGCGCGCCCGTGCACAGCCCGGTCGACGGCGAGGTCGTCAGCGTGGGCGAGTGCCTCACCGCTGCCGGGACTCGTGCTGCGTGCGTGACGATAGCGCCTTACGAGGACCAGGACTTCGAGCAGTGGGTGCGCGTCGAAGGACGAGACGTGCCTTCGATCGTGCGGGCGGCAGGGATCGTCGGTTTGGGAGGCGCAGCGTTCCCGACGGCCGTCAAGCTGGTTCCACCGAAAGACCTCGAGGTCTCGACCGTCATCTTGAACGGCTGTGAGTGCGAGCCCTACCTGACCTGCGACCATCGTCTGATGCTCGAATCGCCTGATCTTGTGGTCCGCGGCGCATCGATACTGCGCACGACGCTCGGTGCAGCGCGCGTGGTGGTTGGAGTCGAAGCGAACAAGCCGGACGCGGCGGAAGCGCTGCGCAAGGCGTCGGATGGGACAGACGTCGAAGTCCTCGTCTTGCCGACGAAGTACCCGCAGGGCGCTGAGAAGCAGCTCATCTGGGCCGTGCTCCGAAAAGAGGTGCCCCACGGGAAGCTGCCTGCAGCCGCCGGAGCGCTGGTGCACAACGTGGGCACAGCAGCGGCGATCGCCGAGGCAATCGATCTTCAGAAGCCGCTCATGGAGCGCATCGTGACGGTGACCGGCCGCGTGGCTCGTCCAGGCAACTACCGGGTCCTCCTCGGGACGCTCGTCAGCGACCTCATCCGGGCAGCTGGGGGGTTCGCCGGCGAGGTGGCGCGGGTGGTTGCGGGTGGCCCGATGACAGGGCCGGCGCTGGGATCGCTCGACGTGCCGGTGACCAAGGGCATGTCTGGCGTGGTCGTACTCGGACCCGACGACGCCGCGCCCCCGGTGGACGGCGATCAGCCGTGCATCCGTTGCGGCCGGTGCTCTGAGGCGTGTCCGATGTTCCTGCAGCCGTTCGCGATCGGGACGTACGCGAACGCGCATCTCTGGGACAGGGCCGGGGAGTTCCATGCACTGGACTGCATCGAGTGCGGCGCGTGCGCCTACGTGTGCCCGACGCGACGGCCGCTCGTGCAGCTCATCCGGCTCGCGAAAGGCGCACTGCTTGCGAAGGGGGTGAAGCCGTGAGCGAGGCGTCGCCCGAAGGCCGCTTCGTGGTTGCAGCGCCCCCGCACATCCGTGCGAGGGGATCGTGCACCTCGATCATGCTATGGGTCGTCGGCGCGTTGGCGCCGGCGGCGGTGTGGTCGCTCGTGTCCATGGGCACGCCGGCCGCGATCACGTATGCGTCGTGCATCGGCGGCGCTCTTGGTGCGGAGGCCGTGTGGAACGCCGTGGCGCGCCGGACTCAGACTCTGGCGGATGGCAGCGCCCTGGTGACGGGCCTGCTCCTCGCGATGTCGATGCCGCCCAGGGCTCCGTGGTGGATGTCCATCGCTGGAGCGGTCGTGGCGATTTGGCTCGGCAAGATGGTGTTCGGCGGGCTGGGTTGGAACCTGTTCAACCCTGCGCTCGTCGGCCGGGCCTTCGTCGTGCTGTCATGGAGCGGCATCCTCTCGAAGCTCCCGACGAAGGGCTGGTACCAGACGATCGACGTCGCCGGCAACGGTTCGCTGGACGCCATCAGCGGCGCGACGAGGCTTGCGATCGCCGCGGCAGACCGGGCGGCGAAAGGCGGGTACGGCTTCGATCTTGCGGCGCAGTACCAGCCGCTGCTCTTCCGCAACCTGCAGGGCTCTCTCGGCGAAGTGTCGGCAGCGCTTCTGATCGCAGGCGGGCTTGTCCTGATCGCTCGCGGGATCATCGACTGGCGCATCCCCGTCGGGTACGTCGGGACGATGGCGGCGCTTGCGGCCGCTTTCGGCTCCGATCCGCTGTTCCACGTGCTGGCGGGAGGTGTGATGCTCGGCGCGTTCTTCATGGCGACCGATTACGTTTCTTCGCCGATGACGCGGCACGGCCGGCTCGTGTACGGCATCGGGTGCGGGGCGTTCAATGCGATCGGACGGTTCTTCGGAGCGATGCCGGAAGCGACGACGTTCGCGATCCTCTTCATGAACGGCATGGCGCCGCTTCTTGACAGGATCTTCGCACCCAGGACCTTCGGGTGGGTGAGGCGCGATGGCTAGCTCGCCTCTGAGGCTCGTTGCATCCGTCGTCACGACGTGTGTCGTGGCGGCGGGCGGCCTGGCTGTCACCTACTCCGTGACGGCTCCGCGGATAGCTGCTCAGGAGCGTGCGGCCGAGCAGCGAGCGATGGCCAAGGTCCTGCCAGACGCTGCGCGCTTCGAGCCGGTAGCCCCGGTGCTCCTGGATGCTGCCAAGAAGGCGGCTGCCGCCGGGCAGATCGAGGGGCTGTGGCGCGGATACGCCGCGTCCGGCGATGATGCAGGGTGGTGCATACGCGTCTCGGCACGCGGGTACGGCGGCCCGGTGAGGATGGTTATCGGATTGGACAGGAACGGGAAAGTCCAGGGGCTTACCATCCTGTCGATGAACGAGACGCCCGGTCTGGGAACCAGGGTCGAATCCGAGCAGTGGTTCTTGAAGCAATTCACCGAGCTCCCCGCGGGGTTCGGGGACCGCGATGTGCGTGCGCTCGATGCGATCTCAGGGGCTACGCGGTCGTCGCGGGCGGTGAAGAACTGCGTCGCCGCTGCGGGGGCGGCGTTCTTGGCGATCCGGGGGAGGTGATCAGGCAGTGAAGCATCTGATGCAGGTCTTCGTCCGGGGCATCACCCGCGAGAACCCGTTGATGATCCTGATGATAGGACTGTGTGCGACCCTCGCGGTATCGACGCAGTTCCAGGGTGCGGTGTTCATGGGCATCGCCGTGATCTTCGTGCTGACTATGAGCAACGCGATCATCTCCGTCTTCAGGCGGTTCATCCCTGACGAGGTCAGGATCCCGATGTTCATCGTCGTGATCGCCTCCTTCGTGACGATCGTGGACCTGGTCATGAAGGCGTTCGTCCCGAGTGTGTACGCCTTCCTTGGCATCTGGATCCCGCTCATCGTCGTGAACTGCATCATTCTCGGGCGAGCAGAGGCGTTCGCATACCACAACGGCGTGTTGGCTTCCATCGCAGACGGACTCGGTATGGGTATCGGGTACACGGCTGTGATCGTCCTGTTCGCGTTCGTGCGTGAGCTGTTCGGGTCTGGCGCGGTGAAGTTCCTTGGTGCCACGCTCGTCGGGCTGCCGTCGTGGTATCCCGCGCCCGCCGTCGTGCTGCTGTTCCCCGGGGCGTTCGTCCTGTTCGGGTTGTTCCTGGCTTTGTGGCGCGCCCTTGTCTCCCGTGTCGGCGAAGAGAGGGGTGTTTGCCGATGACGGCTGCTGCGCAGTTGGCTCTCCTGTTCGTAGGCGCCGCTCTCGTCAACAACATCCTTCTGACGCGGTTCATCGGGTTGTGCCCGTTCTTCGGCGTGTCGAGCAGCATGTCCACCTCGATAGGGATGAGCCTCGCGGTCGTGTTCGTGATGACGCTCGCCTCGGGTGCGACCTGGATGGCGTGGAAGTTCATCCTTTCACCGCTCGGAGTAGGGGAGTTCCTGTACATCCCGGCGTTCATCCTGATCATTGCGGCGCTTGTGCAGTTCGTCGAGATGTACCTCAAGAAGGCGAGCCCCGTGCTCTATCGCGCGATGGGCATCTACCTTCCGTTGATCACGACGAACTGCGCGGTGCTTGCGACGGCGACGGAGTCCGCCAAGCCCGGGTTCTTCAAGATGAACATCGCGCTTGGATCGTCCCTCGGGCTCGGAGAGGCCCTCGTCTACACCGTCGGTGTGTCAGTGGGATTCGGTTTCGCGCTGCTCACGTTCGCTGCGCTGCGTGAGCGCCTCGAGGCCGCCCCGGTGCCCGAAGCGCTCAAAGGAGCCCCGATCGCGTTCATCACTGCCGGCCTGCTCTCGTTCGCATACGTCGGATTCGCTGGCTGGTTCGGGTTGTAGGGGGAGGCCATGGAGGCTGCTCTCGTCATCAAGGCGGTCGGCGCGCTCGGAGTGCTGGGGCTGGTCGCTTCCGGGGTGCTCGCGATAGCTTCCCGGCGTTTCTGGGTGGAGGTCGACCCAAGGGTCGAACAGATTCTGTCTTTGCTCCCGGGGTCCAACTGCGGCGCGTGCGGGAACCCGTCGTGCTTCGCGACCGCTGAGCTCATCGCGCAAGGCGAGGCGGCGCCTTCCGCGTGCATAGCCGGCGGACAGGAGACTGCGGACGCAATTGCGGACCTCGTCGGCGCCGAGCGCTGCGAGGTGGCTGCGTTGGTCGTGGCTCGGGCGTGCGGCGGCGGCACCCAAGCACAGCGCGCATTCGAGTACCGCGGAGTCCCTTCGTGTACGGCTGCGTCCCGGCTGGCAGGGGGTCCGCTGGCGTGCCAGTGGGGGTGTTTGGGGTACGGCGATTGCGTACGCGCGTGCCCGTTCGGCGCCTTGCGGCTGGACGATCGGGGGCTTCCGGTCGTCGACCTTGCGCGATGCACCGGCTGCGGTGTGTGCGTGCAGACCTGCCCTCGGGGCGGCACGAAGCTGCTGTGGCTCGTACCCGAGGGTTCCTACGTGGTCGTGCGGTGCTCCGCGCACAGCAAACCGAAGGATCGCAAGGCGGCGTGCGCACGCTGCTGCATCGCCTGCAAGAAGTGCGAACGCGTCTGTCCGAGCGACGCGATCCACGTGGTGGATGGCGTCGCGGTGGTCGCCTACGGTTCGTGCACGGCGTGCGGTGCGTGCGTCGACGCCTGTCCGCAGCAGTGCATCGACCTCTACGGCCGCGGTAGGGGTGTGGACGCCATGGCGGCAGACGGTGCGGGTCCGGCCGTCGGTCCCAGGAGTTCGTCGATGCCTGGAACTGATGAGCCAGCGGAGGCGTCGTGACCAGGCTTGACCGCATCGTCATAGCGTTCTTGCTGTGCGCTGCATGTGCGGCTACGCCCCTGTCAGGTGCGTGGGCTCACGCTTCGACCCGCGGAGCCGTCGCGGTCGTCAGGTGCCCCGCGGGAGTGCGGCACATCTCGCTGCGTGAAGACGCGCGGTATCGCGTCGATGGGCTTGCTGGCAGTGTCATCTTGGAAGTGCACCACGGAACGCTGCGCGTCGTATCCTCGTCGTGCAGAGACAAGGTGTGCATCCGGGCGGGCAGCATCGATGCTCCTGGCGAGGCCGTCGTCTGCATCCCGAACGGCGTGACGGTGACCGTGGAGGGCGATGAACGGAGCCTCGATGCGCTCGTCCGCTGACACGATTGCGACCGGAACCTCCGTCGTGCCGCAGCGGCACGAGGCCGCCCGCGCGCTTGCGAGCGACGCCGTGATGCTGGCGCTCGCATGCGCTTTGGGTCTCGTGGAGTCATGGGTACCGTCTCCGCTTCCTGGTGTGAGGCTCGGCCTCGCCAATGCGGCCACGCTGGTCGTTCTCCTCAAGTGGGGTTGGAGACCTGCACTGCGCGTCACCTTCGCGCGAGTTCTGCTCGTGGGCATGCTCGCCGGCACCCTGGGAGGACCTGCGTTCCTGCTGTCCGCAGCAGGGGCGGCCGCATCCGTCGCAGCGATGGCTTGTGCAGCGCGTGCGCGAGGCCTGTCCCCGATGGGCATCTCCGCGATGGGCGCATTCGCTCATGTGGCTGCACAGTTGACTGCAGCTGCATTCGTCGTGTCTACAGGCGCGGTCGTGACGCTCGCCACGCCTGCGCTGCTTTCGTGCTTGCCCCTCGGCCTGGCTACCGGTGCGGTCGCCGGAGCGCTCATCTCCCGGACAGAAGGGTCTTCCTGCCCGAGCAGATGAGTACGGAGGTCGGGAATCGTGGCGCCGCGGGTCGTGGGTGTCGTTCATTCACCGCGTGAGCTTCTGCTTGCGGGACGAGCGGATGCGCTAAGCGACGGCGCACTTCTGAGCGCGATCCTTTGCGAGGACGGCAGCGACGTCGGTGCGCGTCTTGCGCGGGCGCACCCGCTTCCGGGCGGCTTGTGGGGATTGCGTGCAGAAGACCTGGTGGCGCACCGTGGCGTGGGGCCCGCACGCGCAGCGGCGGTGCTTGCGTCGGTGGAGCTCGCTCGCAGGGCGATGCTGGGACCCGTGAGCGAGCGGCCGGTCGTGTCGACGCCTGAAGATGTCGTGGCCTTGTGTGAGCCGCAGATGCGCGGGTGCGACCGTGAGCACTTCTGGGCGCTCGCCCTCAATACCAAGAACCGGCTCATCAAGACGATAGAGGTCTCCATAGGCAGCTTGAACGCATCGATCGTGCACCCGCGGGAACTGTTCAAGGAGGCCGTGCGCTCGTCCGCCGCGTCAGTCGTGGTCGTTCACAACCATCCCAGCGGAGATCCGACGCCTTCTTCAGCTGACATACAGCTGACGCAGCGGCTGGTGCGCGCCGGGGACGTGCTCGGCATCGAGGTCCTCGATCACGTCGTGATCGGTGACGGTCGGCACAGCAGCCTGCGCCAGATGGGTCTGATGTGACCGGTATGCATCGCTGACATGCCCTCCTACCTGCGGCGTTGTGTGACCCAAGAGGGTTCGCGGGCGCTTGGTGTGCTACACTCTGCACGGCTGCGCTGGTGCTATCGGCGGACGAGCTACGCTGCCTGGCCCCGTAGCGCACGCACGATGCACGAAGGGAGAGCGCATTGTCGCTTGTGGATATGTTCTTCAACTCGTGGGGCAGCGACATGGCTGTCGACCTCGGCACCGCCAACACTCGTGTGTCGGTGCGCGGGCGCGGCATCGTGCTGATCGAGCCCTCTGTCGTCGCCGTCGAGAAGGACACCAAGCGCGTCCTTGCTGTCGGAATCGAAGCCAAGCGGATGCTCGGGCGTACGCCTGGTTCGATCGTCGCTATCCGACCGCTCAAGGATGGGGTTATCGCCGACTTCGAAGTGACCGAGGCGATGCTCCGGTACTTCATCAGCAAGACACGGCAGAAGCGGTTTCCCTGGCAGCCGAAGCCGCGCGTCGTCGTGTGTGTTCCTTCTGGCGTGACAGAGGTCGAGAAACGTGCGGTCTTCGAGGCGACCATGCAGGCTGGCGCACGGCAGGCCTACCTCATCGAGGAACCGATGGCTGCCGCGATCGGTGCCGGGCTCCCGATCCAGGAGCCTACGGGGAACATGGTCGTGGACATCGGTGGCGGCACCACCGAGGTGGCGGTCATCTCCCTCGGCGGGATCGTCGTGTCGCAGTCCATCCGCATCGGCGGAGACGAATTCGACGAGGCGATCATCAACCACATCAAGCGCGAGTACAACTTGCTGATCGGCGAGCGTACTGCTGAGGAGATCAAGTTCGAGATCGGGTCGGCGCATCCGCTGCCCGAGGAGATGGATGCGGAAGTGAGGGGTCGCGACCTGCTCACTGGGCTGCCGCGTACGATCACGATCTCCTCTGAAGAGATCAGGGTCGCCGTCGAGGAGCCGACGCAGGCGATCATCTCGGCGATCAAGGGCACCCTCGAGAAGACTCCGCCCGAGCTTGCGAGCGACATCATGGAGTACGGCATCGTGCTCACGGGAGGCGGCGCTCTGCTGCAGGCCCTGGACGAGCGCATCAGGTACGAGACCGGCATGCCGGTCCACGTGTCCGAGAGTGCTCTGACGAACGTCGTGATCGGCTCTGCGATGGCTCTTGAGGAGATCGACGTCTTGAAGAAGGTCCTCACGGTGACCCGGTAGCCGGGGTAGACGATGAGGATCGCCGAGAAGGAGCGGAATCCGCGCAACCCGATGCTGCTGGGCGCGTTGCTGGTAGCATCGATCGTGCTCGTCACCGTCTACTACCGTGAGGGCGATGGCGGCTTGCTGCACCGGATGCGCGCCGGCACCCTCGAAGTCGCCGCTCCTGTGGCTCAGACTGGAAGCGTTCTTGCGCGACCGTTCGAGGCCGTCGGAGACTGGTTCGCGGGGCTCGCCGTGTCGAGGCGCGAGGTGGAGAGGCTCAAAGCCCAGAACGAGGAACTGAAGTCCCGCCTGGCCGACCTCGAGGAGGCTCGCCAGGAGAACGACCGCCTGCGACAGTTGGTGGCGTTCGTCGAAGAGCGTCGTCTCGCCCAGCTGGGCGCGCGGGTGATCGGACGGCCCACGAGCTCGTGGGAAGGTTCGATCATCATCGACCGGGGCACAGCAGACGGCGTTCAGTCCGGGATGCCCGTCTTGGCGCCCCAGGGGCTCGTGGGACAGATCGAGACCGTGGCCAAGCATTCTTCGCGTGTGCGGCTGATTACCGACGAGCAGAGCGGCGTCGCGGCGATGATCCAGCGTACGCGTGCTCTCGGGGTGGTGCGCGGATCCATCGACAGGACGCTCACGATGGAGTACGTGGACAAGAGCAAGGTCCCAATCATCGGAGATGTCGTGATCACCTCAGGTCTCGGTGGCGTCTACCCGAAGGGCATCGTCGTGGGCGACGTGATACAGGTGGATGCGAGGCGCGCGGACCTTTTCCCCAGGATCGTGCTGCGGTCGCGTGTCCCGATCGACGAGCTCGAGGAAGTCGTCATCTTGTTGGGGACGATCCCGGCTGAGCCTGGGGGCGGTGTGGAATGACGCAATCCAGGACGTGGTCGACCGCGCTCGCGCTGATCGCCGCCGCGGTAATCCAGGCAGCCATCGCTCCGCACATGCGCGTGGCTGGCGTTGTGCCCAGTTTCCCGCTGCTGGTGGTCATCACGCTCGCTCTCGTCAACGGTGCGTCTTCGGGGGCGGTAGCGGGGTTCGTCGCGGGACTTCTGCTGGATCTCCTCGGGAGCGGCCCGATAGGAGCATGGGCGTTCGTGTTGACGCTTGTGGGGTACACCGCCGGCATGCTCCAGGCCAACGTGTTCGCAGAGGGCTGGCTGTTGCCCTTCACCGTGGCGCTGCTCGCCGGCCTTGCCGCAGAGCTCGTCTACCTGATCGTGCTCATCGTGCTGGGAAGCGAGCTGCCGTTCTGGCGCTCCCTGTTCTCGGTCGTGCTGCCACGCGGGATGTATAATGCCGTGCTGGCTTTGGCGGTCTACCCGTGGCTGTCGCGCGCGCTGCGGCCGGACCGCCGGATCCGTTCGTTCCGTCGCGTCGCGTGAGTTCTCCCGCCGAGGCGGGACGAGCGGGCGTTCCAGAGAGGTTCAGTGCTCGTGCCGGCTTTCCGTGAACAGCTGAAGTCCCGTTTCGCCGCGCTCGGCGCTGTGGTGATCGTCGTGCTCGGGGCGCTTGTCGTGCGTCTGTGGACGATGCAGGTGCTCGCCGGTGAGAAGTACGCCGAGTTGGCGCGGAACAACAGGGTCAGGGAGATCTCCCTCGATGCCCCGCGTGGACGGATTCTCGACCGGAACGGCAAGCTGCTCGTGACGAACCGGCCCTCGCTGGCGGTCGCGCTGGATCCTGCTGACGAGACGATCCGCTCCCTGATCGTCCGCGCCCAAAGCGCGTCGAAGAACGACGACCCCACGCGTGCCGAGATCCGCGAGACGCTCGGACCGGTGGCGGACATGCTCGGCATGGATCCTCAGCAGGTGTTCGAGTCGATCATCGATGCGCGCATCGAGGCGCTTCGGCCGCGAGCGATCGCCGTGGACGTGCCGTTAGACGTGATCGCGAAGCTGTCTGAGCAAGGCAGCCGCTTCCCCGGGGTGCGTGTCGAGCAGGTGGCTGTTCGCGAGTATCCGTTCGGATCGGTCGGGGCGCACGTCCTCGGGTACACGGGAGAGATCTCCGAAGAGCAGCTGAAGCGCTCTGACCCAACCGCTGGTTACGAGTTGGGAGATATAGTCGGGAAGGCCGGTGTCGAGGCGCAGTACGAGCGAGTCCTCCAAGGCGACAAGGGGCGTCGGCTCATCGAGGTGAACGCCTCGGGCAGGCCGATCCGCATCATCAACGAAGAAGCCCCGATCGCCGGAAGAGACATCCGGCTGACGATCGACATCGATGTTCAGCGCGTGGCCGAGGAGCAGCTAGCCAGGGCGATAGCCGAGGCTCACAGGCAGGGGTTCACGAAGGCGAAGGCCGGTGCGGCCGTCGTGCTCGACGTCAAGACCGGTGAGGTGCTTGCGATGGCAAGCGCGCCGTCGTACGACCCGGCCGTGTTCCTCGGAGGCATCAGCCAATCCGAATGGAAGGCGCTCACCGACCCCTCGCGTGAGTATCCGCTGAACAACCGGGCCGTCATGGGAGCGTATCCACCCGCGTCCACCTTCAAGGCCGTGACGGGTCTGGCCGGCCTGGAGGCAGGCATCACGCACAGCGGCAGGTACTACCGGTGCGAGGGCAAGTGGACAGAGATGGGCGAGCAGTGGCCGAAGTGGTGCTGGAAACGTACCGGCCACGGATCGATCTCGTTCGATGGCGGGATCGAGGAATCTTGCGACACGGTCTTCTACGAGATCGGCTACGAGTTCTACAAGCGCAAGAAGGAGGAGCTGCAGTCGTTCGCCCGGCGCTTCGGGCTTGGCGACCGGCTCGGGATCGACCTGCCGGGCGAGCTGCGCGGACGCGTTCCCGATGCTGCCTGGAAGAAGGAGTACAACCGGGACTACCCGGAGTGGCAGATGTGGCTGCCTGGAGACACCGTGAACTTGGCGATCGGTCAAGGAGACATGCTTGTGACGCCGCTGCAGATGGCTGCGGTGTACGCAGGCATCGCAAATGGCGGGACGGTCATGCGCCCGCACGTCCTGAAAGACGTCTTGGATGCGGATGGGGCGATCGCCCGGTCGTACCGTCCGGAAGCGGCTGCGCGCGTGCCCGTCGATGCCGGCAATCTTGCCGTCATGCGTCGTGCTCTCGTGCGCGTCACTGAATCAGGGACGGCCGCCAGCGCGTTCAGAGGCTTCGGCGTCACCGTGGCGGGCAAGACCGGCACGGCGCAGGTCGCAGGCAAGGACGACTTCGCGTGGTTCTGCGCATTTGCTCCGGCCGAGGCCCCCCGGTATGCCGTGGCGGTGGTCGTGGAGCAGGGCGGCCACGGAGGGTCGGTCGCAGCGCCCGCCGCACGCAACATCCTGGCGAAGCTTCTCGGCCAGCCTATCATCGAGGTCCATGCGAAGGATGAGTCGAGATGATCGGTACGTCGCGTCGTTCGGCCGGACGCCGGCCTCTGGACAAGAGCCGCAAGGAGCGCTTCTTCGACCTCGTGAACGTGCCGCTGCTCGCATTCTCGGCGCTGCTGGTCGCGTACGGTTCCGTGATGGTGTGGTCCGCGACCTCTGGCATGGCAGGCGGTGACGGGCTGTTCAAGCGGCATCTCGTAGGCGTAGCCGTCGGCCTCGTGCCGCTCGGCGTGGCGTGGTTCGTAGACTACAAGGCGCTGAGGCACTGGTCTGGCCCGCTGATGAGCTTGCTCGCATTCCTCCTCGTATCGCCGCGCATCCCCGGGCTCGGGACGACGGCGAAAGGAGCCACTTCGTGGCTGCAGGTCGCCGGCGTGCGGCTGTTCCAGCCGTCGGAGCCTGGCAAGCTGGTGTTCATCGTCGTCATGGCCGCGCTCATCGCGGAGTACGAGGGTCGGATCGAACGCCCGCGCGACATGTGGCGGGTGCTCGGATACCTTGCAGCGGCGATCGGGTTGATCCTGCTCCAGCCAGACCTCGGCACGGGGATGGTGTTCGTGGGCATCACGATGGCGATGCTCCTGCTCGGGGGACTGGAGGGCCGGCGGTTCCTCGTCATCGGTGCGCTTGTCGCGGTGTCGGTGACGGCCGTCTTCGCCGTCGATGGCACGCTGGACAAGATCGCCGGCAAGGACGTGGCGCTCAAGCAGTACCAGAAGGACAGGCTGCTCGTGTTCATCGATCCCGAGCGCGATCCGGCAGGTGCCGGATACAACCTCCAGCAGTCGAAGATCGCCGTTGGTTCCGGAGGGATCTCGGGCAAGGGGCTCCGTGCGGGCACACAGTCGAATCTGCACTTTTTGCCGGAGCGGCACACCGACTTCATCTTCGCGGTCCTAGGCGAGGAGCTGGGGTTCGTCGGAGCTGTGGCTTTGCTCGGTCTGTACCTCGGCCTGCTGTTGACGGCGCTGAGCATCGCTGCATCGTCTCGCGACCTCTACGGGGCGCTCATCGCCGCGGGTATCATCGGCATGTGGGCCTTCCAGATACTCGAGAACATCGGCATGAGCGTCGGGATGATGCCTATCACGGGCATCCCGCTGCCGTTCATGAGCTTCGGGTCGTCAGCGATGGTCACGAACCTTGGGGCGGTGGGCCTGCTGCAGTCTGTCTGGTCGCGCCGGTATGGGACATGACGTGAGGCGGAGGGTGCCGTGAGGACGAGATCCTTGCAGGTGACGGACCTGGTTCGCTCCGGGGCGGAGCTGGACAGCGAGCGGTCCCGTGATGTGCTGCTCCAGGTCGTCGTGGAGATCGATGCGCCGCAAGCGCTGGTGGATCGGCTTCGCGAACAGCTCAGGCCCACGACCGGCAAGGCCCGGCTCGCCATATCCGTGGCTGGGGCAGGGGAGCCGCTCGTGCTCGAACAGAAGGCCGATGCTCTCGTGGTTGCTGCCGGAGGGCTCACCGAGGATGTCCGGCGGCTCCTGAAGGAAGCCCGCGAGCGGTTGCTTCCCGCCGTCGTGCTGGCCGTAGTCCCCGGGTCAGAAAGGGCTGTGGTCGTGGAGACGGCTGGCCACCCCGCTGCCGACGTGTTGACGGATGTCGACGTCCGGCGCCTCGTAGACGACCGCCTGGCCGGGTGGTTGGCGGAGGAGATCCCGTCCAAGCGGTTGGCGCTCGCACGGAACTTGCCGTTCATGCGCGGTGCGGTCGCCGAAGCTGCTGTGCGTGCGACTGCGTGGCAAAACGCTGCGATCGGCACGATGGGGTTCATTCCCGGCGCCGACATGCCCGTGATGACTGCGAACCAGATCAAGATGTTGCTGCAGATCGCTGCCGCGTACGGCGAGCCGTTGGGTCCGGAGCGGATCAAGGAGCTTCTCGCCGTCGTCGGCGGAGGGTTCGTGTTCCGGGCGATAGCTCGTCAGGTGGTCGGCATCGTCCCCATCGTCGGGTGGGCCGTCAAGGGAGCGATCGGATACTCCGGGACTCTGGCGATGGGGAAAGCTGCCATCGCGTACTTCGAGAACGGCGCGGACCTTGCCACCGTCGCACGAGCGGTCGTGGGGCGTGCTGCGGGAGAGGCTCGTGGCTGAGCGGCGCCTGTGGAATCCCGCAGCACTTCTTTCGCGGGTGGAGCAGCCGTCGCGTTACGTGGACTGCGAGTGGAACGCCGTGTCGCCTCCGGACGACGGTGTGCGCTACCGTGCTGTGCTCGCGTACCCGGACGTGTACGACGTCGGCATGGCGAACCAGGCCATCCAGATCCTCTATGCTCGCCTGAACGCTGCAAGCGGAGTCGCGTGTGAGCGCGTCTTCGTGCCGTGGAAAGACATGGCGACTGCCATGCGGGAGGCCGCAGTCCCTCTCTACGCCTTAGAGTCGTTCGACCCCGTCCGCGAGTTCGACCTTCTCGGCATCACGCTTCCGCACGAGCTGACCTATGCGAACGTCCTCGAGCTGCTCGATTTGGCAGGCATCCCGCTTCGCGCTGCCGACCGTAGTGAGCACGACCCGATCGTGGTGGGCGGCGGTCCTTGCGCGTACAACCCCGAGCCCATCGCGGCGTTCTTCGACGCCGTGCTCGTGGGGGATGGCGAGGACGCTGTGGTGGAGATCGTCGAGACGCACCGTCGGGTCAGGGACGAGGGGGGCTCTCGCGAGAAGGCGATCCATGCCCTCGCATCGATTCCAGGCGTGTACGTGCCGAGCCTAGGGTCTCGACGCGTCATCCGCCGCGCCATCGTCGCCCTCGCTGCGCACAAGACTCCGACGTGCCCAGTCGTGCCGTACGCGGATGTGGTGCACGATCGCGTGACGGTGGAGGTCCTTCGCGGCTGCGCGCGCGGCTGCAGGTTCTGCCAGGCAGGCATGATCTACCGCCCCGTACGAGAGCGACCTGCGGATGCGATAGTGCATGAGGCGATCCGCGCGCTGCGCTGCACCGGGTACGACGAGGTGTCTTTGACGTCGCTGTCGACGGCCGACCACTCGCAGTTCGCCGACGTGGTCAGGCGACTGGGCCGGCGCCTGCACGGGACTGATGTCGGGATCTCGGTTCCGTCTCTGCGTGCCGATGCGATCACGCCCGAGGTTGCACGCGTGCTAGGCGGAGCCAAGCGCACGGGGCTTACGATCGCTCCAGAGGCCGGGACTCAGCGGCTGCGTGACGTCATCAACAAGAACATCACGGAGGAAGGGTTGCTGGACACGATCGCTCGGGCGTTTTCCAGCGGATGGCGCCGCGTGAAACTGTACTTCATGATCGGCTTGCCGACCGAGACCGACGAGGACGTGATCGCGATATCCGCCCTCGTCGGGCGAGCAGTCGATGCCGCACGCGACGCGGTTCCACCGAAGGAGCGCGGGAGCGTGCGCGTCGCGGTGTCGGTGTCCACGTTCGTCCCGAAGGCCCACACGCCGTTCCAGTGGGACGCGCAGCCTCCGCTCGAGGAGGTGATCCGTCGCCAGGAGCTCCTTAAGCGGCACATGCCGCGCAAGGGCGTCGAGCTGTCGTATCACGACGCGGAGGCATCGTTCCTGGAGGCGGTGCTGGCGCGTGGGGGGCGTGAGGTCGCAGACGCGATCGAGGTCGCTTGGCGTCACGGCGCGCGATTCGACGCGTGGAGCGAGGAGTTCGACCTGTCCGTGTGGATGGACGCGTTCGCGCAGTGCGGGGTTGATGCGAAGGCCATCGCGAACGAGGCGAAGGATCCGTTCGAGCCCCTGCCCTGGTCGCACATCTCGGCGGGCGTCTCAGAAGCGTACCTTCGTGCAGAACGCGCGCGTGCGTACGCCGGCGAGACGACGGCGGATTGCACGATGGCGGGGTGCACCGGCTGCGGCGTGTGCGGGGCCCTCGGCGTCGCCAACGTGATAGCGGGGGGCAGCCGTGGATGAATCTCGCTTCCGACTGCGCGTCACGTATCGCAAGACGGGGATGCTGCGGTTCCTGTCGCACTTGGAGACGGCGCGCGCGTGCGAACGCGCGATCCGCAGAGCGGGGCTTCCGTACGCGGTCACGCACGGATTCAACCCGCACATGCGTATCGCATTCGGTCCCGCCCTGCCTGTCGGGACAGCAGGACTGGCCGAGATGTACGACCTCTGGCTGACTGCGCACGTGCCTGCAGAGCGGGTCCTTGCCGCGCTGGCCGCGGTGACGCGCGAGGAGCTGGCACCGGTCGAGGCCCGGTACGTGGACCCGAAGGCGCCCTCGCTTGCAGCGTCTGCGGTTGTGGCGCACTATGAGGTGACGGTGACGGGGTCCGCTGAGGTGGCCGAGCGCATCGAAGCAGGCGTCGAGCGCATCGTCGGGTCTGGCACGTTGAGGGTCGAGCACAAGGGCAAGGAGAAGGTTTTCGTGCTCGCGGAAGC